>JANRLA010000001.1:0-2592 GCA_033763015.1 Bacteroidia bacterium
CCAAGGCCCGTACGTGCGCTGCGCAGGCCCAGGGCGCCGTCGGGCTGCCAGCCCTGGCCCCGTGCGGCCAGCGGGAAACTCGCCTGAGGGTCGGTGTGCGGCAGAATCGACACGGCATCTTGGGCCACGCAACCTGCGCCCAGGGTTGTCACGCTGTAGCGACCGGGTTCGGTCACCACAATGCGGGGGGTGGTCGCGCCGGTGCTCCAGCGTACCGGAAGGGCGTCGGTGGCGATGAGCTCAATGCCGCTGCCATCGGCGGGGAGGGTACGGTCGGGGCCCAGGTCGAGGGTGGGCTTGGGGGTGATCTCGATCGAGGTCTGGGTGGTGTCCCACACCTGGCCAAAGCGGGCGCGCAGGGTGAGGGTGTAGCTGCCGGGGGTGTGAAGCCGCACGCGGGGGTGCACCTCGGCGCTGGTAAGGGCCTCGGTGCCCTCGGCGCTCACCAGGGTCCAGTCCCAGGCATCGGCCGCGTAGCTTGAGCGGTTGACCAGCACCAGGGGTTCGTCCTGGCAGCCGCCCACGGGCGTGAAGGCCGCCTGGGGCGGGGCCAGCCACGTAGCCACCAGACCGGGTAGGCCGAACTCGCTGCGGCCCTCGCCCAGGGGTACGGCCTCGAGCGCAAAGCCCGCTGCGGCGCGTGAGGCATCGGGGCGGTTGATGCGGCCCAGGGTAGCACTGCCGCGCTTGGCCAAGTAGATGCGGCCATCGGGGGCCAGTTGCAGGTTGCCAAAGGGCTCGATCGTCGGGGCGTGGTCGAAGCGGTAGACGACCACGCTGTCGGCCGCAAGGTCGAGCTGGTAGAGGGCTGCGCTGCGCCAGGCGCTCAGGTAGAGGTAGCGCCCGCTGGGCGAAAATGCTGCGCCGTAGGGCGCGGCAATGGCCTCAGGTAGTTCTGCGCCTAGGTTGCGGCCTTCGGTCAGTTCGCCCGTTGCGCGGTTAAACGCAAAGACCTCGATAGCGCCCGTGCCTTCGACTACCGAGACCAGCTGCCGACCATCGGGCGCGAACGCGAGCTGCCCAATCGTGCCGTTGCCCCCGGAGGGGTGCACCGTGCCCACCGGGCTGTAGACCGGCGTCTCAAGGACACCCTTGCCCGTTACCAGGTAGGCGAAGAAGCGGTTGGTGCCCGCCTCGTGCCCTACGACCCAAATGGCCTTGCCATCGGCGTGGTGGGCCGCCGCGAGCTTCTCGGTCGCGTGCCGCTGGAGCGGGATGTTCTTGGCCACTACCCGGCCGCTGTTCCCGGTAACGTTCACCCGGCTTACACTCAGGCCACTGCTGTGGCCGGCATAGCCGCCTTGGTCGGCCACAAACACCAGGTAATCCTCCTGGGCCTTGTTCTGGGCGTGGGGCAGGGGCACAATGAGCAGGCCTTGGCTGGAGGGGTGACCCCACAAGCCCTCGCCCCCCTCCAGTGACTGGTGGTCGGGCCCGTAGAGGGTGCGCCCGTCGGTGTAGAGCCGCAGGTTACCCCGCGTGTCGGCGACACTGGCCACGCCTTCGGCCTGGGCGAGCTGCCCATCGGTGAGCGTGGCAGGTTCGAGGGTGGCGGCCACCTGGGCAGAGTCGCCCTGGAGGTCGATGATACGGTTGAAGTCTAGCCCTGCCCCCCGGCCGAAGTACCACAGGGCTGCGGGCTTGCGCAAGGCTTCCCGGGTACGCTCGGCGGTGGTACCCAGGGCTGGGGCCGCGAGGGTTAGGGTAGACTGGGCCTCGGCTACACCATCGGGTAGCGCCAGCTCGGGCCGGTAGTCGGCCGCCGAGCCCTTCTCAAGTACTGCCCCCGCGCGCTGCCCTGGCTGGGCTGGCGGGGCGAGTAGGTCTTCGGGTGTGGGGCGCGTAGGTGTGGCGGGTAGTGCGCCCAGGCCTGTCGCCGCCTTGGTGGCTGCCTGCCTGCCACGCGCTTGGGCCGTTGCCCTGGCGGCTTCGCCCCCTGCCAGGTCGGTGGGTAGTCCCCCGGTACCCGGTAGCGCGGGCGGCAAGTGGTCTTGGCCGACGCGTTTGGCTTCTGCCGCCCCCGAGGTCTTTGCCGCTGCTTTCACTGAGGTCTTTGCCGATGTCTTCGCGCCCGCGAGTGGATCCTTGCCCTCTGCCAGCGCCGAAGCACGTGCGCTACGCCAGTCGGGTGCCCGTTTGCCCAGCGCCAGTGGGGTGCTGCCCACGCGTTCACCCGCACCGACCTTGCCACTCCGGGCATCGAAGCTGCGGACGATGCGCGTACTGTCTACCCCGCTCACAAGCTTTCCTTGGGCGAAGTAGAGCGTGCCCGCCGCCAGTGCATCGGCCCAACGGCGGTCTTCGCCCCGTAAGCCGCTCGTTACCGGGGCCTCGGCGCACGTGGTGCCCTCCAGCCGGTAGGCCTGCCACTCCCTGGGCCCGAGCACCACAACCCAACCCGCCTCGGGCGTGCCCGTTACCGCCAGCTGTACTCCGCCACGGCTGGGCAGTGGCCTGCGCAGGTGCACCACCTCGGCGGCACCTGCTCCGGTGATGAGTACTAACGAGTAACTATCGGCCTGCCAGGCCGCCTCGCCCTCGCCCCAGCGCAGGTGCACCAGGTAGGCCGTCGCGGCCGTCGCGCCCGGCACG
>JANRLA010000002.1:0-20884 GCA_033763015.1 Bacteroidia bacterium
AACGGTACAGCAGATGACCCGGCCCCCGGCCAACTCGCGCCTCAAAATCATTGATCCGGCCAACCTGGCCGAACTGGCCACGGTTCTGGCCGACAAGGGCGTCATTTAGCCCCCGTACACTCCACGCCCCCCCTGACACTACCCCTCCCCCACCCTTACAAACTCTCGCACCCAATGGCCATTCTCGTTTTTGCCGAACACGCTGGCGACCATTTCAAAAAAGCCGCCTACGAAGCCACGACCTACGGGGCCGACCTAGCCCAGGCCCTCGGCACCGAATGCATTGCCCTGGTGCTGGGCGCAGCCATTGCACCCAAAGCGGCCGAACTGGGTAAGTACGGCGCTACGAAAGTGCTCACTGTAGCCGACCCCGAGCTGGATACCCTGCGCGAAGGCGCGTACGCGGCAGCTATCCACGCGGCGGCCAGCCAGGTGGGGGCCACCATCTGCGTGGTGTCGCAAACCACCCTGGGCCGTGCCCTGGGCGGTCGGCTGGCCATCAAGCGTGAGGCCGCGCTCATCTCGGGGGCTACGAGTCTGTTGCAGGCAGCGGGTGCTGGGTACAGCGCCACGAAGGTGGCCTACACCGGCAAGGTCGTCGAGACCCTGACCACTACGGGTACAAACGTGGTGGTGTCGGTGAAGATGAACGGCTACAAACTCGTCGAACGGAACGCCACCGCAACCGTAACACCATTTGCCTTCACCCCCGAGGCCAAACACCTGGTGGCCAAACTCACCGAGCGCATCATGGCTTCGGGCGACCTGCCACTCACCGAAGCCGATGTCGTTGTGTCGGCCGGGCGCGGGGTGGGCAACGAGCAAACCTTTACCCAGAACTGGGCCCACATTGGCGCGCTGGCCAAAGAACTGGGGGCGGCCACAGCCTGTAGCAAACCGATCGGCGATTTGCACTGGCGGCCCCACCACGAGCACGTGGGCCAAACTGGCGTTCAGATTGCCCCCAACGTCTACATCGCAGTAGGTATTTCGGGTGCCATCCAGCACCTGGCGGGCGTGTCGGCCAGCAAGACCATTATCGTGATCAACAAAGACCCCGAGGCCCCGTTCTTCAAAGCCGCCGACTACGGCATTGTGGGCGATGCGATGGACATTGTACCCCGGCTGGTAGACGCGGTACGCAAACACAAGGCCAAGTAGTTCGCTACGGGAACCCCCACCCTTTGGTGGCACTTAGGTAAAATACCGTACGAGCGAAAAGCGTAGCTTTACGGCCTAGCGCGGCGCCGAAACCGCGACGTTTTCGTGGAAAAAATCCGTCTCGACATACTCGGCCTGTCCTCCAGCCAATCGCAAGTCGGCTCCTTTGCCCTTGTGCTTGGCGAACGCGACGGCAACCGCAGGCTGCCCATTATTATTGGTGGCTTCGAAGCCCAGGCAATCGCCCTCGAGATCGAAAGCATCAAGCCCAACCGGCCCATGACCCACGACCTGGTGCTGAGCATTACGCGCACCTTTGGTATTGGGCTCAAAGAGGTGATTATCAACGACTTGCATGAAGGCGTCTTCTTCTCCAAGCTCGTCATGTACCAAGGGGACGAGGAATTTGAGATCGACGCCCGCCCCAGCGACGCCGTAGCCATTGCAGTACGGTACCAGGCCCCTATCTACACCCACGAGCCCATCCTGGCCGAGGCCGGTATCGTGATCAAAGACGACTCGGGCGAGGAAGAAGCCAAGCCCCAAGAGCCTGTACGCAGCGAGCGCAAACGCAGCGGCAGCAAGAACGACCGAATCCAGGAATTGACGCGGCTCATTGAAGAGGCCATCGCCCGCGAAGACTACGAAACCGCTGCCCGCCTGCGCGACGAAATCAACAAACTGGGCGGGTAATCATGGCCGGTCGTATTTGGTTTCAGCCCTACCGGCTCGAAGACCTGGGCCTGCAAGACGGCCCCCACATCGGCACCCACCTAGGGCTACGGCTCACCGAGTTGGGCGAGGATTACCTCACGGGCACGCTACCTGTCGACCACCGTACGCACCAGCCCATCGGCATCCTGCACGGTGGGGCCAGTGTCGTGCTGGCCGAAACACTGGGCTCGGTGTGCAGTTGGCTCGTGGTCGACCCCACCACCCACCACGGGGTGGGGCTGGAGGTAAACGCCAACCACCTGAGGTCCGTCCGCAGCGGCGTAGTGACGGGCACCTGTCGGCCCTTTCATCTGGGCCGTAGCACCCACATCTGGGGCATTGAGATTGTAGACGAGGACGGCAAGCTGGTGTGCATCAGCCGCCTTACGGTGGCTGTGGTGCCGCGCTAGGCCCAGTCCCAGCTCTGGCCTTCGAGGGGTATGGCCCTGCCCGGGATGCCCTGCACCCGCATGCCATCGGGCACGTCTTCGGTCACCACCGTACCAGCGGCCAATAGGCAACCCTTGCCTACCCGTTTGCCTTTCACAATGACCACGCCTGGGCCCACCACGGTGCCCTCGCCCACATGGCAGCCGCCGCAGAGGACAGCTCCTGGCGCGAGGTGCACAAAATCGGCAACCACTACGTGGTGCTCTACAATGACGCCAGTATTCACGATGGTGTGCCGCCCCACCTGGGCTTCTACACCTATCACGGCCCGCGAAAGCACCTGGCTGCCCTCCCCCACCTGTGCCAAACCCGCCACCTCGGCGCTAGCGGCACAAACGGTACCAAAGGGGTGGGCTACCTGGCTGGCCACTACACGGCGCTGGGCATTGTCGCCAAGGGCCAGCACGAGCGGGATGGCGGGGTAGCGGCTCAGGTCATACTGCCCCACGGGCACCCCGAGCAGCTGGCTGCCCCACTTGTGGGGCGCGTCGTCGAACACATAATCCACCGTCGCGCCACTGGCCAGTGCAGCCTGGGCCACTACGAGCCCATGCCCACCGGCACCGTATATAAGCACGTACTTACTGGGGGTCATGGGGTGTGCCGGTGAAAATACGCCCGGTTGCCTCACCAGGGCTCGCCACACCGGTACCCCGCATCAGGTAGATGACCGACCGCCAAAGAATGGCCAGATCCAGCCTGAGCGAGAGGTGTTCTACGTAGTACACGTCTAGCTCAAGCCGCTCGGGCCAGCCCAGTGTGTTGCGGCCATTTACTTGGGCCCAGCCCGTAATGCCCGGGCGCACCTGGTGCCGCAGCCGTTGCCGCGCGGTGTACAGGGGCAGGTACGCGACCAGGTAGGGGCGGGGCCCAATACAGGCCATCTGACCCGTGAGTACTTGCCAGAGCTGGGGCAGCTCGTCGAGCGAGGTCCGGCGAAGCCAAGCGCCTAGGGGCGTCAGCCGCTCAGCATCGGTGCCAGGCCCGTGTCGTAGGGTCTTAAACTTTACTATCCAGAACAGCCGCTCTCGGTAGCCAGGCCGCAGTTGCCAGAACAGAGGGTTGCCACGCCAGTACGCAGCCAGTACTACTACCAGCAGCAGCTGTAGTGGCAGGGTGAGTGCCACGAGCACCAGGGCCAGGCCAACGTCGAATACCCGTTTGCCCCAGCGCCGGTACATAGCCCCAATCGGCTAGGCGAAGAAGGCGCTTACCGAGCGGATGATGTGCTCCACTTGGTCATCGGCCAGCTCCGGGTGTATGGGCAGCGAAATCACGGTGGCACACAGCCGTTCGCTGTGGGGGAAATCGCCGTCTTTGTAGCGCGGGTCGCGGTACGCATCCTGCTGGTGCAGCGGGATGGGGTAGTACACCATGCTAGGTACCTGGTGCTGGGCCAGGTGAGCTTTGAGGGCATCACGGTCGGCACCTTGCACCTGCAGGGTGTACTGGTGGTACACGTGGGTGCTGTAGGGGGCTAGCGCGGGTGTGGTCAGGTTAGGATGACCCGCAAAGGCAGCGTCGTAGCGGGCAGCCACGGCCTGCCGGCGGGCAATGTACTGGTCCAGGTTGGCTAGGTTGATGCGCAGTATAGCCGCCTGCAGGGTATCGAGGCGGCTGTTTACCCCCACACGGGCAAACTTGTAGAGCTCATTTTGCCCGTGGTTGGCCGTTTGGCGCAGTTTAAGGGCCAGCGTATCGTCGTCGGTGAAGATAGCCCCACCGTCGCCGTAGCAGGGCAGGTTCTTGCTGGGGTAAAATGAGGTGCAACCGATAACACCCATCGCACCGGCGCGCTTGCGCGTGCCGTCGGGGAAGGTGTAGTACGCGCCAATGGCTTGGGCGTTGTCTTCAATCACGTACAGGTTGTGCCGCTGGGCCAGGGCCAGCAGCGGGGCCATATCGGCGCTTTGGCCGAAGAGGTGCACCGGTACGATGGCTTTGGTCTTGGGCGTGATGGCGGCCTCTAGCGCAGCGATGTCGATGTTGAAGGTGTGTGGGTCAACGTCTACCAGTACCGGCGTCAGGCGCAGCAGGGCAATTACCTCGGCAGTGCTGACGTAGGTAAAGGTGGGGACGATGATTTCGTCGCCGGGCTTAAAATCCAGCGCCATCATCGCAATCTGGAGGGCGTCGGTACCATTGGCGCACGGGATCACGTGCTTTACCCCGATATAGGCCGCCAATTCCTCGGAAAAGGCCTTCACGTCTGGGCCGCCAATAAACTTGGCCGAGGCCAGCACGCCGAGTACCGCTTCGTCCATCGCAGCTTTGTTGTGCTGGTACTGCGCGACCAGATCGACCATCTGAATGGGTTTCATAACCAGAACGTGGGCCGGGCCCGGGGGTTATTTACAGGCTCCAATAGCGCAAGTTGGTAATTCTGCCGCGGAACATCCCCTTGATATCGGCCACCAACACATCGGGCGCCCCAATTTGCTCAAAATAGGATGGTTCTAGCTTGCGGTACTCCTGGTGTGCGACTGCCAGAAGGATGGCATCGTAGGGGCCGGCTGGGGCGGCGCTGAGGGTGATACCGTATTCTTCGTGGACCTCATCGGGGACCGCATGCGGGTCTACAACATCCACAGAGAGGTTGTAGGCCTTCAGCTCGTTGTACACATCAACCACTTTGCTATTGCGGATGTCTTGCACGTTCTCTTTAAACGTGATGCCCATAATCAAGACCCGTGCGTCTTTCAGGGCCTTACCCGCAGCCGTAAGCTGCTTCACGATAACCTCGCCGATGTAAGGGCCCATACCATCGTTGATGGCGCGCCCGGCGTTGATCACCTTGCTGTGGTAGCCCAGTTCGTTGGCTTTGTAAATCAGGTAGTAAGGGTCTACACCAATGCAGTGCCCACCAACAAGCCCCGGTGAATAGGGGTGGAAGTTCCACTTGGTGCCCGCGGCCGCGAGCACGTCGTAGGTGTTGATGCCCATTTTGCCGAAGATGATCGAGAGTTCGTTCATGAGCGCGATATTGAGGTCGCGCTGGGTGTTTTCGATAATCTTTGCGGCTTCGGCCACCTTGATGGTTGGGGCGCGGTGCAACTCGGCCTGGATGGCCAGTTTGTACACCTGGTAGATCTCCTCGGCGCTCAGGTCATCACAACCCGAAACGATTTTATTGGTGTTCTCTAGTTTGTTGTTGGGGTCGCCGGGGTTGATGCGCTCAGGGCTGTAGCCCACTTTGAAGTCTTGAACAAACTTCAGACCCGAGGTTTCCAGAATCGGGATGCAGTCCTCTTCGGTGCAACCCGGATACACCGTGCTTTCATAGACTACGTAGTCGCCGGGTTTCAGGGCTTTGGCCAGGGTCTCACTGGCTTTGAGTACCGGTGTTAGGTCGGGCTGGTTGTGCCGGTCGATGGGCGTAGGCACAGCAACCACAAAAAAGTGGGCCCCTTTCAGGTCGTCGGGGTTGGCCGTAAAGGTGATGTTGGCCCCCTGAAACTGCTCGGTCGGGATTTCCCCACTGGGGTCAATCCCCTGTTGCATCTGCGCGATGCGGCTAGCATTGATGTCGAAGCCCAAGACCTTGATTTTACGGGCAAACAAAAGAGCAATGGGCAGACCCACATACCCCAACCCTATGACAGCCAGCGTCTTACGGCCTGCTACCAAATCGTCGTAAATCTTCATGTCTTGAACTCGGAGAACCCGTCTGTAAACGCGCCCGCAAGTAGGGAAACCGGCAGAAACGGTCAAAGCGCAAAGCAAAAATCAGGCCGCAGTAAGGCTGTTGGCCACCCCAACGGATGGCACCGCCCAGAAACCCCAGCTTGGGTACGGTATGGGCACGCGTCATTCACTAATTTGCCAGCCCAGCCGCCGTACCCGCATGGCCAACAAGACGAACGACTTTGTCCCGTACAAAGAGAAAGAGCTCAAGGTGTACGCCAGCAATGAGTGGCTGGCCGAGAATCAGCGCAAGTACCGGACCGTGTACGACCGTGGAGAAACGACGTACCTCTGGGCCGAATACTCCTTTTACAACAAACTGTTTGACGAAGAGGACTGGGAGTTCAGCTGCCAGTTCAAAGCCTTGGCCACCGATGGGCGCGAGATCTGCTCCATCGACGTCAAGCGCACCATCGGCAAAGACCAGAACATCGTCTACATCCGCGAAGGCTGGGGCATGGACAAACCCGGCGCCTTCTGGAAGAAGGGCACCTACCGGTGGGAAGTTTGGATCGGCGAGAAAAAGGTCTCTTCCGTCACCTTTTACGTCACCGATATCGGTCGGGTAACCGATACCGAAAACCCGTTCTTCAAAATCAAGTCGGTACGGCTCTACGAGGCCAGCTACAACAACGTTGGCGAAGACGAACGGACGTACTACAAAGAGTTTCGGCGGGAAGACACCCGCTACGTGTGGGCCGAATTCAAGGCCGACAATGCCCTGCCCAACGAGGTAGACTGGCCCGCAGAGCTGTTCTTCAACTACTATTCCGATACCGGCGAGCTAAAAGGCACGGTCCAGGAACTGCTCATCGTGGGTAAGGGCCAGGAGCAAATCACGGCCACGGTAGGCTGGGGCTCAGACAAAACCGGCTCGTGGTTCCACGACGACTACAAGCTTGAAATCGTGTTCATGGACCGCGTGGTGGGTGTCATACCGTTCAAGGTAACCGACGAGTTTGTCGAGACCTCGGGCACCAGCCAGTTGCTTCTGCCCGAGGGCCTGCTCTCAGTGCCCACCATTGCGCCCAGCGAAAGCCTGGAAGAAACCCTCGGGCGGCTCGAGGAAATGATCGGCCTGCAGTCGATTAAAACCAAGATCCGGGAGTACACCACGTACCTCAACTTCCTGAAGCTGCGCAAGGAAAAGGGTATCGACGACGATACGGCCATTAACCTGCACTCGGTCTTCATTGGCAACCCAGGCACCGGCAAAACCACCGTGGCCATGATGCTGGGCCAGATTTACAAAAACATGGGCCTGCTAACCCGTGGTCACGTGCACAGCGTAGACCGGGCCGAGTTGGTAGGCGAGTTCATTGGCCAGACGGCCCCGAAGGTCAAAAAAGCCATCAAGGCCGCCCGTGGGGGCATTTTGTTCATTGATGAGGCCTACAGCCTGGCCCGCAAAGGCGACGACAACAAAGATTTTGGCCGCGAGGTCATTGAGATCCTGCTCAAAGAACTCTCCGACGGCGAGGGTAACCTGGCCGTGATTCTGGCGGGCTACCCCGAGGAAATGGACACGTTCCTGACCTCGAACCCCGGCCTGAAAAGCCGGTTGAGCCAGCAGTTCCACTTCCCCGACTATACCCCGCAGGAACTGCTCGCCATCGCCGACTTTGCCGCCAAGCAACGCAAAGTGGAGCTCGCCGTACCTGCCCGCGACTACCTGTACGACCAACTCGTACGCTTGTACCGCGACCGCGACCGTGCCTTTGGCAACGCCCGGCTGGTGAACCACCTGCTTGATGCCGCCAAGATGAACATGGGCCTGCGGCTCATGAAAGCTACCAACCTGGCCGAGCTCACGCAGAACGAGCTAACCCTCATTACCCAAGAGGACTTCGAGCGCGTCTTCCAGCTCGAAAAGGGCGTTAAGCCCATACTGCCGGTAGACCAAGACCTGCTCAAGAAAGCACAGGAAGAACTCCACCAACTCGTCGGGCTCGACATCGTGAAACGCGAGGTAGGCGAGCTCATCCAGCTCTGCCAGTTCTACCGCGACCTGGGCAAAGACATCACTGAGGAGTTTAACCTTCACACCATTTTCACGGGTAACCCTGGCACCGGCAAAACCACCGTGGCCCGGATCCTGGCCAACGTGTACAAGGCCGTGGGTATCCTCGAGCGTGGGCATTTGGTCGAAGCCGACCGCCAAAAATTGGTGGCCAGCTTCCTGGGCCAAACCGCCGAGAAGACCGACGCCCTCATCCAGCAGGCCATGGGCGGAGTGCTTTTCATCGACGAGGCTTACACCCTGTATACCGGCGAAGGCGACACCTACGGCAAGGAAGCCATCGCGACGCTGCTCAAGCGGATGGAAGACCACCGACGCGACTTCGTAGTCATTGCCGCCGGCTACCCCGACGACATGAAGCGGTTCCTGGAAAGCAACCCAGGCCTCAAGAGCCGCTTCGACCGCACAATCCACTTCCAGGACTACACCGCCGAGCAGATGATGTCGATTGCGCGGAGCATGTTTGCCGCCGATGAGGTCGAAATGGATGCCGGTGCCGAAGCCAAAGTGCAAGCCTACGTAGAGGCCCTGAACAAAGCCAAAGACAAGTTCTTTGGCAACGCCCGCACCGTACGACGGATGGCCGAAAAGGCGGTAAAGAACCAGCACTTACGCCTGGCCAAACTCAGCGCAGCCGACCGCACCCCCGAGCTCATCCGCACCATCACCGAAGCTGACGTGCTCGAGTTCGATGCGTCAATGGCCAAGAGTGAAGCCCGCGAGCCAGTAGGTTTCCGGCTCAACCCTGAGGGTAGCAAGAAAGACGCCCCTGTGGCCGATAACCCCGCCCCCAGCGCCAACTAGTTAAAACACAACGGGGCCTAGGGGGCCCCGTTGTGTACACCCGCAAGTGGGGGTTACTTACTCCATTTCACGATGTTCGCGTTGCTGTCGTCGGTGAAGAATTTAGAGTTAGGGCCATTCTCTTTCTGGGCCCATTCGATGCAGGTCTTCGCGGTCGCAATGGCCTCTTGCGTTTTGCCCAGGTCGGCCAGGATGCTACTCTTTACCCAATAGCCCCAGGCATCTTCGCTGATGGCGAGGGCTTTGTTAACGTTAGCCAGCGCCAGGTCGAGCTGTTGGGCGGTGCGGTAGTAGCTGGCGGCCTGCAGGTAGTTACGGCGGCCGTTGCTCAGCGCTAGGTCGATGTTCGCCTGGGTAAGTTCGGTTGTAGCCACCTGGATAGGAATGCGCATGGCTTTCTCCTCCCACATCCAGACCAGGTCGGCCGTGGTTTCGGTCACGTTTTCAAACCCGAAAGTGAAGCTCTCGGTAAACGGTGCTGCTTGGACAGGTACGGTTACACTGAACAGGTTGTCGTCGGCTTTGTAGTTACCGATGTTGCCCGCCCAGGTCTTGTTGAGCATCAGTTTCCAATCGCCGTCAGCTGAGGCAGGTAGAGTAAAGAGGCCGTATTTGCCTTTGGGCACTTTCTGGCCCGCGAAGGTAACGTCGGTCGAGAATTCGATTATCGTCGTCGCGTTGGCACCCGTACGCCAGGTTTCGCCGTAGGGGACTTGTTTGCCCCAAATAGCACCCTTGCGGCCTTTCACGGCGGGCCGACTGTAGGTAACGGTGATGTCGGTCACACCCACCGTTTGCATGACTTGTGCAGCCGGACTGGGCTGCGGGGTCTTAAGTTGGGCCTGTGTGGTTGCAACAGCACCTACAAACAGCAGGGCAGCTACACTTCGAATGAGTTGAGTTGGCATACAGTACTAGGGTTTAGGTATGCAAACCTACTCGACCCACCTGCCAGCTGGCGCGACAGGGCTTGTCTTTAACAGACGGCAACAAAAAACCGGCAGCTTTCGCTGCCGGTCGTCTCGTACTAACCTTGTAGGGAGGTCGCCAGAATTAGTCTTCTTTGCTAACCAGGGCCAGCGAAACGCGGCCACGATCGGCTTCCAAGCGGTCTACACGTACGTTCACCACCTGGCCGACTTTAACAACGGCGTAGGGGTTCTTCACAAACTTGCCTTCTGGGTCCATCTTCGAGATGTGCAGAAGTGCATCTGATTTCATGCCGATGTCGACAAATGCGCCGAAATCGACTACGTTCCGGACAGTGCCTTTCAGGACATCGCCCACCGTTAGGTCTTCATACTTTACCACGATACGTTGATTGGGGGGTTTTGTGCCCAGCAGATACTGCCAAGCGTGTTGTACATGCACAAATGTAATTGCCGCGTCGGCATCCGGTTACTAAATGACACTTACAAGGCACGCGCCAGTTTGACACTTACCGCGTAACTGCCTCATAATCAGGCAGAAAATATTTTTTCGCAGCTACTTCTACCGCCTGCCCAACAGGCGTTTGTGCCCTACGGCCCTGGCTGCCTGTTTTCGAAAGTACTTTTGTAGTGTGCGCACGCTAGCCTGGCTTTTGCTACCCCTGTTTAGTGCGGCGCAGCCTGCCACCCTAGAGCCTCTAGCCGCCGAACAGGTACACACCCGTGCCTTGCACGCCGAGGTTAGCTTGCGCTCGGTGGTCGTCAGCTGGCAGCTACAGTGCCCACGGCTCGCGCCACAGTTTGGGCTGTTACGACTGGAGCGTAGCAGTACCGGGATCGACTGGGCACCTGTCGCTTGCTTCACCTACCGCCTTACCCCACGGTTAGTACGTCCCTTTCGGTGGAAGGACCCCTTGCTACCCGGCATACGCTACTACCGGCTGGTATGGGAAGGCGCCGATGCCGAGCTGGAGCTCGCCCAAACCGAGTTCGACAACCCCGGTGGGGTAGAGCCCCTCTCTGCCCGCCCCGATTTCGCCCGAAACCGGGTGGCGGTTCACTACGCCCCGCCGCCGGCCGGTAAGTCGCTGCTCGTGCGGCTCTACAACCACATCGGGGTACAACTGGAGGCCTCGGCCTTACCCCCCACCACTGGCATCGGTAGTTACGAGTTCAACTTTGAGCCCTACCCCGAGGGGGTATACCTGGTCGTGATTACCCAGGTAGAAGACAACCTCGACATCGCCGACCACCGCATCGAGTGGTACCGGCCAGGCTAATTATCTGGTGCGGGCACAGCTTCGGTCGAAGGTGTCTCTCCCGATGGCTCTTCAGTGACTTCGGTTTCAGCGCTCGCCTGTAGAGCCCCAAAGGCCTCTGTCAGTTTCGCACTGGGCGCCGATGCCGGTTGGTCTTCGGCGGCAGCCTGGGCTTTTTCTATCCGCTCGTCAAGGCCAGGGTGGGTAGAAAGAAATGTGGGGACTTCAAGCGCCGATTCACCAGAGGCATCCTGGAGGATCTCAAACAGTTCCGCCATTCCCCTGGGGTTTAGGTTTCGCTTTTTCAACGCCCCTATGGCATAGGTGTCGGCCTCGCGCTCCATTCCACGGGAGTAGTCCAGTTTCGCGAGCCCCGATGCGTTCTGTAGCACATAGCTGGTACCCGAACTGGCATCGCCCAACACTGCACCCACTACAAGCCAGATAGATGCATCGTTGTAAAGCGAGCGCAGGGAATGCTTCTTCACGATGTGGCCATATTCGTGCGCGAGCAGGCCCGCAAGTTGGTCTTCGCGCTCAATTTCATCGAGCAAACCGGTAAACACCACAACGTGGCCGGGTACGGCAAAGGCATTGGGCACTTCGCTATCTACCACCACCACTTTTACCTCGGTGGCATCGGGAAACAGCTCATTGAAAAAGGCCTGTAGGTGGACGCTACGCCCTTCATTAACCTCGAGTAACGGGCTAATGCTTGCGTAGGCGTTCTCGCCCACCTGGCGCTCAATCTCGGCAGGGGTGTTGTAGGCCAATTGCCCCGCCATGAACGGCACCGCCAGGGCAATGATAAAGTACACCGAGGCCACAACCCCCGCCGCGATGCCCAATTTGGCTCCCCAGCCTTTGTTTAGGACGAAGAAATAGGGGTTCTGCTGAAAGCGCGCGACCGGAAAAGCCTCAAGCAGGGCCTTGTAAAACCCCTGCCCACGCACTTCTAAGCGCGAAGGTGGTTGGCTGTCGTAACGCAGCACCACATGGTCGTGGTTATTGAATTCGTCTTTCAGTATCCCCGAAGGGTACCAGAACACTTCGTCAACCTGGCCTTCGGCCAGCCGTTTACAGATGCGAAGCCCCCCCGGCTGCACCCATACCCACGCCAAATGAGGCTTAGTGGTCTTACCATCGTAGTACGTGCCCTCGAACCGGTCGTTGACCAGGGCCGCAAGTTCATCCGATACACCAGGGGTGGGTTCCATTGGCAAAGGGGTGTTACCCGATCATAAAGTCGCCCAGGTCTATGAGGAAGTCGCCGGTAGCATTGGCGTTTACCTCGGGGCTGGTGGCTATGCTATCAACGTCGGGCACCCAGGTAAATCTTATCCAACTTAGTTGCGTGCGAAGTGAACGCATGTGGGCCCAAGGGTAGGCAATGCCTAGTGTGAAGATGACCTGAAGCGCATTGAAGAACAATAGATCGAACATCCTACCGCCCGAAGACTCGCCACGCAGGTGCTTGCGCTGACCTTTCTCAATTACTTTGGTGTTGTCTACCAAAAAATTGAAGAGCTCTGCACGGTACCAAAAGGTATAAATACCGAGAGTTAAGAATGTAAGGAAGTACGCGCGGATAAAAATCGTAAATAAATCACTGCCTTCACCTTCAAACTGGAGCCGAATGTCCCCCAAGCGTATATTTTCTGCAACTTCATCAAACACACTCACATAAAACCAGGGTGTGTATATACCCAACGTAACGATAGATAGCAGAAGGCCCTGAAAGAATATACCAATCAGGCGCTTCTGAGACCCCACATACGCAAAATGAATTCCTCGCCATTCTGTTCGCGCCAACCGGTACCGCAACGAGCTATGCAGGGCTATGGGAATGATGAATGCATTGGCAGCAACGAAAAATAAAAACACCAAGAATAAGAGACCAGGGTTCAGCTGACTCGCAGCGTATTGAACACCTAGGTTGTAGAGCAAAAATATGGCTCCAAAAATGAGCGTAGCCTTCAGGTAACCAATAAACATCTCGGAGCCCTGGCCCGTAAAAATGAATCGGCTACCGGCAAACTCAGTGTTTTGGTAGATGTACTTCCGGAAGGCCACCTTAGCCCACGGGCGGTATACCCCGAGTGTTACGATAGTGAGCAGCACGTTGGTTAAAAAGATGCCGAAATACTCGCTGCCTTTGCCGTGAAACAGGATTTTGGGCGGCTTCGCATTGGGGTCTTGGGCGGTGCTGGTGGCTGCTTCCATGGGCAACAAGAATACTATACGTGAGAAATAGGAACCCGAAACTAAGCGACCAAGCCGTGCTACCAACGCCAGCGTTATTTTTTAATTAGGAAGTGCCTACCGCCGCAGGGTGTGTGCCCAACTACGGTAGCTTTCGGGCTGTGGAGACCAAACTGGACATCGCCAAAGCCTGGCTGCCCCGCTACACCGGTACCCCGGTCGATGGCTTCGGCGACCATATCCTGCTCACCAACTTTTCCAACTACGTCCGCCTGTTTGCCGAGCGCTTCGGGTGCGAGGTGATGGGCGAGGGCCGCCCCATGCAAACGGCCACCAGCGCCGAGGGCGTCACCATCGTCAACTACGGTATCGGCAGCGCCAACGCGGCTACTATCATGGACCTGCTCAGCGCCCGCGCGCCCCACGGCGTGCTGTTTCTGGGCAAGTGCGGGGGTGTGAAGCGCAGCTCAGAGCTGGGCCACTTCATCCTGCCCATTGCGGCCATCCGGGGCGAGGGTACCAGCAACGACTACTTCCCGCCCGATGTGCCGGCCCTGCCCAGCTTTAAGCTGCACAAGTTCGTGTCGGACAAAATCGTCGACCGCGGGCTGGAGTACCGCACCGGCGTCATCTACACCACCAACCGCCGGGTGTGGGAGTGGGACGAGGCATTCAAAGAAGGGCTACGCCACCGCACCGTCATCGGCGTAGACATGGAGACCGCCACCGTCTTCATCGTCGGCCACGCCAACAGCATCCCCCGGGGGGCCCTACTGCTGGTATCTGACACGCCCATGACCCCCGAAGGCGTTAAGACTGAGGCTTCAGACCGCAAGGTGACCGAAAACTGGAGCCAGATCCACCTCGAAATCGGCATCGAAGCCATGAGCGAAATCGGCCAAAAAGGCGAGCAGATCAAGCACTTCACGTTCTAGCCCAGCGCTGCCAGGCTGGCACGTAGCGCCGAGAGCTTCGCTTCGGCGTCGGCCTCTTTTTGCCGCTCGCGGGCCACAACCTCGGGCTTGGCACCGGCCACAAACTTCTCGTTCGTGAGCTTGGCCTGCACGCTCTTCAAAAAGCCCTCCTGGTAGGCAATCTCGGCCTCGAGGCGCGTGCGTTCGGCGGCCACATCAACGGCGACCGGTACGTGCAGCTCGTCGGTGCCCACCTGTACCAGCACGGTCTGCTCGGGCTTGCCAGCCACGCCCAGGTGTAGCGTACCCAGGCCCACAAACCGCTCGACGAGCGGGAAGAACCGCTGCCAGCGCGCGGGTTGGTCGGTCACCAGGTATACGTCCAGCGCCTCTTTCAGGGGGATGTTGCGCTCGGTGCGCAGGGCCCGCAGGGCCGTAACGGCTTCGCGTACGGTGCCCATACCTGCCAGCGTGGCCGCGTCGGGGGCGGGGGTACTGGGCAGGCGGGTCTGCACCAGGAATTCGCCCTTGGCGCGGGGGGCCAGCAGCTGCCAGATTTCTTCGGTGATGAAGGGCATGAAGGGGCTGAGCAGTTGCAGCAACTCCTCAAAGCGCCCGACGACGAGCGCATGCGCCCCTTCTGTAAAGCCCGAGCCACCCTGGGGTTTGATGAGCTCGAGGTACCACGAGCAGAAATCGTCCCAGATGAGCTTGTACAGCGTACCCAACGCCTCGCTCAGGCGGAAGTCGTCGAACTGGCGGGCCACCTCGTGCGCCGCCTCGTGGGTGCGGGCCGCCATCCAGTCGGTGGCCAGTGCTTGCTGGGGTGTGGCGGGGCCAGGGGTGGCGCTTTCGCCCAGGGTGTGAATCAGCCGGAAGGCGTTCCAGAGCTTGTTGGCGAAGTTGCGGCCCTGCTCGCACAGCGCCTCGTCGAAGAGCAGGTCGTTGCCGGCGGCACTACTCAGCAGCAGGCCCATGCGCACGCCGTCGGCGCTGTAGCGCTCGATGAGGGCGTCGGGGTCGGGGCTGTTGCCCAGGCTCTTGCTCATTTTGCGGCCCTGCTTGTCGCGCACTAGGCCCGTGAGGTACACCCGGTCGAAGGGTTTTTCCCCGCGGTGGTAGTAGCCGGCCACAATCATGCGGGCCACCCAGAAGAACAGGATGTCGGGGCCCGTAACGAGCGTGGCCGTGGGGTAGTAGTAGCGGATGTCGGGGCCATCGGGCGCTTGCAAGCCATTAAACACGCTTAAAGGCCACAGCCACGACGAAAACCAGGTGTCCAGGACGTCCGGGTCTTGGGCAAGACCCTCGCCGCCAGTAACCGATACCTGTACCAGCCCCCCCGAAGTGTCGTACCACGCCGGTATGCGGTGGCCCCACCAGAGCTGGCGGCTGATGCACCAGTCTTTCACGTTGGTCATCCAGTGGCGGTAGGTGCCCAGAAAGCGGTCGGGGAACAGCTGTACCGCGCCGCTCTCGACGGCCTCGAGGGCCGGCTGGCAGAGTTCTTTCATCCGCACCCACCACTGTAGGCTAGGGCGCTCTTCTACCACGGCATCGGTGCGCTCGCTGTGGCCTACGTTGTGGGTGTAGGCTTCGGCCTTTTCCAGGCAGTTGTTGTCTGCAAGCCACTGGGCAAACTGCTTGCGCATCGCAAAGCGGTCGAGGCCCAGCCAGGGTTCGGGCACGTGCTGCAGGGTGCCGTCTTCGGCGATGGTGTTGACGACCTCGATATGGGTGCCCGCCGCTTTGAGCCGCTCGTAGATTTCGTAGTCTGCCTTGGCGTGCGCGGGGGTAACCTTCAGGCAGCCGGTGCCAAACTCGGGGTCGATGGCGCTGTCGGCCACAACCGGGATTTCACGCGCCAGGAAGGGTACCCGAACCCGCTGGCCCAGCAGGGCCTGGTACCGCGCATCGTCGGGGTGTACGGCAATGGCTGTGTCGCCCAAAATGGTCTCGGGGCGGGTGGTGGCTACGGTGAGGTAGGTACGCTCTTCGAGCAGGTTGCCCTCGGGGTCGCGCACCGCCAGCCGCAGGTCGGGGTCTACAAATTGGTAGCGCACGTAGTAGAGCGTGCCCTGCACCTCTTTGTAGATGACCTCTTCGTCGGAGAGGGTGGTCTTGGCCACGGGGTCCCAGTTCACCATCCGCTCGGCGCGGTAGATGTAGCCCTCGTTGTAGAGCTTCACGAAGGTGTCTACCACGTCTTTGTAGTAGCCGGTGTGGTGGGCGTTCTGGGGGTCTTGCCCGTCCATGGTGTAGGCGGTGCGCGCCCAGTCGCAGCTGGCGCCCAGCTTGCGCAGTTGCTGTAGGATGATGCCGCCGTACTGGTCTTTCCAGGCCCGGGCCTGCTCCAGAAACTTATCGCGCCCACCCTCGTAGCCGTGCTGGTCAATGAGCGTTTGCTTCGTGATGCCCTCGCCGCGCAGCTTCTGCACCACCTTGGCCTCGGTGGCAATGCTGGCATGGTCAGTGCCGGGCACCCACACCGCGTTGAAGCCCTCCAGCCGTTTGCGCCGCACAAGCACATCCTGGATGGTATTGTTGAGCATGTGGCCCATGTGCAGCACACCCGTCACGTTGGGCGGCGGGATGACGATGGCGTAGGCGGGCCGGTCGTCGGGCACCGAGCGGAAGCAGCCGGCCTCTTCCCAGGCGGCATACCAACGGGCTTCTACGGGCAGGGGGTCGTAGGTCTTGGCAAGTTCGGCCATACAGTAGGGGCCCCAGGGGGCCAATTAACGGTGGGGTAACCTGGCGCACTTGGCCGGGCCACAGCGGGGTGCAAACTTACGCCATGCACCTGCGTGTGTTGCCACTTCTGGCCCTTGGGCTCTTGCTGCTCACGTGCCAGAGCACCCCCCGCCCCAGCGGCCCGCCCGATGTGGTGCGGCTTAAGGCCAGCCTGGATGCCCTGGCCGCCGACCCGGTGTTCGCCGAGAGCTGGCTAGGCTTCCAGCTCACCGAGGTAGCCACCGGCAAGCCTATCCTGAGCTACAACGGGGGCAAGGCCTTTGCCATGGCCTCGGTCATGAAGCTCTACAGTACGGCCTTTGCCTTACAGGTGCTGGGCCCCGACTACACGTTCAAAACCCCACTGCACTACACCGGCACCCTCACCGATACAGTGCTCTACGGCGACCTGGTGGTCGTCGGCACCGGCGACCCCACCTTTGGCACCGAACGCTGGACCGAGGCCCTGCCCTACGCCAAAGTCATCGAAGGCTACGTAGGGGCCCTCAAGGCCCACGGCATCCGCCGCATCGTAGGCCGGGTTCGGGTAGACGACACCCGCTACAGCGCCAACCCAACCCCCACCGGCTGGGTGTGGGGCGACATCGGCAACTACTACGGCGCCCCCTGCTACAGCCTCAACGTCCTCGACAACCAGTACAAGCTCCGCTTCCTGCCCACCGAGGTTGGCGATACCGCCTGGGTGCTGGGCACCGACCCCGATGTGCGCGAGCTGCACTTCCGCGACGCCATGCACACCGGCAAAGCCGGTAGCGGCGACAATGGCTACATCGATGGCAGCCCCTACGACACCCTCCGCTTCCTCTCGGGCACCGTGCCCGACGGCAACGAATTCACCATCCGTGGGGCGTTGCCCTACCCACCCCTGTTCTTTGCCCGTCGGCTCGCCGAGGCCCTGGCCCTCTCCGACATCCTCTGTACTCAGGCGCCCACCACCAGCTTTCTAGACCGCACCCCACCCCTACCCAGCCAGCCCTTCCCACAGGCGCCGGTCATTGCCTCGCCCAACCTCGAAACCCTGGCCCGGCTCACGAACTGGTGGAGCGTAAACCTCTTCGCCGAGGGGCTCCTGCGCGCTGCGGCTTTCAAACGCGACAGCGCCCACACCCACGCCGAGGCCATCGCCAGCCTTCAGGCCCACCTCAAGAGCCAGAGTATCGGCACCCAAGGCCTGCGCCTGGGCGATGGCTCGGGCCTGAGCCGAATGGCCCAGGCTACGCCGCAAAACGTGGTAGGTCTACTCGTGGCGCTTCACAAAAGCACGGTCTTCCCGGCCTACTGGGGCAGCCTGGGCGTAGCGGGCAAAGACGGCATTGTGCGCAGCAGCCGCCTGGCCGGTGGCAACGAGCTGCGGATGAAAAGCGGGTACTTCAGCGGGGCCGCCTCGTTTGCCGGGTATGTCAAGACCACCGACGGCGGGCTCTACGCGTTCTGCCTGGTTACCAACGGCTGTACCCGGCCCTACAGCACGGTGCGGGCTAAGCTCGAAACGGTACTCGGCGTGCTCTCGGGGGCCTAAATCGGCGGCAAAGGTGCACCTTCGCCCCATGCGTGCTGTCAAACTCTGGCTCCGTAGGCACTTGCCCGTAGCTTGGTACCACCGGCTTAAGTACCGGGGCCTTGCCCCCAAAGCCGATGCGCTGGTGGGCCACACGGTCCTGAGCGGCCCCTTCCAAGGGATGCGGTACGCCCCCAGCCGGGCCTTCAATGGCCACTACGGCATGCTGCTGGGCGTGTACGAGCACACGGTACAGACGGCGCTGGCAGAGCTGCACCTACCCGAGCGCCCCACTCTTGCCATTGTGGGCGCCGCCGAAGGCTACTACGCCGTGGGTATGGCCCTGCGCTACCCCACCAGCCGGGTGCTGGCCTATGAACTTGAAAGCTGGATTCACCCCACCCTACGGGCCCTTGCCCAGGCCAATGGCGTAGCCGACCGGGTGGTGGTGCGCGGGGCGGCCACACCCGAAGGGCTGGCAGCCGATTTTAGTGCCGATGCCCCCCACTTCGTCTTTTTCGATGTCGAGGGCGCCGAGGCCAGTCTGGCCGACCCCATGGCCATCCCGCAACTCGGCCAAGCCACCGTGCTGATTGAACTCCATCCGTTTGTGGTACCTGGTATCGAGGCGACACTCCGGGCACGGTTCGAGCGCACCCACACGTGCCACGTGCTCGACGAGCGTACGCCGACGTGGGCGGAAATCCGGGCCCTGCTGCCCACCGACCTACAGGCCCAGGCGGGCCCATGGGTAACGCAACTGCTCGACGAAAACCGGGTCGAGCCCATGCGGTGGTTGCTATTCCAGCCCCAGCCTTAAAACCCCTGGACGGCTTTGCCCCAACTGAGGCAGTAGAGCGCCGCCGTTTCGGTGCGTAGGCGTATGCCTCCCAACAAGACCGGGTGGGCGCCTTGATGGTTCAGAAAGTCCATTTCGGCAGGAGTAAAGTCGCCCTCGGGGCCTATCCAGTACACCACATGGCGCCCCGCTGCGGCCCCAGAATGGGTCTGAATTAGGCGCGTAGCACCCAGCCAGCCCACCAGGTGATACGCCCCGGGGGTCGTGGCCAGTGCCTGGGCAACCCCCATAGGCGGGTGAAGGGTGGGCAGGCGGCTGCGGCCACACTGCTTCAGGGCTGCCACCAGCAGTTTCGTAAGCCGTTGGGGGTTAAAATGGCCGCGTTCGGTGCGCTCGGTGTGGAGCGGGATGAGCGCCGTAACGCCCAGCTCGACCGCCTTCTCGACGGCCCATTCCAGCCGATCGCGGTGCTTGGGCAGCCCGAGGGCCAGGGTCGTTTCTACCGGTGGTTCACCCCAGCCCTCTACCTGGTGTTCTATTTCGAGCCTCGCCGTATCTTTGCCGACCCGTTTCAGGATACCTTCTACGTAGCATCCCTTGCCATCCACGCCGCCAATTCGGGTGCCCTCCCCAAGCCTGAGCACGTGCAACGCGTGGTGGGCCTCATCGGGTGCAAGCTGTGCTTCGGTAGCCGTACGCTCGGCAATCCAGAACGTGGGGTATAACATGGCTTTGGGCAAACTAGCACAGCCGCCCCGACAGGCCTACAGGTTTTGTTCATTCTCTTTCACTCCATCCGTCACTCGTCCCGCAGGGTTATGAGCCAGAGCGTTATTCCTAACCTACAGTTCGTTACCAACGCCAAGGCGTTGCACTACCAACTTTCGCCCGCCGAACTCATTGAGCACACCCTGAGGCGTGGCGAGGGTACGTTTGCAGACAGTGGCGCACTGGCCGTGTCTACCGGCACCTTTACCGGGCGTTCGCCCAAAGACAAGTTTGTCGTTGAGGATGCCAATACCCTGCCCCACGTGTGGTGGGGCACGGTGAACAACCCCTTCCCCGAAGAGGCCTTTAACCGGCTGCTGCTACGGGTGCAGGCCTACCTGCAGAGCCGCGAGCTGTACGTTCGCGATGCCTATGCGGGCGCCGACCCCCAGTACCGGCTCAAAGTACGGGTCATCAACGAGAGCCCGTGGCAGAACCTGTTCGTCAACAACCTCTTCATCCGGCCTGCCCAGAACGAGCTCGAGGGTTTCGCCCCCGACTTCACGGTGATTGCGGCCCCAGGCTTCCAGGCCGACCCGGCCATCGACGGCACCCGTGCGGCCAACTTTACCATCGTCAACTTCACCCACAAGCTGATCCTGATTGGTGGCTCGGCGTACACAGGCGAAATCAAAAAGGGCATTTTCTCGGTGCTTAACTACCTCTTGCCCTTCCAGAACGTGCTACCCATGCACTGCTCGGCCAACGTAGGCGCGGCGGGCGATGTAGCCATTTTCTTTGGCCTCTCGGGCACGGGCAAGACCACCCTGAGCGCCGACCCGGCCCGTAACCTAATTGGTGACGACGAACACGGCTGGACGCCCAACGGCGTGTTCAACTTCGAGGGCGGCTGCTACGCCAAGTGCATTGACCTCTCGGCCGAAAAAGAGCCCCAGATCTGGTCGGCCATCCGCTTTGGCACCCTGCT
>JANRLA010000003.1:0-10461 GCA_033763015.1 Bacteroidia bacterium
ACCCACGATGCGCACGGCTATTTTGCCCCGACTTTTTCGGGCAGCAGCAAACCCTCGGTCACGAAGGCCAGCTCATCGAGCTGCAGCCCGGCGGCGTTGAGCTCGGGGTGTTTGGCGTAAAAGGTCCGCACACGCAGGTATTTATCGCCAAAGGCCTTGGCCAGTTGTGCCTCTAGCGCCTGCCGGTAGGGCGAGCGGCCCGTGAGCATGACCATCACTTTGTCTTTGGGCAGGCCAAACTGCTGCACGACCGAGAGGGCGTAGAAGAGCGCGTCTTCGGGGTGCGCGGCCTCAAACCGGTTGCAAAAAATAAGCTCCTTACCCCGCTGGAGAACATAGTACGCCTCGGCACCCAGAAGCTGTACGTGCAACGATACCGGCGCGGCGCTGCGCTGGTGCAGCAGCCGGCTCGTGGCCAACAGGGGCTGCACCAGGTGGCGCACCTGGGCCTGGGCCAGCTCGGCGCCCAGGAGCGGCTTGAGCGCGTGGGGGTAGCCGTAGAGCAGCAGGGTGTCCTGGCCCGGCAGCTCGGTTTGCCGCGCCTCGTAGGCCTCGGGGTCTAGCCCGTAGAGGGTTTCAATAAACTTGATGGGCGAGAGGTTGTGGCTGCCCGCGAGGTACTTCTCGGGTACCAGCGTCCAGAACGGCAGGCCCAGGGTGAGAACCGTTTGCTTGAACGGCAGTTTGAGGCTGGGGGTTGCCAGGGCTTCGTGCAGGGCCTGTGCCTGGGAAGCGCCCCCGGCAAACGGCACCGCGCCGTAGAGCACCACACTGCCGGGCTCTGCCCCCAGGGCCAGGTACTCCAACCGGTCGGCCAGAAGCACCACGTGCAGCTGCAGCGCCTGCTGGGGCTTGGTCTCCAGTGCTTTACTCCTGAATTCTGGGGCGGTGGCGGCAGTTGGCATAGTGCAGCGGGTGCAAGATAGCCACCTAAGTCGCTCTGCACGAACGGCTACCTACGGGCTTGTTGGAATTTCGAGACCACACGTTGCACGATAACCGAAAGCACCGTACTTTTGCCCTCCATTTTGATGCAGGACGGTATGTTTGCGGTAGTCGACATTGCAGGGCAACAGTTTAAGGTAGAACAGGACATGACCCTGTTCGTCCATCGCCTCGAAGGCAACGAGGGCGATGCAGTTGCCTTCGACAAGGTGTTGCTCTTGGCCGATGGCCAAAAAGTAGACGTGGGTCTGCCGTTTTTGAACGGTGCCCAGGTGAAGGCTAAAATCCTGGGCCACGTGAAGGGCGACAAAGTCATCGTTTTCAAGAAAAAGCGCCGCAAAGGGTACCGCAAACTCAACGGTCACCGCCAGCAGTTTACCCAGCTTCAGATCGAAACCATCACCCGCGGCTAGTTTACTAGCCCCAACAGGACCATGGCACACAAAAAAGGCGTCGGTAGCTCGAAGAACGGGCGTGAATCGCATAGCAAACGGCTGGGCGTTAAGCTCTACGGTGGGCAAGTAGCCCTGGCGGGCAATATCCTGATCCGCCAGCGCGGCACTGAATTCCACCCTGGCCGGAACGTAGGTATTGGGCGCGACCACACGCTGTTTGCCCTTACCGATGGCAAGGTGGTGTTCAAACACCGTAAGGCCGATAACCGCACCTACATCCACGTAGAGCCCGCAGCCGAGTAAGGCGTTAGGGTTCCGGGGCAGGTGTCGGGCGCCACTAGGGCCCCTGCCTGCGTAGTTTGGCAGGATGACACGCCGTTGGTGGGTACTGCTTTCGTTGATTTTCACAGTTTCGGTTGTAGCCGCACTTGCGTGGCGCTACGCTCGTGGGCCGCTTGAAACAGTGGCCGCACCTGCGCACAAACCCCGTTATGTATACCTGCCCGATGGCTCTACGGTCTGGCTCAACGCAGGCGCCGAGGTAACCTACCGCGCGGTGGCCACCCTGGCTAGCCTTTCGGTGCGCGGCGAGGCCGTGGTGGCCGTCAATGCCGTTAGAACAGCCCCCCTGGAGGTCGACCTGGCGACGGTGAAACTTAGCCTGCCCGGCGGCACCCAAGTATGGGTGGCTGCCCCCGAGACCGGCCTACTGGTGCACTGCCTTGCCGGCACGCTTGAGGCGCGGCGCAGCACAACCGAGCGGTGGCAGGTGGCACATGGGTACTCGCTGCGGCTGCCACCCCCCGCAGGCAGAGACACCCTGGTAGCCGAAAACGTCTTTAATCGGCTGGCCTGGCAGCACCGGCGGCTGGCCTGGCAGCGCGCCCCCCTGCAGGACGTGACCGAGGACCTGGGCAGCTACTTTGGGATACCCTTTCAGACCGACGGGCCCGCAACCGATACCCTGCGCTTTAGCGGGGCCTTCCAAAACCCAAGCCCCGAAGAAGTGCTCGGCATCCTGGCCCGAACCCTTCCGGTGAGCTACACACGCGCTGGCGAAGGCTTTGCCCTGCGCTACGCGCCTGCCGGAACCGGCCAGTAGCCTGGCAGCGTTGCAGCAGCACCATGGCCACCTCAAGCCGATACTTCCCCACCCCGCTTGGCGAAACCCACGCGCGGCTGGGGGGCGACCCCGCCCAGCCCGGGCTGTTGCTCATCCCCGGCTCGCCCAGTACCTGGCGCGATATGGCGGTCCTGCTGCGGCAACCCGCCCTGCGTTCGGCCTTCCACCTGGCGGCCGTAGACCGGCCCGGCTACGGCCAAAGCACCCCCGGGGTGCCCGAACCCAGCCTGCAGCGCCAGGCCGAACGGCTGCTGCCCGTCGTTGCCCACCTGGCACAGGCGGGGCGCACCTGGGTGCTGGGCCACTCGTACGGCGGGCCCGTGGCGCTGTGGCTCGCGGTGCACTACCCCGATCTCGTTGCGGGAGCGACGCTGCTGAACCCGGTCGTCGACCCCGGCACAACCACCTTTCAGTGGCTGCGGAACACGGGGCAGGTGCTTTGGCCGGTGTTGCCCGGGCTACTCAAGGTATCGACCGTCGAAATGAACGCGCTGCCCTCCGGCCTAGCCGCCATGGCCCGCGAGGCCCACCGGTTGCGGGTGCCCGTCGATTTTGTGCAAGGCATGCGCGACTTTGTAGCCCCACCCCTCCACGCCGACTTTGCCGAACAAGTGTACCCCGCCCCCTACATGGCCGTAGAACGCCTGCCCAAGGGCTCGCACTTTACGCCCTTCACTCAGCCCACCTGGGTGGTAGAGCGGGTACTGGCAGCAGCAAAAGCGAGCGGCACCCCGGTGTAGGGTGCCGCTCAAATTCTGACGGTATACCGAGATGGCGTACCGCTACTTCTTCTCGTCTACTTCTTCGTACTCAACGTCTTTCACCTCGGGCTCGTTGGGCGTGCCGTTGGTGGTGGTGTCGCCCGAGGCGTTGGCATCGGAGCCTGTGGCACCGGCGTTGGCGTACATCTCTTGGCTGGCGTTGTTCCAGGCGGTGTTCAGCGCTGCCATGGCGGCGGTGATGGCCCCCACGTTTTTGTCGGCGTGCGCCTGTTTGAGCTCGGCCAGGGCGTTTTCGATGGCCGTTTTGTTGGCGCTGGAGAGCTTCTCGCCGTACTCCTGCAGCTGCTTTTCGGTGCTGAAGATCAGGGCATCGGCGTTGTTCAGGGCGTCGGCGGCTTCCTTGCGTTGGCGGTCGGCTTCGGCGTTGGCCTCGGCGTCGCGGCGCATACGCTCAATCTCGGCATCTGACAGGCCACTGGAGGCCTCGATGCGGATCTGCTGAAGCTTGCCCGTGGCCTTGTCTTTGGCCGATACGTTCAGGATACCGTTGGCATCGATGTCGAAGGCCACCTCGACCTGCGGGATGCCACGCGGCGCGGGCGGGATGCCGTCGAGGTGAAATTTGCCCAGCGACCGGTTGTCAGAGGCCATGGGCCGTTCCCCCTGCAGCACGTGGATCTCAACACTGGGCTGGTTGTCGCTGGCGGTCGAGAACACCTCGGCTTTGCGCGTCGGGATGGTCGTATTGGCCTCGATGAGCTTTGTGAAGACCCCACCCAGGGTTTCGATACCCAGCGAAAGCGGCGTGACGTCGAGTAGCAGTACACCCTGCACATCGCCCGAGAGGACACCCCCCTGCACCGCGGCCCCCAGGGCCACGACCAGGTCGGGGTTTACGCTGCGGTTGGGCTCTTTGCCAAAGAAATTCTTGACCAGCTCCTGCACCTTCGGGATGCGGGTAGAGCCCCCAACGAGGATGACCTCGTCGATGTCGGCGGCCTTAAGCTTGGCCTGCTCCAGGGCTTTGCGCACCGGGGCCATGGCCCGCTCGAAGAGCTTGTCGGCGAGCTGCTCGAACTTGGCCCGGGTCAGGGTCATGTTGAGCGTCTTGGGGTTCACGGGGTCCAAGACGATGTAGGGCTCCATGATCTCGGCCGTGGTGGTTTCCGAGAGCTGCATTTTGGCGTTCTCGGCGGCTAGTTTCAGGCGCTGCAGGGCCCGGGGGTCTTTGCGTAAGTCTACCCCTTCGGCTTTCTGGAATTCTTCGATGAGGTAGTCGATGATCACTTGGTCGAAGTCGTCGCCACCCAGGTGGGTATCGCCGTTGGTTGCCAGCACCTCGAACACGCCATCGCCCAGCTCGAGCACCGAGATGTCGAACGTACCGCCACCCAGGTCGAAGACGGCCACTTTGATGTTCTTGTTCTTCTTATCGAGCCCGTAGGCCAGTGCAGCCGCTGTAGGCTCGTTCACGATGCGCCGTACGGTGAGGCCCGCAATCTCGCCGGCCTCTTTGGTGGCCTGGCGTTGGGCGTCGTTGAAGTAGGCCGGCACGGTAATGACGGCTTCTTTGACCTCGTGGCCCAGGTAGTCTTCGGCGGCCTTTTTGAGCTTCTGGAGGACCATGGCCGAGATTTCCTGCGGCGTGTACTGGCGGCCTTTGATGTTGACGCGGGGCGTGTTGTTGTCGCCACGCACCACCTCGTAAGGTACCCGGCTCACTTCCTGGGTAACTTCCTGGAAGTTGCGGCCCATAAACCGCTTGATGCTGAATATGGTGTTCTTGGGGTTGGCAATGGCCTGGTTGCGGGCCTGGAGCCCCACCTTGCGCTCGCCGTCGTCTTGAAAGGCGACCACGCTCGGGGTGGTCTGTTTGCCTTCGGCGTTGACGATGACCACCGGCAGGCTGCCTTCCATCACGGCAACTACCGAGTTGGTGGTGCCTAAGTCGATGCCAATGATTTTGCTCATGGTAGGGTACGTATCAAGGTTGACTTGCGTGCAGGACGGGCGCAAGGGTTATACCAAGCCCGCCGGGTGAGGCCTATTTGGCAGCAATGGCAGGTAGGGGTGCTGTTCTGGGGGGTGGGTCTGCCACTCTGTCGGGTAGGGTTGTAGATTCGTGTCGGCCCGGCACACCAATTGGCAGCCTTGGGCGTTGAAAGGCCAATGCGTAGCCCTAGCCCCGCCGCCGAGCGGCTCCTCCGCGATGCCAAACTACGGGTCACACCTGCCCGCCTGCAGGTGCTGCAAGTGTTTTTAGACCGGCAGGTAGCCCTGCCCCACAGCGAACTGGAAGCGCTGGTGGCGGGCTGCGACCGGGTAACCCTGTACCGTACCCTGGGCACCTTTGCCGAGGCCGGGCTCGTACACCGCGTACCCGACGATGCCGGGGCCACCAAATACGCGCTCTGCCCCGAGGGCTGCACCGAGCAGCACCACCACGACGACCACATCCACTTTAAGTGCACCGTGTGCGGCGAGACCCAGTGCCTGGATGCACGGGTACCGGCCTATACCCTACCCCAGGGGTTTCGGCCTACCGAGGTGAGCTTCCTGGTGCAGGGCAGGTGCCCCAAGTGCCCGGCCTAGCCGGTCTCTACTGCTCCTCGGGCCGCTGAAAGACGATTTGCGACAGGAACGCGTGCCGCAGGTGGTGCCCGTGGCGCAGGTAGGTAATGAGCGGGTGTACGGCTTTGGCCTGGGCGCGGCCATCGGCAGTATGGACCGGCAGGATGGGCGAGTCGGGCGTATGGGCGTGGCTCATGTCATCTTGCCGACCGTAGATGGGGTGGTGCCCCTCGCTTTGAATCTCCTCTATCCGCTCGTAATGGGGCAGTAACTGCTCAATGGAGCCCGACTCGACGGACCCAAGCTGCTCGGCGAGTGGGGTAAGCGACTCGTAGCTCTTTAGCTGGCTCTCCAGCGAGGGGCCGCTACTGGCGTAGGGGCTACGCTCGACCTCAGAGACCACCTCACTCAGCATCTGGGGTTTGCGCGGGGGCGGTTCGTTCTGCCCCAGGGTGCTGCCCGAGAGCAGGTTCAGCAGCTCGTCGAACGACTGGGGCTGGGCCGTGGGGCGGGCCGAAGGCACCGACTTGCCCAACGCCTCCTGGCGCCGCTGCTCCAGCAGTTCGCGCAGCCGCTGCTGGGCCTTTGGGTCCTGCTTCGCAGCCTGGGCGATCCGCCGGACGACGAAGAACATGACCAACATAAAGAACACAAAGCCCAAGAAGCCTTCCATACGGTCAAGGTAGTAAAAAGACGGCAGGGTGTAGTTTTGCACCCCGGTAGCCACTTGTGGGCCCGGGGCACCATGCGGCTCGTCTCACTCGAAATTCAAGGGTTTAAATCGTTTGCCGACCGGGTGAAGCTCCGCTTCGTCGAGGGCGTGACCGGCGTGGTGGGCCCCAACGGCTGCGGTAAGAGCAACGTAGTAGACGCCATCCGCTGGGTGCTGGGCGAGCAGCGCACGCGCAACCTGCGCTCAGACAAGATGGAAAACGTGCTCTTCAACGGCACCGACAAGCGCAAACGGGCCGCCATGGCCGAGGTGGTCATCACCTTCGAGAACCACAGGGGCATCCTGCCCACAGAGTTCAGCACCGTAAGCATTACCCGGCGGCTGTACCAGGGCGGCGAGAGCGAGTACCTGCTCAACGGGGTCAGCTGCCGGCTGAAAGACATTACCAACCTGTTGCTCGATACCGGCATCGGGCCCGACAGCTACGCCATTATCGAACTGGGCATGGTCGAAGACCTGCTCACCGACAAGCAAAACGCCCGCCGGGCACTTTTCGAAGAAGCCGCCGGCATTGGCAAGTACAAACTGCGCAAGAAGGAGACCTTCGCCCGGCTGGGCGAAACCCAGCAGAGCCTGGAACGGGTAGAAGACCTGCTCCATGAAATCGAGCAGAACCTCAAAACCCTCGAAAAACAAGCGAAAAAGGCCCAGGAGTACACCCAGCTCAAAGAAGCCTACCGGCAGGCCAGCACCCAGCAGGCCAGCCTACAGTACAGTGCCTTGGGCGCAGAGCTCGAGGTACTGGGCAGCGAATTGGCGGGCTACGAAACCCAGTTGGCCAGCCTCAGCGCCCAGATTGCGGCCCTCGATAGCGAACTGGCGGCCCAGGGAAAAACCATTTTGAGCGAAGAGCAGGCCGTGGCCGCCCTGACGCGCAACCTGGCTACCCTGTCCGACCGCATCAAAACCCGCGAGAACGAACACGCCCTCAAAAACGAACGGGCGCGCTACCTCACCGACCGCCGCAGCGCCCTGGAAACGGCCCTGGCCTCTGAGGCCGAGCAGCACGCCGCGCACGAGGCCCGCAGGCTAGCGTTCGAGCGCCAACTCGCCGAGGCCGACCAGGCGCTTGAGGCCCAAGCCCAGGCCTACGCCACGGCCAAAGCCCAACTCGAAGCCCTGCAGCAGCAGCACACCGAGGCCCGGATGGCCGCCGATGCCCGCCGCGAAGCCCTGCGTGCCGATGAAACCACCCAAGCCGACCTGGAACGGGCCCACGAACGGGCCGAAACCCAGCTGCAGGCCCTCCAGCGCGAACTGCAGCGCAGCCAGCAGGAGCGCGAGGCGGGCGCCGAGCAGCAAGCCAGCTACGGGGGCCGTATCGAGGCCCTGCGCGCCGAAATGGCCCTCGCCGAGGCAAAAATTACTGAACTGGCCCAGGCCCTCGATACCCACCAGCAGGCCCTGGCAGAAGCCGCCGCTGGGGTAGAAACCACCCGCGAGGCCCGCTTTGCGGCCCAGCGTGCGCTGGATGCCAAGCAGCAGGAGTTCCAACTGCTCGAGGGCCTGGTGCAGAGCCTCGAGGGGTTTTCAGAGTCGGTACGCTGGCTCAAGCAAACCGCCGCCTGGGCCCACCACCTGCCCCTGGTGCCCGACCTCTTTGCCGCCCCACCCGAGCTACGGGTAGCGCTGGAGGCGGTGCTCGACCCCTGGCTCAACCACCTGGTGGTGCCCGATGGCGCTACGGCACGCAACGCGGTAGAGCTGCTGCAAAGCGCCGGCAAGGGGCGGGCCCAGTGCCTGGTGCTCGCCGAGTTACCGGCGCCTGCCGCTGCCGCCAGCCCGCCCCCTGGTACCCGCCGACTGATTGAGCTGCTGGAGTACGCCCCCAGCTCAGAGGCCCTGGCCCAGTTTCTCTTTGGCCGGGTACTGGTGGTCGAAACGCCGCCGGCCGCCCCGCTCGAGGGCTGGCAGTGGGTGACCCCCACCGGCACCCTCGTCAGCCGAACGCCTACCCTGGCCGGGGGGTCGGTCGGGCTCTTCGAGGGCAAACGGGTAGGCCGTACCCGTGCACTTGAAAAATTGGCCCCCGAAGTAGCCGCCCTGCAGGCAGCCCTTAAGGCCGCCGAAGACACCCACCAGGCAGCCACCGGCGCCCACGCGGCGCTCCTGCAAGCCAACCCCGAGCGCCCGCTACAGGAGGCCGAGCGCAACTTTCAGCTGCTCTTTCGGCAACTGGCCTCGCTACAGGCCAAAGAAGACGAGTACCAAAACTTTCTGGGCCGCCTAAGCAGCCGTAGCAGCGACCTAGAGGCCCAGATGAGCCAACTACGGCAGGAACAGTATGACCGCGCGCCCCAACGCGCCGAAGTGGCCCGCCGCGTCGGCGAAGGCCGTACGGCCGTAGCCGAGCTGCGCGAAGCCGCCGAAGCCGTCGCAAAGCAGGTGGCCGCCCAGCAAGAGGCCACCAGCCAGGCCAACATTGCGTACATCACGGCCCAGAATGCCCACCAGGCACTACAGCGCGAGCTGAGCTACACCCAGCAGCAGGCCCAAGAACTGGCCAACCTGAGCACCCGGCAGCGCGAGGAACTCTCTGCCATTGGCCGCGAGCTGGAGCAGCTGGCGCGGGCGGGTCAGCTCCACGATTCGACCATCGTTGAGCTGTACCAGGAGCGCCAGGCCGCCCAGCAGGTGCTTGCCGGCCGCGAAGAGGCCCTGCTGGGCCTGAAACAGGCCAACGAAGCCACCGCCACCCGGCAGCGCCAACTGCGCACCCAGGTAGGCCACCTGCAGCAGCAACAAACTGGCGTAAAAGACCGCGCGACGGCCCTGCAGCTGCAGCAAAACAGCATCCGCGACCGGCTACTGGTCGAGTTTATGCTCGACATCGCCGCCTTGCCCCAGGCCACGATCTTCCCCGAAGGCGCCCCCCGGCCCACAGGGGCCGCGCTCGAGGCCCAGGTGCTCAGCTTACGCGAAAAACTGGCCCGCTTTGGGCCGGTAAACACCACCGCCGTAGAGGCCTACGCCGAGATCCAGGAGCGGCACACGTTTATCACTGCCCAGCGCGACGACCTGATGGGCGCCCGCGAAAACCTGCTCCAGACCATCGGCGAGATGGACACCACCGCCAAGGCCCAGTTCGAAGCTGCCTTTGCCCAGATCCGCGAAAACTTCATCCGCGTCTTCCGCACCCTTTTTACAGAGCAGGACAGCGCCGACCTCATCCTCACCCAGCCCGACGACCCCCTCGAGAGCCCCATCGACATCCTGGCACGGCCCAAAGGCAAGCGCCCGCTCACCATCAGCCAGCTTTCGGGCGGCGAAAAAACGCTAACCGCCACCTCGCTGCTCTTTGCCATCTACCTGCTCAAACCTGCCCCGTTCTGCATTTTCGACGAAGTGGACGCCCCGCTCGACGATGCCAACGTCGATAAGTTCACGAACATCATCGGCGAGTTCTCGGCCAACTCGCAGTTCATCGTCGTGACGCACAACAAGCGCACCATGGCCAAAACCCAGGTACTCTACGGCGTAACGATGGAAGAAGCGGGCGTATCGCGGGTACTTCCTGTCGATCTGGTGAGCCTAAACCTGAACTAGGCCCCGCCGCGCGGTACCTTTGCGCGCAATGGGCAAGTGGTTCACAGCGACCCTGTTGGGGGCAGCCTTGGCGCTGGTGCCCGCCGCTGTGCGCGCCCAAAGCCCCCAGCCGGTGCCCGACAGCACCCGCAGCCCATTTTTACGGCAGGGCATACCGGGCCTCTCGGAGCCCAGCCCCAACCCGGCCCGCTCAGAGACCACGATCGATTACTCCCTGGGCGAAACAAGCGGCCCCCCGCCCACACTACGGGTATTCGACTTTTTGGGCAATGAGGTCATCACCCTACAGCTTTCGCGGCGCGATGGCTCGGTACTGCTCAAGGTGAGCACCCTAAAGCCGGGTATCTACTTCTATTCGCTCGAGACCGAGGGCAGGATTCTGGCCACCAAACGGCTGGTCGTTACCCGATGAGCGATGCCCCGCTC
>JANRLA010000004.1:0-24918 GCA_033763015.1 Bacteroidia bacterium
CGCTGGACACATCCGGCCTGAACACCCTGGAGGCGGCAACCGAGAGGGTGCCCTATCCCAGGGGCAATCGCTGGCGCGCAAGCCGCTCCGACTCCGTGATCGACGTCGTCGGCACCTTCCATCTCTACGATGCCCGCATGCCCGCATATGTGGACCGCCTGATGCCCACCCTGCGTGGGGCGGACGCCGTCTATCTGGAAGCGACCGTACACCACAATTGCCTCTGCGCCGGTAGCCGTTACGTTGGCCCCCGAAATCCACAGAGCACTCCCCTCAGGGATGTTGTAATTACCCCCGCCTGTAGATTTCAACTGGAAGTTACAGCTGGAGCCAAACCGGGCCGTGCCGCCTGCCAGTTCTACCAGCGTAGTTCCAAGGTTGTCTTGTGTGCCCGTATCGGTACCGCTGTGTCCGGCACTATTGGGGCCCAAGAGCGCCCAGTTGGGCGAGGCGTTGGTGTTCAGTACATCGAGTATATATGTGTCGTCGGTGCCCTTGGCAATGCCGATGTCGTAGAGCCGCACCTCGGTCGTTGCGCCGGTGGTTTGGAAGGTTTGGTCGGCCAGCGTGTTCGTAAAGCGAAGCTGCACCCGCCGTGTGCGGGCCGCGTTGCCCGTCACACCCTCGTTGGTGAACAGAATCTTGCCGCTGGTGGTAAAGTTGCCCACAACGTTCAGGGTGTGGTCTAGGTTGTCGGTACCGCCCTGCTCAACGATGAAAGCGCCATCGTTCAGCGCGCTACGGGTGCTTGTCACCGTAACGTTGCCATTCACCGTAACGGTCTTAGCCGCGGTGTTGGTGATGCGTAGACCCGCCGTACTGTCGATGGTCAGGTTGCCGTTGAGCACGTAGTTGCTCGCGCTGCTGGCCAGGGTGTGCAGCCGACTGCCGGTGATGCGCACGTTGTTGTAGTCGGCGGCCGTACCTGCCACGGGGTTGGGGATGTCGCCGTTGTTTGTGTTACCGCCGAACTCGTAGGTACCCCCAGTGGCCAGAATGAAGTTGTTTGTGGTCACCGTAGGCAGAGTAAAGGTGCCCGCGCCGGTGGCCTCTAGGGCAATGGTACCCTCGCCGTCCAGTAGCGTGATGAGGTGACCGGAGTTGGTGCGCAGCAACAGTCTACCATCGGCCCGGACTTCGATCTGGCCCAGGTTGTCCAGCCGAAGGTTGTTGGCATCCAGAATGACCGTTGTGCCACCCAGGATGACGACCCGGTCGTTACGGAAGCCTTCTGCCGCGCTCTCGGTTTCGCCCAGAAAAATGCCCGGCCCACGGGTGGGGATGTTGATGCCAATGAAGATGGCACCTGCCGGATCTTGGGTCCAACTGTTGGTGTTCGTCCAGGCACCCCCACCGAGTAATTCGGTCGAATCGGTTCGGGAACTGTAGTAGGTGGTTTGGCCCAGTAGGCCCATCGACAGGCCCAGCAGCACTAGTAGTGCGCCGAGGCGTAGCCAATTCTGGACAGAAATAGAGGGTAACCGTACGGAATGCATACGCAAGGGCTCAAAAACGGACAGGGTCATACAGCTAGTAAAATTAGTTCGCCCTGAACAAAATCTGTACCACTGTATAAGTTTCCTTCGCCGAAACCGCAAAAACTAGCGCCGAGCCCTACCTGCCAGCGGAACCACCCGCTTGGGTACCACTTAGTGCTGTGGCTAGGGTTTGGTGTATTTCACTGCCCCAAAGAGTTAGCCCAACGCCGGCAGGAACACCACCGCGCCCACCAGCAACGCAACCCCCAAGGCCCGTAACGTAGCCGGTGGTGCCGCCAGGTCGAATACCGTTCGAGGGGCGCCACCAACCGTATACTAGAGTGCCGGGAACTGATGCCACAGCCAAGCCCCCAGTATGGCGACCACCTGGCCGCCCACCCAAACCCGGGCCAGCTGCACGCGTCCCCGCCGCAGGCTGTAGAGCACGAGCACCACACAGGCTGTTGCCACCAGGAACAGCACACTGCTGAGCGCCGAAGCGAGCAGCCCCTCAAACACGTGGGGGGCGTACTGGTAGCCCAGGAGTAATACCACGGCCCCCAGCCCAATGGCAACCAGGTTCCAGCGCTGGGCGACCTGGGCAAAGTACCGGCGGTCTTCCGGGCCCGAGACTTCGCCCACCAAAAAGGTAGCCGCTACCAGGGCACTCAGGGCCACGAAAAATGCCCCAACGGCCAGTGGGAACGGATGCAGCCAGGGCTCAAGGAAACCCTGGGCAAAACTGGCAGGGGGCTGGCTGGGCATGTGGCCTAGGGTAACTGCACCTGCCAGGATGCCCAAAAACAGCGGGGTAATGAAGCTGCTCCACCGGAAAATAGCCGAATGCACCCGCTGGGCGCCGTCTTCGATCGCGTCGTAGTGCCGAAAGGCAAACGTGGTGCCCCGCGCCACGATGCCCAGCAGCATGAGCAGCATGGGCCAGTGCAGGTAGGTGCTGATGTCGGTATAGGCTTTGGGGAAGCCCACAAACAGGATCACGATGATGACCACGAGCCACATGTGGTTGGCCTCCCAGACCGGGCCGATGGCTTTGTACACGATGTTCTCGGTGGCCCGGCGGCGGTGGGTAGGGGTAAAGAGCTCGACGATGCCGGCCCCGAAATCGGCGCCGCCCAGCAGCACGTAGAGCAAGATTGCGACCAGGAGAAAGAAAAGTGTTACCCAGAGCATGGCTACAAAGGTTGGGTGAGGGGGGCGTGCGCGCGGTCGAACTGAAGGCTCAGCCCGCGTATCTGGCGGGTGAGTAGCCACGCCGCGACGAAGGCGAGCACAACGTACACGGTAGTGGTAAGCCAGAAGGTGTACACCAGGCCGGGCATCGGGGTCAGGCTATCGGCCGTTCGCAAGATGCCGTAAAGGATCCAGGGCTGGCGGCCCACCTCCGTGACCGTCCACCCTGCTTCAATGGCCACGAAGCCCAAGGGTACACACCCCAGCAATAGAGTTGCAAACCAGCGGGCGGTAAGCCAGCGCCTACGCCAGCGCAGGGCAATCAGGTAGAGCCCGGCCACCCCCACCATCAGGGTGCCGATGCCGACCATGATCTGGAACGCAATGTGGGTGATGACGACCGGAGGGTGCTCATCGGCCGGGATGCGGTCTAGGCCCGTTACCTCGGCGTTGAAATCGCCGTGGGCCAAAAAGCTTAGTCCACCGGGGATGCGCAGGGCATAGGGTACGGTCTGGGTTTGGGGGTCTGGCAGCCCGCCCAGAATCAGGTCGGCGTTGCGCTCGGTATGAAAATGGGCCTCCATGGCGGCAAGCTTGGCCGGCTGGCGAATAGCAACGTCTTTGGCGGCCAGGTCGCCCGAAAGGGGCATGAGGAAAGCCGCTACGACCGCAAAGGGCATGGCAATACCAAAGGCCTTGGCGTGCAGCTCGTTGCCCGGGCGCTTGAACCGTAGCCAGGCGTGGAGGCCCGCCACGGCAAAGCTGGTCGCGAAAAAGGCGGCCAGGGTCATGTGCAGGGCCTGGGTGAACCATGCGGCATTGGCCATGGCGGCCATGGGGTCTATGTTCTCGGCGTGGTCGCCCACCCAGTCGAAGCCACTGGGGCTGTTCATCCAGCTATTGGCCGCCACGACCAGGACACCCGACGCTACGCCGGCGATACCCACCACGACCCCGGAGCCGAAGTGCACCCACTGCGGCAGGCGGTCCCACCCGTAGAGGAACATACCCAGGGCAATGGCCTCGAGGAAGAAGAAGGTCCCTTCCAGCGAAAAGGGCATCCCAATGATGGGGCCAGCGTGCACCATGAAACCCGGCCAGAGCAGGCCCAGCTCGAACGATAGCATGGTACCCGATACGGCGCCGATGGCAAAGAAGATGGCGACCCCTTTGGCCCAGCTCTTGGCCAATAGTTTATAGGTCGCGTTGCCCGTTTTGAGCCACCGGTACTGAGCGACGGCCATGAAAAAGGGCATCACCATCGAGATGCTGGCAAAGATGATGTGGAAGCCAAGCGAGGTTGCCATCTGTAGGCGCCCGGCCAAAAGGTCGTCCATGTGCGGGTGGGGTGAAGTGGTTCGGGTAGTGGGTAAAGGTCTATGTCTACTTGCGGCACTCCTCGGCGCGCTGGCCGGGGCTTAGTCCGGGGTAACTGTACCGTTGGGGTTAGGTATGCGGCAGTGGGCCATGCACTCGAGTACACTGCTCACCTCGTAGAGCTCCAGGCGGTAGAGCATGCTCTGGCCTTCGCGGCGGCAGGCCACCACGCCGCCTTCTTTCAGGTTGGCCAGGTGGTGCGAAATGAGCGGCTGCGAGAGGCCCACCACCCGCACCAGGTCGTTTACCGAAGTCTCGCCCTGCAGGTACAGGTGCTGCAGGATGGCCAGCTTGCCGGGGTGGGCTATAAGCTTGAGCACCTGGGCAGCAAAGGCAAGCCGCTCGGCGGGTAGCCGGTCTTGCAGCCCCGGTACAGTTGGGGGTTTGGGCATACACAACGTGTGGGTAGGTCTAGGCCCACACTACCCCAAATATATGGAGAAGAATTTATATAGTACTTGTTGCATATAAATAGATACCCATATACATTTGTGCATGTATTACGCCCTATGAGCTACTCAACCCAACTACGACATGTGTGGAGTGTGTGTTTAACCGGCCTACTCGGGTTGTCGGCCGTGGCGCAGCAGCCCCTCGGGGGCTCGCTGTCGCTGGCCGACGCCCGGGCCCAGGCCCAAGCGCACAACCCCACCCTTAAACAGCAACAGGCGGCTGTGGCCCTGGCCCAGGCCGACAAAGACCAAACCCTTGGCGCGTTTTTGCCCCGGCTTTCGGTGAGCGAAACTGCGGTGTACACCAACGCCCCGCTCAACGCCTTTGGGTTTAAGCTGCAGCAGGAGCGGGTGGCCGCCGCCGACTTCGACCCCAACCTGCTCAATGACCCCGGCGACGTGCAGAACTACCTCACCCAGGCCGAGCTTCAGGTGCCGCTGGTCAACGTAAACGGCTGGCGCTACCGCGAGGCCGCCAACCAAGGCCTCACGGCACGCCAGTATCAGCTGCAGTACGCCCAGGCCACGGTAAACTACTACGTGGCCGAAGTGTACTACGGCATTCAGGTGGTACGCAGTAGCCGCCAGGTACTCCAGCAGGCCCAGGCAACCCTTGCAGCGGCCCTGAAGTACGTAGCCGACAACGTAGAGGCCGGGTACGCCCAGCGGTCAGACGAGTTGGCCGTGCGGGTCAGGGCCTCTGAGGTGGAGGCCGAGCTGCTCCGGCTCGACGACCGCGAGGCCTACTACTGGGACCAACTCAACCGGTTGCTCGGCGCCCCCAAGGGCACCGCCTGGTCGCTTACCGACAGCCTGGCCCTGGCACCCGCCCCCGGGCTGCCCACACCCGAGTTCGATCTGAGCCAACGCGCTGACCACCAGGCCTATACCCTTGCCCTACGCGCCCGCACCACCGCCTACCAGGCCAGCCAAACGGGGGCCCTGCCCAGCCTAAACGCCTTTGGCCAGTACAGCCTCTACGACACCAACCCCTTCGGGGCCTCGGGGCAGAACTACCTGGTGGGCGTACAGCTGAAGTGGGACCTCTTTACGGGCTTCACCCGAAAGTCTGACCTGGCCCGCAAAGCCGCCGAGTACGACGCCACCCAGGCCGAATACGACGCCTACCAGACCCAAGCCCAGGCCGAGTGGGCCCAGGCCTGGCGCAACCTGGCCATCCAGCAACAGGAGCTGGCCCGCGCCGAACTGGCCGATGCCCAAGCCCGCGAAGCCTACCGCATCCGGTCTGACCGGTTCCAGCAAGGGCTCGAAAAGACCTTCGACCTCCTGGCCGCCGAAACCACCCAAGCCGAGCAGGCCCTACGGCTGCGCCAGGCCCGCTACAACTACTACCTCGCCCACGAGAAGCTTGCGCTGCTGGGCACCGCTGCCACAACCCTCACCCAACGCACCCCCTAACCCATGTTTTCCTTTCGTTCTCCATTGGTAGTTACTGCCCTGGTAACCAGCGGGCTGCTGGTTGGCTGTGGGTCGGATGAGCACGCCACCGAGGCGGCCAAGCCCGCCATCCAGGTTACCGTAGCCGAGGTAAGCCCCAGCCGCGACGCCGCGGGTAACCTGGTGCTCTCGGGCCAGGTACAGGCCAGTCGCCGGGCCGAGCTCAGCACCCGCGTGATGGGCACCCTGGTGAGTCTATCGGTCGAAGAAGGCCAGGCCGTGCGCGAAGGCCAGGTGCTGGGGCAGATCCGGAGCACCGACGTGCAGGCCAGCCGCAACCAGGTAGACGCTCAGATACAGGAGGTGGAAGCCGTTGTAGCCAACGCCAAGCGCGACCTCGACCGCTTTGAGGCCCTCTATGCCAAAGGCAGCGCGACGCAGAAAGAGCTTGACGATGTGCGCACCGGCTATGCCCGGGCCCAGGCCCAACTCGAGGCCGCGCGGCAGGGCAAGGCTCAGGTCGAAACCCAGCTGGGGTACGCCACCCTGGTTGCGCCGTTCTCGGGGTACGTAACCCACAAGTTCATGCAACAGGGGGCGCTTGCTACCCCAGGCATGCCCATCCTTACCCTTGAGGGCGGCGCGGGCTTCAAGCTCGTGGCGCGGGTCGCCGAGCAGGACATTGCCGGGGTGCGCCCAGGCCAGACGGCCCAGGTGACGGTAGAGGCCCTGGGCGAGGGCTTCCCGGCGACCGTAACCCGCATCACACCTTCTACCACCTTTACCGGTGCCCAGTACGAGGTTACCCTCGCGGCCAAGAGCTACCCCAAAGGGCTTATCGCGGGCATGTTCCTGCGGGCACGCCTCGCAGGAGCCCCACAACCCGGCAGCGCCGCCACGTGGGTGCCAGACTCGGTGCTCGTTCACCGCGGTGGGCTGACGGGCATCTACGTGGTATCGCCAGGGGGCGAGGCCCTGTTGCGCTGGGTGCGTACGGGCGCCACGGAGAAAGGCCAGGTCGAAATCCGTTCGGGCCTCTCACAGGGCGACCGGTACATCGTACGTGCGGCCGGCCGGCTCGAAGACGGCGTACCGGTTACGGTTAGCTCAACCCCTGTTTCCACCCGTTAACCCCTCCCCGCCATGTCGCTCGGAATAGCTGGCGGTATCGCCAAAGCCTTTATCAACTCCAAACTGACCATCCTGCTGATGGTTGGGCTGATGGCCCTGGGGGTCATTAGTGCCTGGTTAACGCCCCGGGAGGAGGAGCCCCAGATCGATGTCCCGATCGCAAACATCTTCCTAGGCTACCCCGGTGCCACACCCGCCGAGGTCGAGCAGCGGGTCATTGCCCCGCTGGAACGCATCCTGATGAACATTACGGGGGTCGAGTACGTGTACTCGACGGCCCTGCCGGGCCAGGCAATGTTCATCGTCCGCTACGAAGTGGGCCTCAACGTTGAGGCCAGCATGGTCAAGCTCTACGAGCAGGTGCTCAAGAACCTCGACAAAATGCCGCCGGGGGTTACCCCGCCCCTGATCAAAGTACGGGGGATCGACGACGTGCCGGCGGTGAGCTACACGCTCTGGAGCGAGACCTACGACGATGCCCAACTGCGCCAGATGGCCCAGGAACTCGTCGCCGAGATCAAAGCCGTACCCGATGTGGCCGACGTAACGGTGCTCGGGGGCCGGTCAGAGCAGGTTGCCGTGCGCCTCAGGCCCGACCGCATGGCCGCCCTTGGCATCGATGCCCTGCACCTGGTCCAGCAGCTGCAGGCCGCCAACCAGCAGCTCCACGCCGGGGCGTTTACGGCCAACAATGTGGCCTACGCGGTGCGCAGCGGCGATTTCTTGGCCACCAGCAGCGAAGTGGCCGACCTCATCGTAGGCGTAAACCAGGGCCAGCCGGTGTACCTGCGCCAGGTGGCCGAAGTGACCTTACGCCCCGAGGAGCCGACCCAGTACGTGGGCTTCGGGTACGGCAAAGCCAGTGGCAAACCCTACGGCGCCATTTACCCGGCCGTTACGCTGGCCATTGCCAAGCGGCAGGGCACCGACGCCATGCGCCTGTCGACCAAAATTGAAGCCAAGCTCGAGCAGGTGCGGGGGTCGCTCCTACCGGCCGAGGTACACCTGGAAACGACCCGCAACTACGGCGAAACGGCCGCCGAAAAGGTGAGCGAACTGCTCATGCACCTGTTCTGGGCCGTGGTCTCGGTTACGGTGCTCGTTACCCTGAGCATGGGCTGGCGGGGCGGGCTGGTGGTGTTCCTTTCGCTGCCGGTCACGTTTGCGCTCACGCTCTTTGCCTACTACGTCTTAGACTACACCCTCAACCGCATCACGCTCTTCGCGCTGGTGTTCGTGACCGGGATCATCGTCGACGATTCGATCATCGTTGCCGAAAACATGCACCGGCACTTCAAGCAGCGGCGCCTGCCCCCGTTGCAGGCGGCCCTGGCGGCCATCAGCGAGGTGGGCAACCCCACCATTCTGGCCACCCTCACGGTCATTGTGGCGGTGCTACCCATGGTGGCGGTATCGGGCCTGATGGGCCCCTACATGAGCCCTATGCCCATTGGCGCCTCGTTTGCGATGCTCTTCTCGCTGTTTGCAGCCCTCATTTTCACCCCTTGGCTGGCCTACCGCCTGATGGGTAGCCACGGCCACGGTGAGGCCCATGCCGAGCAGAAACCCCACAGCCTGGAGCAGTCGTGGATTTACCGCCTCTACCAGCGCATCCTGGGCCCGATGCTCGACAAGGCGTGGCTGCGGTGGAGCTTCTTGGGCTTTACCACCCTACTGCTACTGGCCTCGATGCTGCTCATGGTATTCCGGGTAGTGCCGCTCAAGATGCTGCCCTTCGACAACAAGAATGAGTTCCAGGTCCTTATCGACATGCCCGAAAGCAGCACCCTGGAGGCCACTTACGCCGTTACCCGCGAGCTGGCGGCGTACCTGGACGACCACCCCGAGGTGATGAGCCTGCAGACCTACGTCGGCAACTCGGCGCCCATCACCTTCAATGGGTTGGTGCGGCACTACGACCTGCGGCGCCAGCACCACATGGCCGACATCCAGGTTGTGCTGACGCCCAAGCACCACCGCTCGGTCCAGAGCCACGCCATCGCCAAGGCCATCCGCCCCGACCTGCAGGCCATTGGGCAGCGCTACGGCGCCAACGTGAAGCTCATTGAAGTGCCCCCCGGCCCGCCGGTGATGAGCACCCTGGTGGCCGAGATTTACGGCCCCGACGATGCCGAGCGCCTGCGCATTGCCCAGGGCGTGGCCGAGGCCCTGCGCCAAACCGAAGGCGTGGTCGATGTCGACATCCAGACCGAAGACGACCAGGTGGAATACCAGCTGGTCGTCGACAAAGAAAAAGCCGCCCTGCACGGGGTTAGTGCCCAGCAGGTGGTGCAGGCCAGCTACCTGGCCCTGAGCGGGCAAGACGTAACGCTCATCAGCAGCGAAACCCGGCGCGAACCCCTGGCCGTCAACGTAAGGCTACACGCCAACGACCGCAGCTCGGTGCACGACCTGGGCCAGCTCCGCGTGGGCAGCCAGCGGGGCTACCTGGTGCCCGTAGCCGACCTGGTAACGGTGCGCGAGGCCAAGCGGCCCCGCAGCATCACGCGCAAAAACCAGCAGCGGGTGGTGTACGTGTTGGCCGATGTGGCCGGCCGGCTCGAAAGCCCCGCCTATGCCATGGTCGATGCCGATGCCCTGCTCCAGCACGTTGCACTGCCTGCAGGCTACCAACTGACCCAGGAGTGGACCGGCCAACCCACCCACAGCGAGGAGTACATCCTGAAATGGGACGGCGAGTGGCAGATCACCTACGAGGTCTTCCGCGACCTCGGCGGGGCATTTGGTTTGGCCCTCATTGGCATCTACGTGCTCATCGTGGGCTGGTTCCAGAACTTCAGAACCCCCTTCATCATGATGATCTCCATCCCGCTCTCGCTTATCGGGATACTGGTCGCCCACTGGTGGGCCGGGGCCTTCTTCACGGCCACTTCCATGATCGGCATGATTGCCCTGGCGGGCATCATGGTGCGCAACGGTGTGCTGCTGATCGACTTCGTAAACCTTCGCCTAGCCGAGGGCACGCCGCTGAAGCAGGCCCTCATCGAGGCCGGTGCCGTGCGCACTACGCCCATCATTCTCACAGCCGGTGCGGTCATTGTCGGGGCGTTTGTCATCCTCTTCGACCCCATTTTCCAGGGGCTGGCTTTGGCGTTCCTCGGTGGCTCGGTTGCTGCCACGCTGCTCACCCTGGTGGTGGTGCCCATTGTGTTCTACATCACCGAGCGCAAGAAGTACGAAACCCAACCCCAAACCACCCATTAGCCATGAAACTGCTCATCCTCCTGGGGGTAGAGGCCTCAGAACCCATCCTACGCCAGCTCTTTCACGCCAGCGGGGTAGAGGTGTACAGCGAGTTCCCTATCCAGGGCCACCGGCTGCCGGGCATGCTACCCGACCCCACCAACTGGTTTGGTACCCGTACCGACGGGGTGTACGCTACCATGGCCTTTGCCTTTCTCTCGGCCGAAAAGGCTACGGCCGTCGAAGAAGCCCTGGCCGCCCACAACCGCGCAAACCCTACGGCCTACCCCCTCCACGCCTTTCGGCTGGCGGTAGAATCGGCCACGTAACCAACCCCCTGTTTACCCATGACACGCGAAAACATCATCCGAGCCGTTGCCGGCACCTTCATCCTCCTGAGCCTAGTACTGGCCGGGTACGTACACCCCAACTGGCTGTTGTTTACTGCCTTTGTGGGGCTCAACCTGCTGCAGAGCGCCTTTAGCCGCTGGTGCCTGATGGAGCGTATCCTGAAGCGCCTGAACATCGGGAGGGCCTAGCCATGACCCCGATGCACACCTACGCGGTAGACCTGGTCTGGGACCAGGCCCGGAAGGGCACCCTGACCGCCCCCGGGCTCACGCACCCCATCGAGGTAGCCACGCCCCCCGAGTTCGATGGCGGTATGCCCGGCATCTGGTCGCCCGAACACCTGTACGTCGCGGCCATCAGCAGTTGCTTGATGACCACGTTCCTGGCCATTGCCGCCTATTCGCACCTGCCCTTCGTCAGCTTTACCTGCCCCGCTGAGGGCACACTCGCCAAAGGCGAAGGCAAGCTGCGCATGACCCACGTGCGGCTGCGCCCCCGCGTGGTCGTACCCCCGGGTACCGACCTGGCCAAAGCGCACCGCATCCTCGAGAAAGCCGAAGCCGCCTGCCTTATCACCCAGTCGGTATCGGCCGAAGTAACCCTGGAGGCCGAGGTGGTGGAAGCACCCCAGGGCCCAGCGTAGGCAAACCCGCGATTCCTGACACCCATCAGGGTTTGCCGGCTGCCGGTAACCCAGTTTAGCGACGAGTACGAACCCCGAACCAAACCCTTTCGTAACCTATGGCACGCATTCTAGTGGCAGGTGCCGGTTTTTCAGGGCACTACGCGGCCCTGGTTCTCCGGCGCAAACTGCGGGGTAGCCATCACCACATTACGGTGGTGAGCCCCCGCGATACGTTCGTGTACTACCCCAGCCTCATCTGGGTAGGCATTGCTTCGATGAAGTCTGCGGAAACCCAGTTTCCGCTCGAGCCTGTGTACAAGCGAAAGGGTATCGAGTGGATACAGGGCAAAGTGACCGAGGTGTTCCCCGACAACCGCCGCGTCATGGTCGATACCGGCAACGACCAACTGCGCAGCGAGGCCTACGACTACCTCATTCTGGCCACGGGGCCCAAGCTCAACTTCGCGGCTACTCCAGGCCTGGGGCCCCACGGCGGGCATACCCACTCGGTTTGCCTACCCGAACACGCCACCGAAACCGCCCAACACTACCTTGAAGAGGTAGGCCGGATGCAGAAAGGCGAGCACCGCACCTTCGTTATCGGTACCGGGCACGGCACCTGCACCTGCCAGGGCGCCGCGTTTGAGTACATCATGAATGTGCACAACGACCTGAAAGTGCGGGGCCTGCGCGACAAAGCCCGCATCGTTTGGCACAGCAACGAGCCCAAACTGGGCGACTTTGGCATCGATGGGCTGGAGGTAAACCGTGGCGGCGAGCTCTTCACCAGCGAGATGATGCTTCAGGCCCTTTTTGCCGATGCCGGCATCGAGTACCAGATCCAAAGCCACATCCACCGCATCGAGGAAAAGACGATTTACACCGAAACGCTGGATGGGCAGCTGCGCGAACTCAACTACGACTTCGCGATGCTCTTGCCGCCCTTCCGGGGCCAGGACATCACCTTCCGTGACGGCCAGGGCAACGCGCTGCCCGACGTGCTTACCAACCCGGCCGGATTTGTCAAGGTAGACGCCAACTACGGCAAGCCCTACGCCGAACTCGACGGCCCCGATTGGCCCAAAACCTACCAGAACCCCGTCTACACGAACATCTACGCGGTGGGGATAGCCTTTGCCCCGCCAGGCCCCATCTCACAGCCCGCTACTTCGCCCAACGGTACGGTCATTGCCCCTGCGCCGCCCCGTACCGGCTACACCGCCGAGCTGAGCGGCAAGGCAGCGGCCCTAAACATCGTCGATCAACTGGCCAACCGGCCCCAAAGCCACACCGCCAGCATGGCCGAGACCCCGGGGCTGTGCATTGCCAGCATCCGCGACAGCGCTTTTGCCGGCAGTGCCGCCACCATTGCGATCCACCCCGTGGTGCGCAACCGGCAGAAGTACCCCGGTACGGGGCGCGACCTGAAGCTCTGCACCGCCGAGGTGGGTCTGGCCGGGGCCTGGATCAAGCGTTCGCTCCAGTATTCGTTTCTCTACAAACTGCAAGGCAAACCGTTTTGGCACCTCATTCCCTAGCCCCCATGGCACACTACCGTTTCAGTACACGCGAAAAATGGCTGATGGGCTTTTGGCCGTTTCAGGTTTGGCGCTGGTTTCTGCTTACCCTGCAGTTCTTGAAGCTCACCAAACTGGGCTAGCCGCACCAGGCTAGCTACGCGGGGCCATACGCACACTGCCCAGCAGTTGCGAGGTCCCCAAACGCAAACAGCGCGACCCCAAAGCCGCGCTGTCTCACTGGGTACCCCCACAGTCGGTACTCTCGAACCTTGGGGAGGATATGCCGAAAGTGTTGGACTTCCGGATGTAAAAGCAACGCCACTGCGGGTGTTTACCAGCGGCTGACGATGGCAACCTCGGTGGCGGGGTTTTTGTCGTTGCGCGGGTCTAGCGCAGTATTGGCTTCCACACGTACACGGATCGGCGTGCCGGTCTGTTTCAAGCAGAGATCCAGGTTGTTGTCGTTGTCAGACATATCTGCAAGCTGAAACGGGTGCACGGTGAGCGTATCGGTGCCTTGTACCAAGGTTACCGTGAACCGTTCGAGGTGGGTCGCGTCAAACTTGCCGCCCTTCTCGGGGTGCACGCCCTTTGCTCCTCGTACCACTCTAGCGTTACCGATATGTGAGGGTCTGTGCAGTTGTACACTATGGGGAGGGTATCCTGAACGCTCAAGCTGTTTTTGGCAGTTGTTCTGCCGATGTAGCGCATAAAATTTGCCCGAAACGCGTACTCCAGCCGGACAATACCCACCTCATTTGATACCCGAACGATCACTGCGTTTGCAGCACATGGCTTAGAGCCTAACTTTTTTAGCCGAGACCGAACTAGGTATGGGACAGAAAGTACCAACGCAGAGTAAAACACCGCCAGTACCACGATAGTAATTGAAATGGCCAATCGAAACGACATAGATGGCTATAAATAACATCTATTGACTTTGAATTGCCATACCGAATTAACAACTGCACAAGGCCGCTGTGCTACAACCGTCCTCCTATTTATTGGGCCAGTTTTGCGCCAATTAGCCGGTATAGCATTTGGTTAGGGTCCGAATCGTTGACCACTAGTGTCCCGACAAGCATAATTGGTGTGTAGCTGTATGGCACCGGCTGGGTAGCGGTGACCTCTACAATAGATTCAGGTCCCCCACCACCACAAAAAAAGCACTCGCTTTCCGGTTTTAGCGACAGGTAAAACGTCAGGTGTGTTTGGCCCGCCTGCATGGGGATCAGATAGCCCTTAAGCCGTAAAGGTTTGTTGTGAGCTGCTTTTATTTTGTCAGAAAGCACTGGCCAGTACATACGTTCGCCTTTGTACAGCCTCGTTTCGAAGCGTACCTGAAGCAGCAAATCCCAACCCGGCCAGTCTGTGGCGTACAAGGGCTTTTGCGCCGCCGCAATCGAGCATGATCCCAGAAGGCAGGCGATTAACAATACATGTTTCATTGCAATCGAGCTAAAATGGAAGGCACTGGCAAACGATAGGCACTTATCGCTGGTAACACTGCCGCTACGACTGCGAGCAGTAGCACACCCAGCATGAGCCACCATTCGCTAGCCACCAGGATACGAGGGTCTGCGTATAGCAGCAGTGGGCTCCCCGATAGTGCCAGATACAAAACCAGGTGACCGACCGCAAGGCCCAATAGCGCGGCTACTAGCGTAATGAATAGGGCTTCGAGCAACAGCAGCCGAAACAGAAACAACCGGTTTGCGCCCAGCAGGCGTAGTAAAGCCAGGTCGGCTCGGCGGCGGCGCAGGGCACCCCACAGCGCCGCAAACAAGGCCAGGAGCGCCGCAATGCCTAAGGCAAGCCCCATACTGCGTAGTGCATCAAGGCCAACACCCAACAGATTCAGTAGCCGATTGATTTCGACCACCGGGCTTGCCGCCTGCATGCCGGTCGACTGATTGATGTAGCGCGGTAGCCCCAGCCCAGCAGCTTGCGTGCGGTACTTGACCAGTAGGAGCGTGACCTGGCTGTCGGCCGCTTGCGGGGCTACGGTCAGGCCTCCAAAGAGCGCGTCGCCCGAGGCTGGTGCAGTTACTATGGTATCGGTGGGATGGATACGCCAGACACTGGCCAGGCTGGTGAGCACCAGGTTATCCAAAACTGTACCTGTAGGCGCGAGCACCCCCACCACACGGTAGGCATTGGCTGCATGGGGGTCAGTGTCGGCACTGGCAGCAGGTGTGGCAGCGCTGTCTTCTTGCGCGTGGTCATGGTCGTTCGCAGACGAGTGATCCTGATCTTCGTGCGCATGGTCATGATCCTTGTGGTCATGATCCTTGTGGTCGTGGTCGTTGTCATCCCCCATGGTAGAAAGGCCGTGCCCGCTGCGGAACTCCTGCCCCAGTGGCAAGTCTTTTGCCACATTCGCGCCGACCACGGCCTCAAACGGCTTCTGCCAGAGCTTACCCTGGGCTAACTCCGCCTGGTGGAATGGCAAGAACTCGGGCGTGGTGCCCACAACACGCCAGCCCAGCGCGTTGTCGCCGAGCGAGAGTGGTACCGCCGCCGCAACCAGCGGGTTACGCTGTAGGCGTAGGGCATCGGCCCAGGCGATGTTGCCGGTGGGGGCATCAAGGTAGAACACCCCCGAGAGGATGAGCTGCAGCGGGCTGCCCTTGGCACCCACCACCAGGTCTACGTGCCGAATTTCACCCAAAAAGCGCGTTTCGAGCTGGTGGGCAAACCACAGCCCCACGCTCAAAAGGCACACCGCTACAGCCAAGAGCAAAGCGTTGAGCAGGCGTTCCAGCCAATCGTGCCTCAGGTAGCCCCACACGATGGCAAACGGAGTCATGGCTGCAAGGCGATCTCGTGTTCGAAGTAATCGTGGAGCCGTGCGTCATGGCTGGCCACCACCAGCGTGGTGCCGGTCTGCCGAACGGTCTGTAGCAGAAGCGTAATGGCCGCTGTAGCGTTGACGGCATCGAGCGCACTTGTGGGCTCGTCAGCCAAGAGGAGGGTCGGTTTGTGCTGCACGGCCCTGAGTAGCGCCACGCGCTGAGCCTGGCCTACGCTGAGTTGGTGAGGGAAGCGCCCGCCAAAGTCGCCGAGGCCCACGTCTGCGTAGCCAAGCTCGGGTTTGCCCGCCTTCTGGGCCATGCGCCAGGCCAGGTTCAGGTTTTGATGCACTGTGAGGGCTGGTAGCAAGGCCGGCCGTTGAAGCATGTAGCCCACGCTGCGGGCCCGATATGCATCGCGTTGCCGTTCACTGAGTTGGCTCAGACGCGCACCCTCAACCTCAACCTCGCCTGTGTTGGGGGTGAGCAAGCCCGACAACAAATACAACAGTGTGGTTTTGCCGCTGCCCGAGGGGCCCGTTACGAGCCAGTGCGAGCCTTTCTCGGCCTGCCAGTCTGGGAAGCGAATGGGCTGCCCCCCTGGATAAGCGTACGAAACACTAGCGAGTGTAACCACAGGCCTTGTGACGGACAATGTTCCGGACGTGAAAACTGGCAAGCCCCAGAGCTGCTAGCCAAATCACCCAATGGCCAACAGCAGTATGCTCAACCACCAGCCCCAAGACTAACAGGCCTAGTAGGGCCCACATTCCAATGCGTACGCTCAGCGTATGGTGACGGCTACCTAGCCAAACCCCCAGGGCTGCCGTAACCGCCAAGAAGGCATCTATGCCCGGAAACTCCAACACCTGTAAGTGTAGCACTTGGAGCGTAAGCAACAAGGGCAATACTCCACAGTGCAACAGGCAAAGACTTGAGGCAACGATCCCTAACCAATCTGGCCAGGATTTCGAAAGTGAGGGCGCCATGGGCAGCTGGAGTATAAATAAAGCGGACGCAAGCTAGTGGCAGGCGTTTTCAAATGCAACAGTGTTGCATTTGAGGGCTCGCACCCTAATTTTACACAATGTCTACACTACCTATAGTGCACCTTACGACGGGAACAGACAGCGTCTGCCTACAGCTTTCTTCATTAGATGCTGGCACCCGTGTACATGCGCCGCAGTACCAGTTGGCAGTTTGGCACCGGGAACCACAGCCAACTGTACGTAACGAAGCGCGCCAACTAGTTGACGCGGGATTTGAGGCACTCAAGTTTCAGGGCCCTCAGCACTTGTTATCGGATTTTTTGTGCAAGGCAACCATTGATTACTGTCACGTAGCTGGGCTAGTAGACGATATCAATTCACTCGCCACTGCCTTTTGCACCATTACTCAGAGTAGTAGCCTACGCTGTTACTTGGGTGCTATTGATAATGACCTATGCCGCAAATTTCATGCAGACATCAACGATTTACGGCTGCTCTGCACCTATCAAGGCCCAGGTACGCTATTGGCCGTGCCTGAGGCACACAGTGTGCCTGAAGGAACTGATATACCGGATGCGCTCATCCGGCAAGTACCCACTGGGGCAGTGGCGCTACTGAAGGGGGCCTTACACCCCTGTAGCGAGCACGGAGCTGTTTTACACAAAAGCCCCGCATTGGTGCCAGGAAGCCCCAAACGCTTACTACTCAGGCTAGACACATTAAACACGTTAGGATAAGCGATGGAAAAGTTATTGCCGGTCACGGTATTGTCTGGCTTTTTGGGCGCGGGCAAGACCACGCTCCTAAACCACGTCTTGAACAACCGGGCAGGGCTTCGGGTGGCTGTCATTGTCAACGACATGAGCGAGGTGAACGTTGACGCCCGGCTCGTGGCCGAAGGCGCGGCTCTTTCGCGCACCGAGGAGCAGCTCGTCGAAATGTCCAATGGCTGTATCTGCTGTACCCTCCGTGGCGACCTGATTAAAGAAGTGGAGGCCTTGGCCCGCAAGAACCGGTTCGACTACCTGCTCATCGAATCCACCGGCATCAGCGAGCCGGTGCCCGTGGCGCAAACATTCACCTTCAAAGACGAGGAAACAGGCACCGATCTTTCGCGTTTCGCCCGCCTCGATACCTTGGTCACGGTGGTAGATGCCAAAGCTTTCTGGGACCAGTTCGGCAGCGATGCTACGCTCGATCAGCTTGCCGTCGGGGCTTCGCCTGAAGACCGGCGTAACCTCGTAAATCTCATCACAGACCAGATTGAGTTCGCCAACGTGCTCGTGCTGAACAAGCTGGACCAGGTGCCCGAAGAAGATGCCGGGCTGCTGCGGGGCCTGCTACTCAAACTCAACCCCGATGCCCGCATCCTAGGCAGCACGTTTGGCAACGTTGATCTGCACCAGGTACTCAATACCGGGCTTTTTGATGCCGCGACTGCCGCCGAGGCCCCTGCCTGGCAGGAAGAGCTTGGTAAGATCGGCCACACGCCCGAAACCGAGGAGTATGGCATCCACAGTTTCGTTTTTAGGGACCACCGACCTTTCCACCCCGAGCGGCTGTGGCACTACATCACCGAGCGCTGGCCCAGCAGCATCATTCGAAGCAAAGGGCTCTTCTGGATTTTGAGCCGCCCGGCGCAGGCCCTGAACTTCAGCCAGGCCGGGGGTTCGCTGCGGGCCGACCCCGCCGGGTACTGGTGGGCCGCCATGCCCGAGCGGTTCAAGGCCTTACCCCATCCCGATCAGGCGGCTATCCGCGCGCGGTGGCACCCCGAAGTGGGCGACCGCCACAACGAACTGGTCATCATAGGTATCGAGATGGACGAAGCCAAGATCAAGTACGAGCTCGCCGGCTGCCTGTGCACTAACCTGGAGTTTGAGGCCTACCGCAAGGGTAAGCTCAAGCCTGCCGATCCCTGGCCGCAATGGTAAAGTGCCTGATTTCGTCGCTAGTCTTGTTACTGGTGGCACCCAACGTGTGTGCCCAGACGGCATTCCAACCACCGGCAGATAGCCTGCGACCGCGCGTGCGTGCTCGCACTGCCACCAGCATCCGTGTGGATGGCGTACTGGACGAAGCGGACTGGTCTGGCGCTGACGCCGCAACGGGCTTTCGGCAGGTGGAGCCCAACCAGGGTGAAGCTCCCGACCAGATGACGCGGGTAAAGGTTCGCTTCGACAACCGGTACCTCTACCTGGGTTTTTGGGCTCTCGATAGCTTAGGAAGGCGCGGTGAGCGCGTGGTAAACCTGCGCCGCGATTTTGACTACCTCAGCAACGACTTGGTCGGTGCCGTTTTCGACCCCTTTCTCGACCGACGCAATGCGCAGGCCTTCCAAACTACGCCCTACGGCAATCAGAGTGACCTATTAGTCTTCGATGACAACCTTTTCGACCGCGACTGGGATACACCTTGGCGCGTGCGTACCGCCCGAACTGATACCGGCTGGACCGCCGAAATGGCCATCCCGTGGGCAAGCCTGCGCTATCCCAAACCCACCGACAGCACCGCCACCTGGGGCCTACAACTCGAGCGAACCGTACGCCGCAGCAACCAGAAATCGGGTTGGTCGCCCTGGCCACGTGCCTATTCGCCCTACCGGATGGCCTACGCCGGTGAGGTGACGGGCTTGGTACCTCCACCGCCCAGCCGCCTTCAGGTGCGGCTACAACCTTACGCAACCCTGAGAACCGAGCGGCTGGTTGCCCCAACGGGCACCTCTCGTCTGACCCAGTGGGATGCGGGCGGTGAAGTACGTTGGACGTTGTCGCCAAACGACTTTCTCGACCTGACCTTCAACACCGACTTCGCCCAGGCCGATGTAGACCGTCAGGTAAACAACCTGACCCGATTCACGGTCTTTTTCCCCGAGCGGCGGCAGTTTTTCCTCGACAACGCCTCCTTGTTTACTAGCGGCCTGAGCGAGTTGGCCCAACCTTTCTTTTCGCGCCGCATTGGGTTGGCCGACGATGGTACGACATTGCCCATTGAAGCAGGGGGCAGGTTCGTTAGCCGAACGGCCAAGCAGTCCTTCGGTGGGTTGGTGATTCAACAGGGGGCCGACGCGAGCAACCCCGCAAGCCAAATTGGGGTAGGCCGCTACCAGCGCAACATCGGTAAGCAAAGTACCGTGGGCGTTTTGGCCACCTACCGGTACGATACAGCCACCGAGACTGCGCCCTCCCGTCAAAATCAGGTGTACTCAGCCGACGGAATCGTTCGTATCACCCAAGATGTAGGTATAGAGTTTAGCGCTGCCACAAGCCTTACTACAATGGGGCCTGGCAATGGCTATATGGGCCATGTTTGGGGCTTTTACAACAGCAATAATGGGTATGTCGGCTATGTATTTGGGATTATTAGCCCAGACTTTGCTCCCGGCGTAGGGTTTGTGGGCCGGAACGACATCATCTGGAATAGCCCTGCGTTTTACCTGAACTGGCGACCCGACTGGCGGGGTAAACGCATTCGGGCCTTTGAGCCCGGGGGCGGCGCCGATCTATACCACGCAGTTACTAGCGGCGCACTGGTCGAAGCACGGGTCTATGCCTACCCCATCTACCTACGTTGGCATACCGATGCTAAGCTGGTTCTCACCTTCGACAAGCAGTGGCAGTTGCTTTCCGACCCCTTCGTGCCCCTGGGCATCACTATTTCCCCTAACAGGTACACGTACGAAAGCGTGTACCTTGACTACAACACTGACCCTTCCAGAAAGCTGAGCACCCAAGTCAGTGTGGGTACAGGCGGATATTTTGATGGCTGGCTTACCAATGTCCGCTCAACCCTCCGCTACTCACCACTGCCCAACCTATCGATAGGGGCTGAATACTCGGCGCAGGTGCTTGAGAACTTGGGTGAAACCAACCAAAGCCTTACTACCCATTTGGTGGGTCCCGAGATTCGGGTTGCACTAAACCCCCGCCTACAGCTCTTTAGCCTGTATCAGTACAACAGTTTTCAAACCGCCGTACGTTGGAATGTACGATTTGCCTGGGAGGTAAGGCCCCTTTCGTTCGTCTACTTAGTGTGGAACGAAAACGCCGCCGACGAGCTGGTGCCTATCACCAGCGATGGATCGCGCTTCAGAACCAGTAACCAAATGGCGATTGTCAAGTTGAGCTACGTGCACCAGTTCTGATTGCTGGTGGGGCAGAATCTAAACTGCTTCAGAACATGTTTAGACTACCGAAAATTATGCCGACAAAGACACTCGTCACCAATCCAACAAACTGCCGTACCACCACCTAAATGTGGCGATACGGCATACGGTACCAGTAGTAAAACTATTTGCCCGTGGTTGCGGGGGGTTTTAGCCGATGAAGCTGGTCGTAGAGCCCCATGTCGTACATAGTTTGCATCAGCTGAAAGACTGCCGGTGGGGTTTTCTCGGGTGTGCCGCCGACAAAAGGAGGGCTGGGGTCGTACTCCATGTCCAACATGACACCCTGCGCGTACGGCAGGCTCCAGAGCTGCGCAAGCAGGGCCAGACTCATGTCCATGCCCGCCGTAACCCCAGCAGAAGTCCAGTACTTGCCGTCGTGCGTAAACCGCTGGCCTGTGTACCGAGCGCCGAATTGGGCCATTGCCTCCTGTGCCCGATACCAGTTGGTGCTCACCGATTTGCCCTCCAGCAGCCCTGCCGCGCCCAAGACCCACGCACCTGTGCACACGCTGGCAGTGACGTGGGTTTTGGCATCAATGCGGCGAATCCAGGCCAGTACAGCGGTATCTTTAGCAATATCGACTGTGCCCTGTGCCCCGCCGGGGACAACCAGAATATCGAGTTGATCGACCCTGGTAAGTACGGTATCCGGTACTATGTCCACGCCCATCACGGTTCGGATGGGGCCAGGTTGGGTTGCCACAAATAGGGTTTTGGCGCCCATGTACTGGCCCAGAACATAGCGGGGCCCGAACACATCTAGATCATTGCAGCCGGGGTAGACTAAGATACCGATCGTGCCAATCGGTACAGTGGGGGTACCAACCACATCCAGCAGGAGTTGGGTATGCGGATCGGCTTGTGGCGTTTGGCAGCGCACGCTACAGGTTGCTGCAAAGCAAAAAAAAGCTACTAGGATATTCTTCATAAGCGGTGGCAGCTAAAGGCCAGGTGGTCAACCCACCTGGCCGGTGGATAAATGAATTAAAACCGAGTCGTTAGCGTCATGCCGTAGGTTGTAGGAGGGCCAACAATGCTTGCGCGCCCGAAGCCTGTGTCGGGTGTTCCGTAGATTAGCGGACGTTCGTCGGTCAGGTTTCGGCCCCAGACAAATAGGTCGAAGCGTTCGCTACTGATGCCCACATGTGCATTCAGGAGGTTGTAGGCGGGTTGCTCAAGCGTATTCTGAATATCGGTGAACTGATCGCCAAATGCGCGCCACTCGCCACGACCCACCAGTCGCCAGGTGCCGTTGAGCGGCAGCGTGTATTGCGCGGCCAACATACTGGTGTATTCCGGCGCGTTCGAGAGTCGGTTGCCATCAACGGGTACAGGCTCGCCAAAAAAGCTGCGTAGCGTAAAGTCCTTGTACTCGGTGTCGTTCCATCCACCGGCAAACTCCAGCTGTAGTCCAGGCACCGGCAACCAGGTTGCTTCCAGTTCAACTCCTTGAGAGAGCGCGTCGCCCACATTGCTGCGGATAAACGTACCGGGCTGTACCTGGCTGAAAAACTGCAGGTCGGTCCAGTCAATCCGGAACACAGCGGCACTAATTTGCAACTTACGATTGGCTGTAGCGTATTTGGCACCAATCTCAAAGTTGTCACTGTACTCTGGGTCAAACGTTTGACTGACGCCCGGGGGCACCACCTGGGTATTGACGCCACCGGGCCGGTACCCCCGCGTATAACTAGCGTACACACTGCCTTGTGTAGTAAACTGATATGCCACCGCAACCTTGGGCGACAACGCCGAGTAACTACCACGGTACGTCGCAGTACTAGCAGTGCCGACACTGCCAGCTACAATGGCATTGGTGCCGACGGTGCTTTCGCGGTCTTCGTTGTCGTAGCGTAGGCCAGCGGTTATCGTTAGCTTGTCAACCACAACATAGCTGCCCTGGCCGTACACTGCGATGCCCTGATTCTCGCCATCGTTGGTTGCAATGGCCAGTGCGCCAGGGAAGAAGGGGCTGTCCAGCACGGTGTTGGTTGTCGGCTCAAAGCTGTTCTGCCAAAAACCGAACACCCCAACCGTATACTGAAAGCTCGCTGCTGGGTTTGTGCTGGTCAGTTTGAATTCCTGCGTCACGACTTGCTGCGGCTTCGACTCGCCGCCAATACGGCCATCCGCACCGTAACTCCAATAGATATTGCCGCCACCGAAGTCTAGGTCTGAGAACGCAATGCCAATACGTTGATAGCTTGTAACCGATGCTAGCGTAAAGCCCGTGCCGTAGTAGTTCGCCGCCAAGGAGCTGTTGAACAGGTTACGTTGGTGCTGGGTAATCCGGCTCAAGAAAATCTTATCCGGATTGGCCCGGGCCAATGATTCAGTGGGTACCGAAGTGTAGAAACTACTGTTGTCAGATGCGTCTACTTGAGCCTTGGCATTGGCAGTAATCCGCCAGTTGCTGTTGGGCAGCCAGGTAAGCGTCAAACTGCCATAGGTGCTGGTTTCGTCGCCTACGCGCTGGCCATTGGCGTCCGCCTGTGGATTGATTGTGCCAGTGGTATCGTTGGTAAGGTACCCTTCCTGGCGGTTGTACAGCGCTGCAATACCAAGGAACACCTTGTCGGGCACGATCGGCGAGCGGAACGCCACACTGTAACGCCGTAGCCCGAAGTTGCCCAGGCTCACTTCAGCACCACCACCGGGGATATTGCCTGGCTGTTTGGTCGTGATATTGACTACGCCCCCCATTGCATTACGGCCAAAAAGTGTCCCCTGCGGCCCCCGCAGCACCTCAATTCGCTCGATGTCGTTCAATTGGACACCATTCGCGATGATGTCGAGGTTGTTGACGCCATCCATGTAGGTAGCCACGGCGGCGTTCTCACTAAACACCTGGATGCCCCGGATGCTCTGAATTTGCTGGAAGCTCACGCCAAGCGATTGGTAGTAGTAGTTAGGGATTAGCCCCGGTAAGTCGGCCAATTGCCAAGTACGCGTATCCTGTATGCGAGCGGCACTTAGTGCTGTCACGGCCACCGTTGACTGGTGCAACGACTGCTCGCGGCGTTCAGCTGATACCACCACCTCGTCCAAAGCCACCTCTTGCGTGGCAAGCGTAATGGTGAGATTGCTAGGATTGGACGCCAGGACAACCTGCAAGGCATAGCCCGCTTTAGTGACCGACAACTGCACGGAAGTACCGGCTACATCCAGCCAGAAACTGCCGTCTGCAGCCGTTATGGTTTGGTTGGGTGCGTTCAAAACCCGAACAACCGCACCAGCCACCGGCTGGCCGTCGGCGTTCAGCACGGTCCCGCTGATTTGCCCATGGGCACTGTATGCCCATAGAACCCCCAAGAGCCCTACAACGAGGGCTCGTTTAATGCATTGCATAAAAGAAAAAGTTGAAATGAACGATATGGCCACCAGCCAAGCCGCATGGCCTGGCCGAATCAGACTACGCCGTTCATTTCCGGGGGCTCTGTTTCCCCTTCAGGTATTCGGCCTGTCAGGCTTTGCTCGGGGGCAAAGACTGCTCGTACAGACTGCATCGCCTCTGCCCTGCAGGGGTGCGAAACCAGCACTAGGTGGGGGGTAACATCAAAAAAAGGTGGAGCCTGAGGCGGGCCCGACTGGCTGGCAGATTCGGCAGCCGCTCTGAGCTGCTTGGCAAGTACGCACTTGCCATTGCACTTCAATTGTGGGCGTGCCAAATTCTCGCAACGTGCCACATACGCCGTGTAGTTCACCTGATAATGAACGATAGGAAACCACAGCCGCCAGCCCGTGGCAAGGTATACCAGTAGCAAAAAGCCCACTGAAGCATACTTCACTACCCAAGATAGCTTCTTGCCTGCGATACATTGCTTCCCCGCCCCACTTGATTGAACAGCCTCACTCAACTTGGCATGCAACAGGCGCCTCACAAGCCAGCGGCAGTGCGCGTCACCTACAAGACAGGTGGCTCACAGGTGGCAGGCCACCCAGGCAGGCCCGCTCACAACCTCCAGCACCTCCCGCACAAGCCGTAGTGGGTCAGCCCTTTGGCCCACTACACCCCACTGCCGTATCGGTCATATCCGGTCATATCCGGTCATATCCGGTCATATCTACCCCTATCTGGACACAACCGGACAGTGGCTCCTACCGTCCCCTAGTCATTTGTGGCAAACCCGTACCCCCATGTCCACCTTTCAAGCCGACGACTTCGGCCAGTTTCTCGTCGAAACCCCCACCAGCCGTGAGGTCTTCGACCACCTCAAAGAAGCCCGAAGCACCTACCGGGCG
>JANRLA010000005.1:0-26941 GCA_033763015.1 Bacteroidia bacterium
AACAACAGCCCCTTCTTTGGCCGCGAGGGCAAGTACGTGACCAGCCGCCACCTGCGCGACCGGCTCTTCAAGGAGACCGAGAAGAACCTGGCCCTACGGGTGTTCGAGACCGACAGCGCTGACCAGTTCCTGGTCTACGGCCGGGGCGTACTGCACCTGGCGGTACTCATTGAGACCATGCGGCGCGAGGGCTACGAGTTTCAGGTAGGCCAGCCCCAGGTACTTTTCAAAGAAGTAGACGGCCAGGTGCACGAACCGATCGAGGTACTGGTGGTAGACGTACCCGAAGAGCACAGCGGGGCCGTCATCCAGCGCGTGAGCATGCGCCGGGGCGAGCTGCGGGTGATGGAGCCTAAAGGCAGCCTACAGCACCTGGAGTTCCGCATCCCCTCGCGAGGGCTCATCGGGCTGCGGTCAGAGCTGCTCACGGCCACGGCCGGCGAGGCCATCATGGCCCACCGCTTCGATGCCTACGAGCCCAAAAAGGGCGAGATGCCCGACCGCGGGCACGGTGTGCTCATCAGCAAAGGCACTGGCCGCGCCGAGGCGTTTGCCATGTTCCAGCTGAGCGAGCGGGCCGAGTTTTTTGTAGAGGCTGGCAGCGAGGTGTACGGCGGCCAGGTGGTGGGCCGTACCAACCGCCCCGACGACCTGACGGTAAACGTGCAGAAGACCAAGCAGCTCACCAACATGCGCGCCAGTGGTAGCGACGAGGCCGTGAGCCTGCCCCCGCCCATCCTCATGAGCCTGGAGCAGGCCCTGGAGTACATTGAGGGCGACGAGTACGTTGAAGTGACACCCGAGAACATTCGTGTGCGCAAAATCTACCTCGAAGAAAGCGACCGCAAGAAGTTCGGACGGAAAGGCTAGACGGCTAGCGCCGGTTCTGCTTCAGGCGGTTGCGGGCCATGCCCAGGCCTTCGCGCACGCGGTGGAAGAACCCCTTGATGTCGCGCCGGACGGCCGTGCGGTTGTATTCGGCCTGGCGCATGCGGGCGTAGTCTTGGATGAGGAAGAAGGGGTCGAGCACGCGGCGGGGCTGGAGGTCGCTGGCGACGTCTTCGCGGTTCAGGCTGGCCAGTTCGGTGTCGGTGAGCATACCGGTGGCCGACACCAGGGTGTAGCGCACCTGCCGGAAGTTGTCGTTGATCATGTTGATGAACCGCGCGGCCCCGATCTCGTCGCGCAGCCATTCTTCGATGAGGGTGCTCTTGATCTGTAGGTCGAGCACCTTGCCCGGCAAGTCGATGACGTACCACTCGGGTTCGCCGTCATCGAGCCAGTCGTGCAGCTCTTCGGGCAGCCGGTGGTCGATAAGGTCGGCCTTCGAGAAGATGACGATGATCTGCTGGTGGGCCTTGAGGTTGATGTTCAGGTGGTCTTTGACGGCGCGGACGTAGGTATCGAGCAGGCGGCTCATTTCGTCGTCGAGCCGGTGGGGGTCGCAGTCCTGGAGCGAGAGGATAAAGAGCACGACATCGGAATGGGCCACGAAAAACCCAGCCCGGCTGATCTGGGCCGAATCGTTGAAGACCTCGCCCGCGGTATCGTAGAAGCCCAGGTAGCTGTTGCCAAAGAGCGGCAGCTTGTTGTAGTTGATCAGCGCCGGGTTGGGGAAGTTGGCCGGTGTGCTCTCGGGCAAAATGCCCCGCTCGAATTTGGGGACCTGGTCGTAGAGGATTTTGTGCGTGTAGTCGTCGAGCGAGCGGAAGTAAAAGCCGTCCCAGTACTTGCTCAGCTTGCCGATGGTGCTAAACAGGCTGGTGAGGTACACCGTCTTGCCGTGGCCCGAAAACCCGACCACGCCCACGGTGCACTTGGGCGTATCGCGCTCGTCAACGTAGCCGCGCGGGATGACCGTTTTGCATACCGGGCACGCATAGGCGCCGGTGGTTTCCTGCACGGCAATCTTTTGAATGGTACTCAGGCAGTACGGGCAGACCATAGGCAGGTGGGCGAAGCTACGCCGGTGGGCTGAAAGCGGGGAGCAAGCTCCTTTTAGTTGAAGCAATGCGTTCTATCTGTAACCTTCCATGATAACTAATACCTTGACCAACACCAAGAAAACTCAGAGGAAAAAGCAGAGGTAAAAAGCTCTAATGTTCTAGTTGGCTTAAAGTCAGTAGGATCATATGGAAACGCCCCTCGAAACTGGAAAAACAACCTCCCCCACCCAACGTGGTGAGCGAAATCTATTTGATGTATATCAAATCCATTTAGCTTGATAGTCGAATCTACTTGAATCACATTAAAGTAATCAAATAAATTGTCTTCCCTAACAACATTGCCGTTCGGCAAAACGCCCTTGAGCGCTGTGGCAAACATTGGATTCACTTCAATTTTAACCCCATCATAGCCTTCAAAGGTAAATCCTCTTCCATCAGGGTGATCGTGAATGAGGAATTTATCCTTTTGTAGTGCAGAAATTAGTTCTGGGCCGAAACTAAGCTCGCCAAATCTATTTGTACTGCCATCAGTTATTCCGCTACTTTTGGTGGACCCCAACACGCTATTGATGTCTATATCTGTATCTAGTCGTGCGGGAAATATAAAAAATAGACTATCGCTCATAATTCGTTTAGTATGACTTCTTGGCACAGCTCTACGAGCACCCCGCCGGTGGTTTTGGGGTGCAAAAAGACGATGAGCTTACCGTCGGCGCCGGGTTTTGGGGTATCGGATAGCAGTTCGAAGCCGGCGGCGGCCAGGCGGGTCATCTCGGCCCGGATGTCGACGACCTCGAAGGCGATGTGGTGCAGGCCGGGGCCGCGTTTGCCGAGGTAGCCTGCGATGGGCGAATCGGGGCGCGTGGGCTCCAGCAGCTCGATCTTGGTTTGGCCCGTCTGGTAAAAGACCGTGCGTACGCCCTCGCGTTCCACAACCTCTTCTTTGTAGGGCTGTGCTCCCAGCAGTAGGTCGAAGAGCTGCGTGGCCCGCTGGGCATCGGCTACCGCGATGCCGATGTGCTCTACGTGCAGCAGGGCCATTACCGGCGGATAAGCAGTAACACCCCCGCACCGATGGCAAGCACCGCAACCACGAGGTTCAGGCCGTTGAAGCTCAGGTGCAGCAGCCCAATGGCAGCCACCACGATAAGGTAGGCCCCAAAGAGTTTGTAGCCCAGTATGTGGCTGAACGCCTTGGGCGCACCAATAAAGAGCAGCACGCCACTGGCCAGTGCCAACACGCTCAGCACAAGCCCCAGGCTGGGGGACGAAAGCCCCAAAAAGAACACCAACCCCAGCAGGATGAAGTAGACCCCAGCCAGCACCATGCCCAGGTAGCGGTTGCGTGTTGCGCGGATGTGATACACCAGCAGCACCCCCGCCACCAGGCGCAGTACCTCGTAGACCGTGGTTTGCTCGGGGAAGTTGACGCCCACCAACGGGAGCAGGTGGTACAGGATGAGCCACAACGCGGTGGCAAGCAGGCCAGGGTACATAGGCAGCAACCGTACTACGACTACGGTACGCCCGAAGATACGACCCAGGGCCCTACAACCCCGCGCGGGCGTTACCTTCGGGGCCAGGATGAAAGCCATTATCCCGGTCGCTGGTGCGGGCACCATGCTCCGGCCCCACACCCACACCCAGCCCAAGGCCCTGATCCCGGTGGCCGGCAAGCCCTTGGTGAGCCACATCGTCGAGGGCCTGCAGGCGGCAGGCATCCAGGACTTTGTGTTCGTTATCGGCTACCTGGGCGACAAAATCCAGCAGTACATCGAGGCTACCTACCGCGGGCGCTTGACGTACAGCTTTGTGCGCCAGGAGCCCCGCCTGGGTTTGGCCCACGCCATCTACCTATGCAAAGACCACTTTGTTGGCACCGGCCGGGTGCCTGTCATTGCCCTGGGCGATACGATTATTGACACTAACCTGTCGGCCTTTCTGGCGAGCCCGACCTCGGTGGTAAGTGTGGCCGAGGTAGATACGCCCGGCGACTTCGGGGTCGTCGAGGTCGACGACAAGGGCCTGGCCACGCGGCTCATCGAAAAGCCGCTCATCCCCAAAAGCAACCTGGCCCTGGTGGGCCTGTACAAGATCCTCGAAGCCGAGGCACTCTTCGCGGCCCTGGCCGCCATCGTAGAGCCGGTTCTGGCGCCCAACCGCCACGACCACCCCCAAACCCACCTCACCGATGCCCTTATGGCGCTGGTGGCCCAAGGTGTACCCATTGCCACCGCACGGGTGAACAGCTGGTTCGACTGCGGGGAGAAAGAAACGTTGCTGGCCACCAACCAACTGCTGCTCCGCCGGGCCAGCCACCCGGTGCCCCATGCACGCTACCCGGGCGTGCTGCTTATCCCGCCGGTGTATGTACCCGAGAGCTGCACGCTGGAGCACGCCATCATTGGGCCCTACGTGGCCATCGGAGAGAACGCGACCGTGCGCCGGAGCATCGTGCAGAACACCATTGTAGGCGATTACGCCACGCTGGAAGACCTGGTGCTCCGCGACTCGCTGGTGGGCAACGATACCACGCTACGGGGCCGCTGGCAGGCGGTAAACATCGGCGACAATACCGAGATCGACTTTAATGTCTGACGCCGGGCGGTTGCCCCTCACCACGCTCTTCGGCACCCGCTACCCCCTCGTACAGGCCGGCATGGTGTGGTGCAGCGGCTGGCGACTGGCCAGCGCTGTGGCCAACGCGGGCGGATTGGGCCTCTTGGGCGCAGGCTCGATGTACCCCGAGGTATTGCGCGAGCACATCGTAAACTGCCAGGCCGCGACCGATAAGCCCTTTGGGGTAAACCTGCCGCTACTCTACCCCGACATCGAAGCCCACCTGAAGGCGATAGCCGAGCTGGGGGTGAAGATCGTCTTCACGTCGGCGGGCAATCCGGCCACGCTTACGCCACGGCTCAAAGACCTGGGCTGCACCGTGGTGCACGTGGTGAGTTCGGCGCGGTTTGCCCAGAAGGCCCAGGCCGCCGGGTGCGACGCCGTGGTGGCCGAGGGCTTCGAGGCCGGGGGCCACAACGGGCGCGAGGAGACCACGACACTGGTACTCGTGCCGGCCGTCCGCGCGGCGGTAGACATCCCTGTGCTCGCTGCCGGGGGCATTGCCACCGGGGCGCAGTGGCTGGCCGCCCAGGCCCTGGGCGCCGATGGCGTGCAGGTGGGCAGCCGCTTTGCCATTACCCACGAGAGCTCGGCAAGCGCGGCCTTCAAACAGGCCGTGGTCGCGGCCGGCGAAGGTGCTACGGCCCTTACGCTCAAGGCGCTGGCACCTGTACGCCTGCTGCGCAACCCCTTCTACGACCAGGTAGCCGCCGCCGAAGCCCGGGGCGCTACACCCGAGGAGCTACGGGCCCTTTTGGGCCGGGGCCGCGCCAAACGGGGTATTTTTGAGGGCGACCTCGCCGAGGGCGAGCTCGAAATTGGCCAGGTGGCCGGGCTGATAGCCGACTGCCCAACGGCGGCAGAGGTCGTCGAACGGCTCGTGGCCGAGTACCAGGCTGCCCGGGCGCAACTACTGGGCTAGGAGGCCTCTACGGCGGCGGGCTGCGTCTGGCGGTAGACGGCTACGCGGGCAATGCGCATTTTTTCCATTTCGGTCACCCGAACGCCCCAGGTGGCCGTCAGGCTCACGCTATCGCCCTCGGCGGCTACACGGTTGAGCTGCTCAAATACGTAGCCGCCCACGGTATCGGCATCGGAGGGCACGGGCGGAAGGCCCAGCACGCGGCACAGGTCTTCGAGGAGCAGGGCTGCGTCTACCGAGTACCCCTCGGGGGTGGCCAGGATGGGCTGGCGCTCTTGGTCGTACTCGTCCTGGATTTCGCCCACCAGTTCTTCGAGGGCATCTTCCAGGGTAACAATGCCCGAAAGGCCGCCGTACTCGTCAACTACCACCGCAAGGTGCGAATGCTGCTTCTGGAACTCGAGCAGCAGCCGCTGGGCGGGCATGTTCTCGGGCACGTAAAAGACCGGGCGTATCAGGCGGGTAAGGGGCACGTCGGTGCGGCCCTCAAGCAGGCGCGTGAAGAGGTCGCGGGTGTTGAGGATACCCAGCACGTTGTCGAGCGTGGCTTCGGCCACAGGCAGGCGCGTAAACCCGCTCTCGATGGCCACGGCCAGGGCCTCGTCGAGCGTAGCGGTGTTGGGCAGCCACACCACCCGGTTGCGCGGCACCATGATTTCGCGCGCCACGTGGTCTGAGAACGTGAGCACGTTGGTGAGTAGCTGGCCCTCGTTGCGCGAAATGATGCCCTCGGCGGTACTGGCGGCCGTGATGTGCACCAGCTCCTCGGTGGTGTACGCCATGCCGTGGCTGTCGCCCACCTGGGCTACGCCCATAGCCCTGAGCAGCCGGTTGCTCGCCCAGTTGAGTACCACCAGAAAGGGGTAGAAGGGGTAGTAAAACAGCCGCATGGGCCAGGCAATGACCAGGCTGGTCTGTACCGGGTAGATGATGGCTAGGCTCTTGGGCGCGATTTCACCCACCACAATGTGCAGGAACGAGATGACGGTAAACGCCAGCACGAAGCTCACGGTGTGGATGGTGGCGGGGTCGGTGATGCCCAGGGCCGCAAACACGCCCTCGAACACCACGGCCACGGCGGGTTCGCCCACCCAGCCCAGGCCCAGGCTGGCCAGTGTAATGCCCAGCTGGGTAGCCGAGAGGTAGGCGTCGAGTTTACGGACGATGGCCCGCGCCGTGGCGGCGTTGGCCTTGCCCTGGGCCACCAGCGTATCGAGTTGGGTGGCCCGCACCTTGACCAAGGCAAACTCGGCGGCCACGAAAAAGCCGTTGAGCAGAATGAGCGCCAGCGCCAGCAGTAGCAGCATATGTGCGGCGAAGGTACGGCAAGGCAGGGGGCCTTACGCCACCAGCAGCTTGTAGCCCACCCCGTGCACGTTCATCAGGCGCACGCGGGGGTCGTCGGTGAGGTACTTGCGCAGCTTGCTGATGAATACGTCCATGCTCCGGGCGTTGAAATAGCTGTCGTCGCCCCAGATGAGCTTGAGGGCCACCTCGCGGCGCACAACAGTGCCCAGGTGCTGGGCCAAGAGCCGCAAGAGGTCGGCCTCGCGCGAGGTGAGGGTGCTCTCTTTGCCGCCCAGTGTAAGGGTGCGCTTGGCGTAGTTGAAGGTGAAGCCCCCGAAGGTGAAGACCTCCTGGCCTTGGCCGGTGGCCCCGTTCTTGGCGGTGCGGCGCAGGAGGGCCTGCACCCTGAGGATGAGCTCCTCCATGCTGAAAGGCTTGGTCAGGTAGTCATCGCCGCCGGCCTCAAAGCCCTGGGCCTTGTCTTCGATCCGCCCCCGGGCCGTGAGGTAAATGATGGGCATTTCTTTCGAGAGTTGCCGCAGGCCACGGGCTACCTCGAAGCCGTCTTTTTTGGGCAGCATCACATCGAGCACACAGATGTCGAACAGCTCGCCACGGGCCGTGGCCAGGGCCGCCTCGCCATCGGTCACCCGCAGTACCGAGTAGCCTTTGAGCTCTAGAAACTCCTCCAGGACACTGCCCAGATTCGGGTCGTCTTCGACCAGCAAAACACGTGCGCTGGGTGTCATTGAGGCTAGGTGGTAGATAGGTGGGTAACGTGGAGCGGGATGGTAAAGCTGAACTCACTGCCTTGCCCCGGGGTGCTGTGTACGGCAATTGTGCCCTCGTGGGCCTGAAGCACATACTTGACGTAGGCCAAGCCCAGGCCGAAGCCTTTCACATCGTGGCGGTTGCCGGTAGAGGCCCGGTAGAAGGCCTCAAAAATGTGGCGCACCTGTTCGGCGCTCATGCCAATGCCCCGATCGGCGATGCTGCAGTGCCAGGTATCGCCCTGCAGGTACGAGCGCACGGTTATTTCGGGCGGTGCCTCAGAGTATTTGATGGCGTTGTCGAGCAGGTTGTAGAGCACGCCCGACAGGTGGTGGGGGTCGCCGAGCAGGGTCGTACCCAGGGGTACAGCGTCGTAGAGACGCACCAGGCCGCCCTTCGACTCGGCCGTGAGGCGGGTGTGCTGCACGGCATCGGCCAGCAGGTCGCAGAGGTTCACCACGGTGCTGTCCATGCGCAGGCCGCGGTCTTCCATTTCGGCCAGTTGCAGAATGCGCTCCACCTGTCCTTCCAGTCGTTTGCTCTCGTGACGTACGATGCCCGTCAGGCGCTCCATCCGCTCGGGCGAGGCCTGCGCCTTGGGTTCGGCGAGGGCCTGGGCGGCCAACGAGAGCGTAGCCAGGGGCGTCTTGAACTCGTGGGTCATGTTGTTGATGAAGTCGGTCTTCATCTGACTGAGCTTCTTCTGGCGCACCAGGGTAGAGAGGGTATGTGCATAGCCCCCCACCACCAACGCCAGCAAAACCACCGAGGCCACCAGGGCACCGCCAGAAGTGCGTAGCGAATAGGCAAACCGGTTGGGGAACACCACGTGGAGCTGGGCCCGCTGAGGCTGCAGGTCGTTGGGGAATAGCTCGGCCCTGAAAGCATCGTCGGCCCTGCGCTCGGTGCCCAATGCCACCTGGCGGCCTAGCCCGGCCCGGTCGTCTACCCACCAGCTAAAGGGCTGGGTAATGCCGTGGTTGGCAAAGGCCGTGGCCAGTGCAGCGGCCAGGGTGGCAGAATCGAGCCGGGCGGCGACCGGCTTGGGGTTATCGAGTAGTTCGGTGAGCGCTATCTGCAGGTTCTCAAGCTTAAAGCGGAGTTTGAGCAGGTACCGCTGGTTCTCAAGGCCATCGGCCAGGCCCCCCGTGGCCGCCTCAGAGTCGGTCCCCTGGGTAAAGGTTAACCGGTACTGGCCGCGTTGCCCTGCCAGGCTGTAGGTGCGCTGGCAGCTATGGTCGCCGATGGCCACGCTGTGCCCCCCCGTAGACCATTGGTCAACGACTACGGGGTCAGAGGTTGCCAAGCGGTGCTGGCGCCCCCCCGAAAGCTCTACGGCGGTGTAGGGTTGGTCAATGGGCACGGGGCATGTGCGGGTTGTGCTGGCACCCGTTGGGGGAGAAACACTGGCCCAGCGCAGGCTACCGTCAATCGACTTTTCCTGGGCGAGCAGCTCTTGCACCGCGGCCCTTGATTCGGCGAGCTCCAGTTGGTTCACCACGTGCTGCAGCGCCGCCTGTACGCCCAGGTCGAAGCGTGCGCGCTGCTGGGCGTGCTCGCGCAGCACCCACCACACCTGCAGGGCCACAATGCCCGACAGAGCCACCGCCATTACGGCCACCACCCGCACCACCACACGCTGCCGCCGGGGGCTCTCGGCCGACGGACGGATTTCGAACAGGCGGGTGACCAGGTTGGGCATGGCGGCGCTTACTACACAGTAAGATAACAAGCAATTTACACAACCTGACCATGCGGGCCTACAGCTCACGGCCGCGGGGTGCTACTGCAGCCCTGAAATGGGCAAAAATGTGAAGGATGAACCCTGCGCCCGTAGCAGGTGTTAGTTGTTTTCTCAACCAAATTGGACCTCGGTCCTACGTACTACCGTGAAAAAGATACTTCACCCCAGCAGCAGCCGCGGCTATGCGAACCACGGCTGGCTCGAGGCCCGGCACACCTTCAGTTTTGCCGGGTACCACAACCCTGCACGCACCCATTTTGGGGTGCTGCGGGTGCTTAACGACGACATTGTAGCGGGCGGCCGTGGCTTTGGCACCCACCCCCACGACAACATGGAGATTGTGACCATCCTGCTAGAGGGTGCCATTGAGCACCGCGACAGCATGGGCACCACGGGCATCATCCGCGCGGGCGATGTTCAGGTCATGAGCGCCGGCACGGGCGTCGAACACTCTGAGGTAAACCCCCTGCCCACCGAAGCCACCAACCTGCTACAAATCTGGGTGTTTACCGACCGCTTGGGCCACACCCCCCGGTACGACCAGCGCTCATTTGCCGCCGCCGAGCGGCAGGGCACCTGGCAGTACTTGGTCGCCCCCGATATGCCCGGGGCCCTCGCCATTCACCAGCAGGCGTGGTTTGCACGCACCGAGTTGGCCCCAGGGCAAAGCCTTACCTACACCCCAGGTCGGCAAGGCAACGGCGTATACGCTTTCTTAATAAAAGGCAAAGCGACCCTAGCGGGTGAAACGCTTGGCCCGCGTGATGGGTTAGCTATACAAGAAGCAACTGAACTGACTGCAACAGGTATTGAGCGCAGCGATTTGTTGCTGCTCGACGTACCGATGGAATTACCCGACTACCTGCACAGGGCTGCCTGATTGCCAGGGTCGCACGGAGGTTGATAGTGGGTTCAAGCCTGGCCCTTCGGGGCCGGGCTTGTCTTTTTTAGGCTCCGCGGCTAGAACCGGAAGCCAATGATGAGGATATCGTCCACCTGCCGCTGGTCACCCCGCCAAGTGTTGAGCGTGTGCTCGATTTGGGCCTGCTGCTCGCGCATGGACAGAATCTGGATTTGCCCAAAAAGACTCTGCAGGCGGTGGTAGCCAAACTTGCGCCCCCTGGGGCCCCCGAACTGGTCGGCAGCGCCATCGGAAAACAGGTAGAAGGTATCGCCGAGCTCAATGTCGATCTCGTGGGCCGTAAAGGTGCGGATGCCGTACTGCCCGCCCCCAATGGGGTAGCGGTCGCCGCGGAACTCGTCAAACTCATTGCCCCTGAACCGGTACAGGGTTTGGTTGGCGGCGGCGAAGGTGAGGTGCATGCCCAGGGGATTGACCGCGCAGAGTGCGATTTCCATCCCATCGAGCGAGGTAGAGTTGGGGTCGTACTGGTGCAGGTTGTTCTGTACGGCGGTATTGAGGTGGTACAGTATGTCGGCCGGTTGGCGCAGCTTCCGTTCGTTGACCAGCTGGTTGAGCAGGGCATTGCCCATTACGCTCATGAACGCACCCGGCACACCGTGGCCGGTACAGTCGACGACTGCGAGGTAGAAGGCCTCGGCCTTGCGGACGAACCAGTAGAAGTCGCCCGAAACGATGTCGCGGGGTGCGTAGTATACGAACGACTTGGGCAGCGAGGTTTGCAGCACCGCCAGGTTGGGCAAAATGGCCTCCTGGATACGACGGGCATACTCCATGCTGTCGTTTACGTTCTTGGCCTGGCGCTCAATGTCGTTGTAGGCGTGCTCTAGGTCGCGGTTGGCGAGCTCCACTTGCAGGATCTGCTGTTTGATTTCCTCGTAGGCGCTCTGTAGCTCGGCTTTCTGGTACTGGAGCTCCTGGGTTCGCTCACCGACGATTTCTTCCAGCCGGTGCTTTTCGTGCTCCAGTTGCCGGTACCGCACCCGGATAGCGAGGTAGACCAGCCCACCCATCCCCAGTAAGAAAATGCCATAGGCCCACCAGCGTTGGTACCACGGCGTAAGGATGACCAGATCGACCGCCGCCGACGACTCGGACCATACCCCGTCGTTGTTGGCGGCCAGCACCTCGAACCGGTACTTTCCCGGCGGCAGGTTGGTGTAGTACGCCACGCGGCGGTTGCCCGCAGGTATCCAATCGAGGTCAAAGCCCGTGAGGCGGTACTTGGCGGTTACGAACTCTGGGGAAGTGAAACTTAGCGTAGCGTAGTGGATCTCGAGCGGTGTACGGCTAGGCCAAAAGCTGGGGTTGGGGCTGGTGGCCGCCACCACCAGGCTATCGCGCTTAAAGAGCTCGACGACCACCGGCGGGGGCACCGTGTTGCGGGGTACCCGGGCCGGGCTAATGGACGCTATGCCGGTGGCGGTGGGGAACCACAGCGCCCCATCGCGCAACTGCGCCAGGTTAGGGTACCCACCCGGCAGGCACGAGGCGCTGCGCATACCGTCGCGTACTCCGTAGGGGCGCCCGGTAAGCTGGGCCACCTTGCCCGCCTTAAACGCATCGAGCTGGGCCAGCTCAATGCGGTACACCCCGTCGTTCGAGCCCATCCAGAGCGTACCGCTGGGGTCGAGGTGCAGCTGGGTGATGCCGTTGGGGAAGGTGCCGGGCGCCGCGTACCGGGCAGAGAAGCGAGTGAGTTCGCCCGCAGCCGAAATCCAAAGCAAACTGGTAGAAGTGCCCACCCACACGCCGTTACGGTCGGGGTCGTAACGCAAGGCGAGTACGACTTCGGCCTCGGTGCCTGGCAGCGGCTCAAACGCGAAGGGGTTGGTGGCGGCAGCCCGGTACACGCCCCCACCCTCGGTGCCCACCCAAAGCCGCCCCTCGGGGCCGGTGCACAGGGCAATGATACTGGTAACCTGAAACCCGGCCTCGCGGCCCAGTTGCACCAACTTGCCACCGGATGGGGGGTGGTAATTCAGCCCGTTGCGGGTGCCAATCCAGAGCGCACCCTGGGCACCTGGGTAGAGAATGCGCACGAAGTTGTCGCTCAGTCCACTGCGGCTGTCAATCCGCCGGATGCTGCCATCGGGCCGCACGACATTGACGCCTTTGCCGTAGAACCCAATCCAAAGCTCGCCCGCGGGGCTGCGGTACAAGGTGCGCACGTAGTTGTCGCTTAGCCCTTGGGCTTTGCCAATGTGGGCTACGGCCCGGCCGTTTACCCATTGGGTAACACCACCGTTGTTGGTGCCCACGAATACGCCATCCGACGGGGTTTCCAGTACACAGTACGCCGACTCGCCCATCATGCCCTCGCGCTGGCCGTAGCTGGTAAACTTGCTCTCTTTCAGCCGGTGGACGCCCCCCACGTAGGTGCCAAACCAGAGCCCACCCTCCTGGTCTTCCAGGATGCTCTCTACCTGGTTGTCGCGCAGGTCGTTGGTGCGGTTCAGGTGTTCGTACCCCAGCTTGCCCAGGCGGTAGAGCCCGTTGGTCAAGGTGCCGGCCCACAGCTGCCCTTGCCGATCGACGTAGAGCTCTTTCACCTGGAGGCCCACCGGCGCCCCGGGCCGCTGGTCGAGTACCCAGGAACTACCCTTGAGGTAAAACAGCCCCCGCTCGCTGCCCACCCAAAACCGCCCGTCGGGCTGGCGGGCAAAGGCCTCTACGTTGGGGCCCACCTCGGGCCAGACCTTCAGGCCCCGCTGGTCGGGTGTGGTGCCGGGCACCAACTGCCCATCGAAACTGAAAAGGCCGTTACGGGTACCGAGCCAGATTTGGCCCAGGCTGTCTTCGGCAATGCCCACCACCGTCTGGCCCTCGGTGCCGGTCATGGCCGATACGTTGTAGAGTTTGCCCCCAGCCCGTACCGATAGCCCACGGTCGGTGCCGATCCACAGCCGACCGCGCTGGTCTTCGTAAAGTGACCAGATGGTGTGGTGGGACAGCCCGTCGGCTTGGTCGTACCTCCGGAAGACCCCATTCCTGTAGGCTACCAGGCCTGCCCCTATGGTGCCAATCCACAGCGTGCTGTCGCGGCCCAGGTGCAACGGCCGCAAGGGGTTTACCCCCAGCTCAGGCGTGTTGTTGGCGTTGAAGTTGACCATCTTGACGCCATCGAACCGGGCCAGCCCCTGGAAAGTCGACATCCAGAGGTAGCCGTCGGGCGTTTGTACCAGCCCCACGATGCTGTTCTGCGGCAGGCCATCGGTCTGCGTCCAGCCATCAAGCAGGTACTGGGTCAGGTGCTTACTGGGGTCGAGCGGCTGGGCTAGTACGGGCTCAGCGCACAGCCATAGGCCCACTAGCCAGAGCAGGCACTGCCACCTGAAAAGCCCGACCGGAGTGCGTAAACGCTGAGCCACAGTGTAATGTAGCGGCACAGCCGCTTAACCGGTAAACATATCGCACAAGTAGTCGTGCGAGCCGGGGGCCCGAATTACCCGTTCGTTAAACTATCGGTCTAGTCCTGGAACCGGAAGGTATCAAGGAAGCGTGTCGAGAAGCGACCGGCCCGGAAGTTGGGGTCCTGCATCAGCTTTTGGTGGAACGGGATGGTCGTCTTGATGCCCTCGACCACAAACTCGTCCAGCGCACGGGTCATCTTATCAATGGCCTCTTCGCGGGTAAAAGCCTTCACGATGAGCTTGCCGATCATCGAGTCGTAGTACGGGCTGATGGTATAGCCCGCGTAGGCGTGGGTATCTACCCGCACCCCGTGGCCCCCAGGCCGATAAAAGCTCGTGATTTTGCCCGGCGAGGGCCGAAAATCGTTGAAGGGATCCTCGGCGTTGATGCGCACCTCGATGGCGTGCCGGTTGGAGGGGAAGTAGTTGTTGCCCGAAACCTTCTCGCCGGCCGCTACTTTGATCTGCTCCTTGATGAGGTCGAAGTCGAACATCTCCTCGGTCACCGGGTGCTCCACCTGGATACGGGTGTTCATCTCCATGAAGTAGAACTGCCCGTGTTTGTCGACCAGGAACTCAATGGTGCCTGCCCCTTCGTAGCCCACGCTCTTGGCGCCCTTTACGGCGGCCTCGCCCATGGCGGTGCGCAGCTCGTGGGTCATGACCGGGCTGGGGCTTTCTTCGACGAGCTTCTGGTGGCGGCGCTGGATGGAGCAGTCGCGCTCCGAGAGGTGGCTTACGTTGCCGTACTGGTCGCCGAAGACTTGGATCTCGATGTGGCGGGGCTCTTCGATGAACTTCTCCATGTACATCGAATCGTCGCCGAAGGCTGCTTTGGCTTCGGCGCGGGCGGTATCCCACGCTTCGTCGAGCTGCGCCTCGGTAGTAATGATGCGCATACCCTTGCCCCCACCCCCGGCGCTGGCTTTCATCATGACGGGGTAGCCGATGTCTGAGGCCACTTTCTTGGCCTTGGCCAGGCTTTCGAGCTTGCCGTCTGAACCCGGCACGACGGGCACACCCGCGGCACGCATGGTTTCTTTGGCTACCGACTTGTCGCCCATCTTCTGGATGATGTCGGGCGGCGAGCCAATGAACTTTACCCCGTAGTCTTTGCACACCTGGCTAAACCGGGCATTCTCGCTTAAAAAGCCGTAGCCGGGGTGAATGGCATCTACGCCCGTCACCTCGGCGGCCGAGATGATGTTGGGGATAGACAGGTAGCTCTCGGCGCCCGGCGGGGGGCCAATGCACACGGCTTCGTCGGCGAAGCGTACGTGTAGGCTGTCGCGGTCGGCGGTCGAGTACACGGCCACGGTCTGGATGCCCATCTCTTTGCAGGTACGAATGACCCGCAGGGCAATCTCGCCGCGGTTGGCTATCAGGATTTTCTTGAACACAGGCCTGGGGGTGGTGTGGATACAGCGGGCCTAGACCTCGACGACAAACAACGGCTGGTCGTACTCGACGGGTTGGGCGTTCTCGACCAGAATCTTGACGATTTTACCGCTCAGCTCGCTCTCAATCTCGTTGAACAGCTTCATGGCCTCGATGATGCACAGCGTCTGGCCTTGGGCGATGCTGTCGCCCACGTTCACGAAGGAGGGTTTGTCGGGGCTTGCAGACCGGTAAAACGTACCGATCATGGGGCTGGTGATGTAGCGGTGGTTGGGGGCCAGGGCGCCGTCGGGGGCTTGCTGGCGCGGGGCGGGGTTCTCGCCCGCCGAGCCGTGGTCTGCAATTGCCTGTTGCACGGCCTGGGGCAGGGGGTACTGGGGCTGGGCCTCTACCCGGGGCTGGAGCACCACCTGGGGCTGAGGGGCGTAGGTGGGTTGCGCCAGAGGCTGGGGCCGCTCGTCCTGCCGCACAATTTTGAGTTTGAAGTCGCCCTGCTCGAGCTCAAACTGCACCAGGTTGCTTTTGTTGATGTAGCGCAGGAGCTCCTGTATCTCTTTAAAATCCATGCTCATGGGGGTACAGGCTATCGGGTAGGGAGTTGCAAAAACGTGGGCTTCAAGGGGTTACTTGGCCCGCTCAAGGTATTCGCCGGTGCGGGTATCGACTTTGATCACGTCGTCAATGTTCACGAACAGGGGTACCTTCACCTGGGCCCCGCTTTCGATAGTGGCGGGCTTGTACACGTTGGTGGCCGTGTCGCCTTTAATGCCCGGCTCGGTATAGGTTACTTTCTGGATGACGAAGTTGGGGATCTCGACCTTGATGATGCTCTCGTCGTCGACGTTGAACAGGAAGTCGCTTTCCATCGACTCGAGCAGGTACTCCACGCCTTCAATGCGGCTTTTGGGCACCGTGATTTGCTCAAAGGTCTGGTTGTGCATGAACACCAGGTCGGTACCCTCGGGGTAGAGGTACTGGTACTTGCGCCGCTCGACCGAAACTTCTTCGAGCTTGGCGCCCGACGGGAAGGTGTTGTCGAGCACTTTGCCCGAGGTGGCACTTTTGAGTTTCGTGCGCACAAACGCATTGCCCTTGCCTGGCTTGACGTGCAGAAACTCGACCACCTCGTAGATGTCGTGGTTAAAGCGAATCATTAAACCGTTTCGGATGTCGGCTGTACTGGCCATGGAACGGATGCGAGCTGTAGTAAAGGTTAGATAAGGGCCCTGGCTGGGGTAGTGCAGCCCCGGGTGGGGTTAGATGTGTGGTCGTGCCCGCTCGTGGGGGGCGCAAATTAGGAAATCGTTAGCACGCAGCGTGTGCCCTCTGTCGGCACGTGGGCCGAGTGGGTTTTAGGGGTATCGGTACACGGGGTAGGCCGCCAGTAGTGTGCCACTAAAGCTGCCCAGGTTGGTTTCGGCCCCTTGGGTCAGGTCGTACACCCACAGGCTATCGGTTACGGTGTAGAGCAGTTGGCTTCCGGTAAAGTCGAAGGCAATTGAGCTGGCCGTGCGCTGCACCGTTTGCGTGGCCCCAAAGGGCAGCACGGCGACCTGGCCACTGGCCAGAGTTACGGTCTGGGTGTACTCGGTGCCAAAATCGGCGCGCAGAAACGGGCTGTAGAAGCGCTGGGTGTACGTGGCAGCAGCAGGGGTGCCCAGCTCTTCGGCCAGAGCATTGATGCGCCACTCCTGCCGCTGGCCATTTGCCATGCCCTGCAGCAGGGCGGCCGACGGGGTGGGGTCTAATTGCAGCACCTGGGTAGCGTCAAGGGGTAGCCCGCTGCGTAGCCGCTGGACCTCGCTGTCGACAAAACGCAGCTCGCCCGTACCCACCACCACCCACTTGCCTGCCTGCAGGGCCACAGCCCGGGGCACAAACCCTACATCGATGGCATTGATGCTCAGCCCTGCGCTGCCGGGGGTCGCCAGCAGTAGCGCCTGGGCCAAGGTATCGAGCAGGGCCAGGTGGTCGGGGCCACTGGCCAGGTACCCTACGCCACTGCTTACCGGCCAGTCGCGCACGATTTCACCGGTGCCGGGGTCTACTTCGCTTACAACGCCGGGGCGCAGCACCCACACCCGCCCTTGGTACACCGTAGCCTGTAGCGAGCCCTCGAGACCTGGCAGGCTGGGGGATAGCCCGCCGGCCGAGTACAGGCCCATGGCAGTGCCAGTCGGGGTACGGTAGTGTACCAGGGTGCCTTCCCACTGGGGGGCGTAGCCGGAATCGTCGTCGAATGGGCCACAGGCTACCAGCCCAAGCCCGGCCCACACCAGTAGCACCCACGCACGCATAGCGCTTGAAACTACGACGGAATTCAGCTTCCGTAGGCCCACTTCACGTAGGCTGCCCCCCAGGTAAAGCCGCCGCCAAAGGCTGCCAAGACCAGGTTGTGGCCCGTCTTGAGCTGGGGCTCCCAGTCGTGCAGGCACAGCGGGATAGTAGCACCCGTGGTATTGCCGTAGCGGTGAATGTTGACCATGACGCGCTCGGGGGCCAGGCCCATGCGCTCTCGGGTCGCTTCAATGATGCGGTTGTTGGCCTGGTGGGGCACCAGGTAGTCGACTGTTTCGCCGGTGAGGCCGTTGCGGGCCATGATTTCGGCCGTGGCATCGGCCATCCCTACCACGGCGGCCTTGAATACGGGCTTGCCATCCTGGTAGATGAAGTGCTCGCGGGCCAACACGGTATCTACACTGGGGGGTTTTAAGCTACCCCCGGCTTTCATGTGCAGGTGCGGGGCCCCCGAACCATCGACGTACGATACGTAATCGATGAGGCCCAAGGGATCGTCGGTGGGCTCAAGGAGCACTGCCGCGGCGGCATCGCCGAACAGGATGCAGGTATTGCGGTCGGTGTAGTCGACGATGCTCGACATTTTGTCGGCACCCACGACGACGACCTTCTTGTGGCGGCCGGTTTCGATAAACTGGGCAGCGGTAACCAGGCTGAACAAAAAGCCCCCGCAGGCCGCCTCAACGTCGTAGCCCCAGGCACGCTTGGCCCCGGCTTTGTGGCTGATAATGCCCGCCGTAGAGGGGAAGAGCATGTCGGGCGTTACCGTGGCGCAGATGAGCAGGTCGATTTCGTCTGGCGAAATGCCCCGGCGCTGGCAGAGGTCGGTAACGGCCTTGGCGCCCATGTCTGAGGTAGCGCCCTCTTTCAGTATCCGTCTTTCACGGATGCCGGTGCGCTCAATAATCCAGTCGTTGGTTGTATCGACGAGCTTTTCCAGCTCGGCGTTGGTCAGGATGTAGTCGGGCAAATGCGCCCCTAGGCCCGTAATGGCGGCTCGTGGCATGTAGGGTATGGCTTAAACGCACACGCCCCCAATGGGCGAATGGGTTGCAAAGGGACGAACGGAAACCAGAGAATGCAACTACTGGGCCAAGGCCCCAGTAAAGGTGGCCTGTAGCTGCCCGATAAGCCCCGTGCGCACCACCTCGGCGGCCCGGAGAATTACGTTGCGGTACGCTTCGGGGCCCGAAATGCCGTGCCCTACCATTACCACCCCACCCACACCCAAGAGCGGCAGCCCACCAATGGCTTCGAAGTTGAGCGCCTCCACGTCGGGGTCGTTGGGTAGCTTCTGGTGCATGAAATGGTACAGGCTCTCGGCGAACTTGAGCAGGATGTTGCCCGTAAAGCCGTCGCAGATGTACACATCGGCTTTGCCGGCCTCGAGGTCGCGGCCCTCGGCGTTGCCAATGAAATGGATGCGGGGGTCGGCTTCGAGCAAGGCGTAGGCCTGTTGGGCGGCCTGGTTCCCTTTGCTCTTTTCCTCGCCCACGTTGAGCAGCGCCACACGGGGCCGCTCAACGTGCATAACGGTCTGCATGAAGACCGAGCCCAGGAGTGCAAACTGTTGGAGCTGCTCAGGCTTGCAGTCGGTGTTCAGGCCCACGTCTGCAATAAGGCTGTACTGGCCCGACTTGGGGTAAAACGCCCCGATCGTCGGACGTGCCAGCCCTGGCATCAAGCCCAACTTCAGTACGGCCCCGGCGGTCATGGCCCCGGTATTCCCCATGCTGATAAAGCCATCCAGCTGGCCGCTCTTCACCAGATCTAACCCGACACTGATGGAGGAATTGGGCTTGCCCTGAATCGCCTTGGCGGGGTGCTCGCTCATACCCACCACCTCTGCGGCGTGTACGATGGGGTAATTGAAGCTGGCGAGGCCCTGCTGCTCAAGCTCGGCTTTGATGACCTCTTCCTGGCCTACAAGTACAATCTCTACCTCGGTGCCGAGGTCGGGCTGAACGCGCTTCACCCCCGCGATAGGCGCGTGGGGGTATAAATCGCCGCCCATCACATCGATACCGAGGCGCATAGGTCTGGTTCGGGGTTGGGGGCTAGGTAGGGGGGGTGGTCCGGTTACTCGTCTTTCCCTTTCATCACCTGGCGACCGCGGTAGTAGCCGCTCTCCAGGTTGACACGGTGGTAGAGGGCAGGGGTGCCACTTACCTCATCGACGATGAAGGGTTTGGTTTCCAGCTTGTCGTGGGTACGGCGCTTGTCGCGGCGGGTGGTACTGTGGCGGCGCTTGGGGTGGGGCATGGCTAGTCGTACTAACGGTTTCTCTCAGGTATCCTTCGGCCTCGGGTGGCTAGCGGGGTGAATTGCCAGTCTTGTGTAGTTGTTCTTTCAACTGCCGGGCCAACTCGCTTTCGGGGGCATCGGTAGGCTCGTCGTCGAGGAGCCGGGCCAAAACCTCCGGTGGGCACTGCGGGCCGGGGCAGTTTTCCGGAACTTTGCGCAAAGGTACACAAAGCGCGGCGATCTCGTACAGCTCATCGGTCAAATCGAGCCATTGGGCGTCGCGGCGCAGAAAGCGCAGGGTGTCGTCGTCGGTGTCTTGGGCCACGGGGTCGTGGCTGTACACGAGCCGACCCTGGGTAGCGAGGGCAAACCGGTAGGGCACCAGGCAACGGTCGCATGCGAGCTCCACCCAGCCCGTGAGCTCGAGGTGTACGTCGATGTGGCGCGGGGTTTTGTCCAAATACCCCGCCACGGCGATGTCGGCGCCAGCAATGTCGGTCTCGGGCACCTGGGCGAAGAGCTCGCCGGTCAGCTGAAACACGATGGGGTGGCGGCCATCGGTGAGCTTGTTAACTTCGATGCGGTACGTAGGGCGTGCCATTGGGCTTACCAAAGCCCGTTTAACGCATCCTGTGGTGGTTTCGTATGCTGGGCCAAGAACACCTGACGCTACCCGAAATCCGGGCGAAGATCCGCCGCTGGTGCGCCTACCAAGACCGCAGCCAGGCCGAAACCCGCAGCCGGTTGCAGGCCCTGGGCCTGAGCGGCACCTGGCTCGACGAAGAACTGGGGGCGCTGGTCCTTGAGGGCTTTGTTTCGGATGCCCGATTTGCCAGCGCCTACGTGCGCGGCCACCTGGCTAAAGGCTGGGGGCGACACAAGCTGGCGCAGGGCCTGCAGGCGGCGGGCATCCCCGACCACCTCATCAAGCGCACGCTTACCGACGAAATTGACGAGGCCACCTACCGCGCAACGCTCGCCAAACTGGTGGCCAAAAAGCTGCCCACCGTCGTAGACCCCAACCCCGTTCGGCGGGCCTTTAAAGTGGCCCGGTACCTGGAGCAAAAAGGCTACAGCCGGCAGGAAGCCCGCACTGCCCTGGCCGAAGCGGGGCTAGGCACACCATGAAGTACGCCCAGGCCACCCTTGCCAACCGTTTGGTGGGCCACGTAGATGCCCTCTACGCCGCCTGCCTGGGCCCCGCGGGCACCGTATTCACCGCAGGGGCCGAAGGCGTGGTCGTGCAGTGGGACACCGCCACCGGCCAGGCGCTACGGCCCCTGGCACAAGCCCAGGGCGCCATCTACAGCCTGGCCTACTTCGAAGCCCAGGGCCTGCTGCTGCTGGGCCTGGCCTCGGGGGGGGTGCACATCCTGGCGCTGGAGGAGGCCCCCCGGCTGCTGCACAGTGGGCAGGCCCATAGCCAGGGGGTGTTCGCATTTGCGGCCGTAGGCGGGCGGCTCCTGAGCGCCGGGGGCGATGGGCAGCTCATACGCTGGGGCGTAGAGCCCATCCGCGCCGAACTGGCCTTGCCGCTCAGCCCCGCCGCGTTGCGTGCCCTGGCCCTGTGCCCCACCGGCGACCACCTGGCCGTGGGCGGCAGCGACGGCCAGATCCGTATCCTCAACCCGTCGTTGGCGGGCGTCTACGCCTTTGCCGCCCACGCACCCTCGGTGTTTGGCCTGGCCTACAGCCCCGAGGGTCGCTACCTGTACTCGGTGGGCCGCGACGGGCTGCTCAAACGCTGGGACCGTGTGGAGCGCTATGGCCTCACCCACGAACTGCCCGCCCACACCCGCGCCATCCAGCACGTTGCCGTTAGCCCCGACGGGCGTTACCTCGCCACGGCCTCGATGGACAAAACCGTGAAGCTCTGGCGCGCCGCCGACCTCACCCTGCTCAAGGTCATCGACGGGCCCCGCAGCCAGGGCCACACCAATGCCGTGAACCGCGTGCTGTGGCTGCCGGGGCCCACCCGGCGGCTGCTCAGCGTGGGCGACGACCGGCAGGCCCTGGTCTGGGACCTGACCATTTGGGAGGAGGAAGTCAAGGGGTTATCTTGAGTTATGTTTTTACAGCACTTCGAACCCACCACCGACCTACCCGACGAGCCCAAAGAAGCTCTAGAAAAGCTCTTTGAACTGGTAACCATCTACCTATTAAAGTACTATCGGAATACTGGCTTCACGGAGCATGGCTTTTACAGTGAGCAGCAGATAAAAACCTACTTCACAGGTGCCCTGCTTGACCTATCGTCCGGTTACACGATTCAGGAGTACAGAGTAAATCGTGGTTACCTGGACGAGGAATCTAACGAGAAGGTTTATTCTAATGGCGCAATAGATTACTGGGCCTTTTTAGATAGCAATAGCTACATAATTGAACTCAAATCCTATTGGGCAAGATATTATCCACAAAGAGATGGAGGCAATTATTTAACTATTTACAAAGACACTTTCCTAAGGCTTAATGAAGGACTCAGTCAAATCGACTCGATAGCTGATAAATTAGCTTACAGAGCGGGGAATGAGCTTTGGGGTTGCTCAATTTGTGCAGCTCCCATTTTTGTTGAGCTTAGCTCTTTATCGGAATATTCGGAATATCCTTTAATGAAGTATTTCAAGGAGGGAGTAACGCCCAAAATGGCTGATCAAAAAGGTGTATCGTGGTATCTGGCCGAATTCGGCAGTCAGTACTTGCACGAGAGCCCCAAAAAGGATCCTTCGAAAAAAATAGTGTACCCTGGGATTGTCTATTTCTCAAAAGTGAAGCGACTCCGCCGGAATTAGCCCACCACGGCATCGGCCTCAATTTCGATGAGGTATTCGGGGGCGATGAGGCGGCTTACTTCGACCAGCGTGGTGCAGGGGTTGATGCCCGCAAAGACCTCGCGGTGGGCCTGGGCCACGGCCTCCCACCGCTCGATGTCGGTCACGAACATGCGGGTCCGCACCACGTCGGCGTAGCTGGCCCCGGCCTTGACCAGGTATTCGCCGATGATTTCGAGGCACGTACGGGCCTGCAGGTACATGTCGCCTTCGCCCACGGGCTGGCCCTCGCGGCTGGCGACAGTGCCGGTGACAAACACGAGGCCACCCACCCGCACGGCGCGGCTGTAGCCCACCCGGGCCTCCCACGGGGCCCCACTGCTGTAATTGGTCCGATCAGCCATTGGCGTAGAGGTACATAGAAACGGTAAGTAAGCCCGCCATGGCCACCACCGTGACGCTCAGGTAGGCAAACCCCAGGAAAGCAAATTTGAAGGTGGTCTTCCAAAAGCCCTGGCCGTAGTAGCGCCGTAGGGCCACAAATAGATACAGGGGCACGAGGCCCAAAAAGCCGTACAGGCCCTCGGGGTCGCGCCAGCCCAGGTAGCGTTCGGTGGCCCAAACCAGGCCATAGAGCGCCACGGTGAGGGTAAAGGCAAAGGTGTGGACGTGCAGGGTGAAGATGAGGTGCTCCAGGTAGTCGCGCCGCTGGCGGATGTACACCAGGGCTAGCAGCAGCGCCACCAGCGGCAGCATGAGGATGATGGCCGTGGGAAGCCGATCGAGCGTGTAGTTTAGGAACACGGTGGGCCCCTCCGCTTCGATGCGCTGGTTGGCACGGGCCTGTAGCCGACCAATAAACGAGCTGGTATCCTCACCGCCCACTAGATTGATAAACAGATCGTTATCGGGGTTATCTTTTCGGGCCCGGGGGTGGGTGGTGTCGGCGCGTGTGGTATCGCTGAGTGGGCGGCCAGTACGAGCGGCGTGTTCCAGGTCGGTGGCTGCGGTACCCTTGGTGCTGTCGACACCGGCGGCGGCAGGTGCAGTCTCGGTTTGGATGGCGTCTTTGTCGAGTGTGGGGTCGAAAACGAAGAAGAACAGCAGCGAGGCCAGTACGTAAAACCGTACCGGCGCCACGTAGCGCACGCGGCGCCCGGCGACAAACTCGCGGGTCAGGAACGCTGGCCGGAAGAAGAGGGGCCGCAGCGAGCGCAGGAGCTTGCTGTCCCAGTCAAAAAGCTCTTCGATGCCCTCTTGCACCAGCTGCCGCAAGAAGATGGGCCGCTGGGTATGCTCCTGCCCGCAGGTGTGGCAATACGGGCCCACCAGTGGCGAATGGCAGTTGCGGCACAGGGTGCCGGCAGGGGGTTTTAGCTTGCGGCGGGCCATGGCAAGGCCAAAAGGTACAGCCCTTCCGGCAACCAACGGCACACTGCCCTCGTGTGCGACGCTCCTCGGCGCAGGTTACGCCTTGGGGGCGATGATGCGCACGGCTTCCATGATCTCGCCCGGGGTGTAGGGCTTGGTCAGGTAATTGGTCACGCCCAGGCGCGTTACGGTGCGGATGCTCTCTTCGTCGTCGTTGGCGGTAGCGACGATGACGTGGATCTTGGCCAGCTCGGGGTCTTTCATGAGCTCCTGGAGCACCTCTACGCCACTCATTTTCGGCAGGCCCAGGTCCAGGATGATCACATCGGGCTTGTGCTCTTTGGCAGCCCTAAGGCCGGCCTCGCCGTCTTTGGCCTCGAACACCTCGAAGCCCTTGGGGGTCAGCACGTGCTGGATGACGACGCGGTACTCTTGGTAGTCTTCGACGACTAAAACTTTCTTGGCCATTGCAGCAGAGGAGGGCCAGATGTCGGGCGGGCCTTGGCCCAAAAGTACACGAAAACCTGTGCGCTAGGTTGGGGGTTTGTTGGGTGCCATTTCGGGGTAGAGCAGGTAAGGGGCCCGTAAGGTTTTGAAGGCCGCCACACCTGGCGCCCACTGGGCCCAAAGGCTATCGGGCGGCAGGCCCGCTTCTATAGCCTGCCGCACGGCTGGGCCGCCGGTGAGCTTTTCAAACCACGGGTTGGCCGACTTAAACGGGTTGAAGAACGGTTTGGGGTAACCGGCCGCCGCACTGAACTGCGCCTCGAAGGGGGGGTACTGACGGTAGGCTTCGGCCAAGAGGGCCAGGCTGGCCTTGAACGAGGCTTCGGTATCGAAGCCGGGGCCCAGCCAGTACACGCCCGTACAGGGTAGCGCCTCGTGCAGGGGCCGCAGCGCAGCGCCGGGCTGGCTTTGGGGCACAAATACCTGTGGTGCATGGGTGCCCGGCACCTGAGGAGCCCTAAAGCCAGGGTAACCCGTCTGCCGGAAGGGCAGAGCTGTGCCTCGGCCCAAACTCACCTGGGTGCCCTCGAACCAGCAGAGCGCCGGGTAGAGCCGCGCGGCCGTAGGGGTGGGCAGGTTGGGGCTGGGGGGCACCCAACGCCGGTGGGTCGCCTCCCAATGGCGGCCGTGCCACCAGTGCCGCAGGGGTACCACAGTAAGCTGGGCCTGCACGCCCCCGGCAAGCCACCGCTCGCCGTTAAGTAAGCGCGCATATTCGCCCAGCGTGAGGCCGTGGACGATAGGGATGGGGTGCGCGCCCACAAAACTGGCCCACCCCGGCACCAGTACCGGGCCAGCAACGGTGTGGCCGTTGGGGTTGGGCCGGTCGAGCACCCAGAGGGCCACCCCGGCCTCGGCGCAGGCCTCTTGCACCAGGGCTAGGGTACTGAGGTAGGTGTAGAACCGGGCGCCAACGTCTTGGATATCGAAAAGCACCACATCAATGCCCGCGAGGCTTTCGGGTGTGGGCTTTTTGGTCTCGCCGTACAGGGAAACCACCGGCAAGCCTGTGCGGGGGTCACGGCCGCTCTGCACGGTATCGCCGGCCTCCTGGTCGCCCCGAAAGCCGTGCTCGGGGGCAAACACCCGCTCCAGCGACAAGCCCAACGCCAACAGGGTATCGACCAGGTGAGTGCGGTCGTACACCCGGCTGGTAGCGTTGGCCACGACGGCCAGGCGCTTGCCCCGCAGCTGGGCCAGCCGTGCGCTGTCTTCGAGCAGCACCTCGGCGCCGTACACCGTCGCGGGCGTAGTGAGGGGCAGGGGCGGCCCAACCGGAGGCGTGTGTGTGCACGCCGACAGGAGCACCAACCCCACCACACACACCGCTTGGCAACACCACTGCATTGGCGCCAAGCTAGCTACTTTCGCGGCCAGCATGGCACAGGGGATGGTTCCGCCGCAGGTACGCAACCTGCTCTTCGATCTGGGTGGGGTTCACTACGCGGTAGACTATCCAGCCACCGTGCAGGCGTTTGCCGAGCTGGCCCAGCGCCACGGCACCACCATCAATTTCAGCCAAGCGCAGCAGGACCCCCTTTTCGACCGCTTCGAGGTTGGGCAAATCGGCGAAGCCGAGTTCTTAGATGGCCTGCGGAGCCACCTACGCGCCCCCGTGCCCGATGCCGAGCTCATCGGGGCCTGGAACGCTATGCTGGGCGGGCTCATCCCCGGTCGGCGCGAACTGGTACGGGTGCTCGCCGAGCGCTACCCCCTGGCCCTGCTGAGCAACACCAACGCCATCCACTGGGAGCACCGGGTGGGGATGGAGGTCGGCGAGCTGCTCGAGCCCTTCGGCCACGTGTTCCTCTCCTACACCGCCGGGCTGCGCAAACCGAACGCCGATTTTTTTGAGTACGCCCTGGCCACCACCGGCTGGCGCGCGGAGGAGACGCTATTCATTGAAGACACCCCCCAGCACATCGCCGCCGCCCAGCGCCTGGGCCTCTGCACGCTCCACCTGACCGACCCCGCCGCGCTGGCCCCGTATTTTGGGCTGTAGGCAAGGTGCGCCTGGGCATTTTCGTGCGCCAGTTTTGCACGAAAGGCGCCGGTACTGCGTTCCAACTTTTCCCAGCCCAGGGTACTACCCCCCATGCACAGCGACCTCATCCCCGGCAACCTGTTGGCCCAGGTGAACTACCCCGCCGACCTGCGCCGATTGCCCGAAACCGAGCTCTACCGCTTTTGCGACGAGCTACGCGACTATATCATCGGGCACGTGGCCCAGTACGGCGGCCACTTCGGGGCCAGCCTGGGGGTGGTCGAAATCACGGTGGCCCTGCACTATGCCCTGAACACCCCCTATGACCTGGTGGTATGGGACGTTGGGCACCAGGCCTACGGCCACAAGCTCATCACCGGGCGCCGCGATCGGTTCCACACCAACCGCACGTACAAGGGCATTGCCGGCTTCCCGAAACGCAACGAGAGTGTGTACGATACCCTGGGCGTGGGCCACAGCAGCACCTCGATCAGTGCCGCACTGGGCATGGCCATCGCCGAGCGGCAGGCCGGCGACCCGAGCCGCCAGGTGGTGGCAGTGATTGGCGACGGAGCCATGACCGCGGGCCTGGCCTTCGAGGCCCTGAACCACGGCGGGGCCGAAGACACCGACCTCCTGGTCATCCTCAACGACAACTGCATGAGCATCGACCCCAACGTGGGCGCGCTCAAAGAATACCTGACCGACATCTCGACCAGCCGCACCTACAACCGCCTGCGCGACGAG
>JANRLA010000006.1:0-51388 GCA_033763015.1 Bacteroidia bacterium
CCAGCCCATGGCTACGCAGGCCTTAGAACAATTTAACCCCCTGGCGCTGGTTTTGCCGATGTTTGCACCCGTGAAAGCCATTCTGCTGGCCTTGTTGGCGCTGGGGGCACCGGTTGCAGCGGCCTGGGCCCAGGCGCAGCCCACCTACACGCTGGTGGTGGCCTCGACGCCCATCCGCAAAGACGCCGAAACGGCCCAGGCGGCCATCGAGGCCAAACAGCTGCCGGCCAGCATCTTGTACATGGAAACGGCCGCGGGCAAGCGCTTCCGGGTGTGCGTGGGGGCATTCCGGGCCAAAGCTGCTGCCGAAGCCGCCCGCGACAGCGTCGCCGAGCGCACCGGCCAGCCCGATACCTGGATCTTGGAACTGCCCGCCGACTATGGTCGGCTCATCGTCCGCGCCAGCGCCGACAGCCTCGCTACGCCCGATGCCCCGCCGCCGCCGCCCACACCGTTGGGCAGCGAGCCCCAATTCCTCATCGCCTACAGCACCCTCATCGGCACCTGGGCCCAGGGTAACTACCCCTTGCTCGATACCTACCTGCACCCCGAGGCCGGGGTATTTGTGCTCTACAGCCAAGGGGGGCGCCGCTTTGCCCGGCGCTTCCGTACCCTCGAAGCCCTGTTCGAAAGCCAACTCGGGGGCGGCGAGGTGCCCCTGGCCCAGCGCCTGCTACCCAACCTGGAGCACTACGCCCTCACCCCACTGGCCACCGACCTACCCACCCCCGTGTGCGACGGTGCCCGGCAGGGGTATTCCGATACGGGCATCTTTGCAGGCCCGCCCCGGCCCGAGCAGCTGCTGCTCTCGTTAAGCATGCGCCAGCTCAAGCAGCGCCACCTGGGCCAGCCCCTTACGCCCGAAGAAGAGACCTTCTACACCCAGCTGGAACAGGAAATTGTGCTGGGCGTCATCAGCACCGATGCCCCCCTGGTGCGGGGCCTATACTTTGCACGGCGCTACGGCCGCTGGTATCTAACGGCCATTGACCTGGTGAGCCCCTGCGGCGACTAGCCCTCTGCGATAGGGTACACCACCACGGGCAGCTGCGTGATTTCGAGCACCTCTTGGGTTACGCTGCCGTTCATGAGCAGGTTGAAGCCCCGGCGGCCGTGGGTGGCCAGTGCAATGGCGTCTACCAGGTTGTCTTCGGCGCAGTGCTCAATGCCCAGGGGCAGCTCTTCGGCGTTGATGTGGAACACGTCCTGGATGAGCTCGCGGGCCTCGAGGTTATTGAGCGTCAGGTCTTCCAAGAAGGCGCGGTAGGTGGCGTTGAACTGGCGGGTGGTCTCGTAGTCGGCCGGGGTGCTGATTTTGGCCAGAAAAACCGAGGCCCCCAGCCAACGGGCCAGACTCGCGACTTGCAGAAAGATCTCGGTCGAAGCTTTGCTGAAATCGGTAGCGAACAGGATGCGTTGTACCTGGGGCAGCTGGCCGGGGCTGAGCACCCAGGTGGGTACCGGCGCACGCTGAACGATCTTGAGCAGCATCGAGCCCAGGAGTAGCTCATCGAGGCCCTGGCGGTGCTTGCTCAGGGTGACAATGAAGTCGGCCTTTTGGGCCGTGGCTTGGTGGGCCAGCTCGTCGGCAAACGAGCGGCGGCTTGCGGTCACCAGCTCAGTGGTTACCTCAACGCCCTTCAGATCGGGGTGGTGGGGCAGTTGGGCCAGTTGCTCGCGTACCGTCTTTTCGATGCCTGCCACGTAGTTCTGTACATAGTCTACGGCCGCAAGCTCGAAGGCAGGCAGCACGGGCGGCTGCAGGATGTGTACAAAGTGGGCTGCCACCGGCCCGCGGGCCTTGGCCTGCTCAATGAACTGGTATACCACCGCATCGTGCTCAGAAAAGTCGGTGGGGATGAGGAGCCTGCACAGGGTTGCCATACGCTGAAACTGGTTAGAACCTAGCTCCAAGGTACGCCGAGGCCTCAGGGCCAACGTATGACGCCCGTCATGCTTTGCGTAGTCTGGCGCGCGAATTAGGCAGTGGCGACGGCCAGCTTGCGCCAGTCGGGGTTGTCGCCGGCATATTGGCCACGGTGTTGCCAGCGCAGTTGGCCGTTGTAGAACAAAAACGTGCCCGTGAGCACCCACTCGTTGCCCAAGACCTCTACCTGCCGGTGGCCGCGCAGAAAGGCTAGGGCACCTTTGGCCACCTGCAGGGGGTTGGCAAACTGTACGGGGTTCAGCCGCCGGATGTCAAAGAGGTTGTAGAGCTTCAGGCTTTCGTCTGAGATGTGGGGGGCGCCGGGGTAGTACTGGGCAAAAAACGCATCGCCCGCCTTAAGGGTGCTGGGGTGCACAAAAAAGATGGTCGGGAAGCGGCCTACCGAATCGACAAATGCCTTTAGCTGGCTCACCGAATCTTTGCAATACAGGCAGCCAAGGTGGCGCAGAAAGTGTAGGATCGTGATGCTCTCGGCCCCTACCAGCTCGGGCAGTGAGCTGCTGGGCAGGCCGTGCCCGATCAGGGGTTCGGTGTAGGCATCGATGGCCGCTTGCGTAACGGGCATAGCGCCCGAAACTACGTACTTTTCGCCCCCAGATGCAGCTACGTTTGCTTTTCGGTGCCTTGGGTGCCCTTTCTGTGGTCCTGTTGGCCGGTTGTCGGCCAGGGCTGCCGCCTACGCCCCCGGCTGGGGTCGCGGTAACCGACGCGCTGGGAGTCGAGGTGCAGTTCCCGGTCGTGCCGCAACGGATTGTGAGCCTCGATGCCACGGCCAGCGGGCTAGTGGTTGCACTGGGGGCCGGGGGGCAGCTGGTGGGCGTAGCCGAGGGCGAGCAGCCCCTCGATTCGCTCTACGCCGTGCCTCAGGTGGCGCTGCAGGGGCCACAGGCACTTACGGCCCTGCAAGCACTAGCACCTGAGTTGGTGCTCGTATCTGGCGAAACCTTTAGCGCGGGCATCCGTGGGCTGGGCCGCAGCGTAGGGGCTACGGTCGTGTTTGTGCCCGCAGACAGCCTACACGCCGCGGCCGAGGGCCTACGCCTCCTGGGCACGCTTCTGGGGCGGCCCCGGTGGGGCGAGCACCTCGCCGATTCGCTTGTGGCGGCCACCGAGCAGGCCCTGGCTCCGTTTGCGGGGCGCCCCGGGCCCTCGGTGCTCGTGGTAGTGGGCGAGGAGGCCTTCCGCACGGCCAGCGGCCAAACCTACCTGGGGGCCTGCCTGCGCCGCCTGGGGGCCCGTAACCTATTCGAAACCGACAGCCTGCGCTACCCGGTACTCACCCGTGCGCGGGTACAGGCGCTTGCACCCGAGGTCATCTTGCTCATCAGCAGCCGACGCGATTATGCAGGCCGGTTCCTCGAGGCCTTCCCCGAGCTTACCCAGAGCCCCGCTGTCAAACAGCAGCGTTTCCACCAGGCTCGCCCCGACCTGGTGCAGCGGCCCGGCCTGCGCACCCCCGAGGCGCTGGAGCTACTGGGCACCCTGTGCTACAGCCCTGCCCAGGGCACGGCGCCGACCCAGCCGTAGTTTTTTTGGCGTTTGCTGAATTCTACTCGGGTAAGACGGGTTTTAAAACCTGACTACGACAAACACCCCGCACGCAGCAGGCCAGTGCCGCGCTGTATTCTACCCCGGCCATGGTCTTCGTAACCCGACAGGTGCACTTCAATGCGGCCCATAAAATGGTGAACCCGGCCTGGAGTGCCGAGCAGAACCAGGCCGTGTTTGGGCCCTGCGCCAACGAAAACTGGCACGGTCACAACTATGTACTCGAAGTCACCCTGGCTGGCGAACCCGACCCCGACACAGGGTATGTCTTCGACCTAGCCAAACTCAAAACCATCCTTGACGAGCGGGTATTGCGCCACCTCGACCATAAAAACCTCAACCTCGACGTGCCCTTTCTCCAGGGCATCATCCCCAGCAGCGAAAACCTGGCCATCGCCATCTGGCAGCAACTGCTACCGGCCGTAGCGCCCGCCCAACTCTACAGCGTTCGGCTTTACGAAACCCCCCGGAATTTCGTTGAATACCGGGGGTAGTACCTCTCGCATCCTCTTCCCCTTCCCCTTTTTGCCAGTTTTTCACCCCTAAAAACATGGACTACACCCCCACCCACGTCGAAGCGTACGACCTGCACGGCGAAAGCCACACCGGCACCAGCACCGTGACGCCGCTGCGCCTCGACGCCTTTCAGTTGTCGGACGAGGATAAGATCGCCCTCATCGAGCGCAACTTCCGTGAAATCATGCTCACCCTTGGCCTAGACCTGACCGACGACAGCCTGGCCGGTACCCCCCACCGGGTGGCCAAGATGTACGTGAAGGAGCTCTTCTCGGGCCTCAACCCCAGCAACCTGCCCAAGGCCACCACCTTCGACAACAGCTACCGGTACGGCCAGATGCTCGTCGAGCGCAACATCAGTGTGCACTCGATGTGCGAGCACCACTTTGTGCCCATCATCGGGGTGGCGCACGTGGCCTACATCTCCTCGGGCAAAGTCATTGGCCTGAGCAAACTCAACCGCATTGTGCGGCACTTTGCCAAACGCCCGCAGGTGCAAGAGCGCCTGACGACCGAAGTAGCCAACCACCTGCGCCAAGTGCTGGCCACCGACGATGTAGCCGTGGTTATCGACTCGAAGCACTACTGTGTCATCATGCGTGGCATTGAAGATACCGGCAGCAGCACGGTAACCAGCGCCTACAGCGGTCGGTTTGAAGACCCCACGGTGCGCGACGAGTTTTTACGCTACGTAGCCCTGGAGTCCCCGCGTTAACAGGCGCTCGCTTGCGCTACCGGGTTACTAGCGGCACTTTTGTGCCTCAAACACGCAACTGGCGCCCGTACCTGGCGTCTATACAGACTAGATGAGTTGGCACTGGCGCCCCGGCCGCCGCTGGGTATTCTCTACCGTGCTTTGGGCGCTACCCCTGTGGGGGCTCGCCCAAACGGGTATGTACTCGGTGACCGGTGTCGTGGTAGATGCCGAAACCTCTGAGACCATCCCCTTTGTGGCGGTCCAACTCTGGTCGCTCACCGATAGCACGGTGGTGGCGGGCGCGGTAGCCGACCTTGACGGGAAGTTTCGCCTCAACGCCGCGCCGGGCAGCTACCGTATTGCCGTGGTGTATGCCAGCTACCGGCCCTTGGTGATGCCGCTCGCGCTGCAGGGCCCGGTTGAGGGGCTGCGTCTGGCGCTCGACCCCATTGCCTACACCACGCAAGAGCTCACCATAACGGCCAAAGACAACCCGGCCAAGCGGCTGATGAAGGCCGTGATTGCCAACAAGAACCGCCACCGGATGGCGCGCTTCCCGGCCTACAGTTTTTCGAGCTACAGCAAGCTGGTCATCAGCTTTAGCAACCTGGATACAGCCGATATCTCCGACGGCATCCTCCGTCGGGCCAAAGACCTCATCCTGGCCGAGGGCCTCGATACCTCGAAGACCGACAGCAACACCAACCGCTACAAGTTGGCCCTCTACCTAGCCGAAACGGTAAGTACCACGCATTACGAGCAGCCCAACAACCGGCGCGACATCATCCACGGCTCGCGCCAGGGCGGGGTGAGCAACGACGTGAACCTCACGTTCGTCAATAGCCTGTTTCAGCCCTTCGACATCTACGAGGACATCATCTCCATCGCCAACCGCAACTTCATTAGCCCCCTGGCCGATGGCGCGCTCCAGAACTACGAGTATTTCATTGAGCAGGCCGTAAAAACCCCCACCGACACCACCTACTACGTGGGGCTCTACCCCAAGAACCCCTACGACCGGGCCTTCAAGGGCCTGCTCGTGGTGCACACCCACGACATGGTCGTTGAAAGCGCAACCCTGCGCATGAACCGCGACCCGCTCATCAACTTCGTGACCGACATCCGCATCGCGCAGCAGTACCGGCCCATCAACGGCGAGTGGGTGCAGGTGGCCAGCGACATCCAGATCGACCTCCTGGAAGTCTTTTTCGGCAAAGCGGCCACCGCCCGCCAGGCTGTCTACCGCCGCGACTACAACCTGGCGCCCAGCTACTCTGCCAACTTCTTCCGCAACGAGGCCGTGGCGCTCGAGGCCGGGGCCGCCGTCCGCGACGAGGCTTTTTGGAAGGCCAACACCCTGGCCCCGCTCGAAAAGACCGAGCAACTGGCGTACAAAGCGAGCGATACCCTGCGCAAGGCCCTCTTCTGGAAGGCCTCTGACCTGGCGCTGAACTTCTTAATGGGGGGCGTCATCCGGACGGGCAAGTTCATGATTGGGCCCTATAGCAAGGCCCTGGGGTTCAACCCCGTCGAGGGCGCGCGGTTTCAGCTCGGCATCTACACCAACCCCGACTACTTCCCGCGCCTCGATGCCAACGCCTACCTGGCTTACGGCACAAGCGACCGGTGGAAGTACCACGTAGACGTGGGCTACGCACTGGTAGAAAAACCCCGGGTAGAACTGGCCCTGCGGCGTACCGACGACATTGAGCAGACGGGCTTCGACAACTACTTCGCCGAGGGGCTTGGGTTCCTCAATTCGGCCCTCATGCGCGTGCCGCTAGAGAACCTCAACTACTTCACCCTGAACCAGGCCCGGCTCTCGGTCGATGCCACGACCGGCGTAGCCCTGGGGCTCTCGGTCACGCAAAAAGAGTTTGTGCCCGCCCCTACCTTCCCGTTTGAGTACCCCGCCGAAGGAGATGCGCCGGTAGAGCAGGCCGACTTCACGGCCTACACCACAAACGAGGTGCTGTTCTCGGCCCGTCTGTCCATCCGCGAGCGGTACATCCTCAAGGGTGGCAAGAAGGTGTACCTGCGCTCGCCGTTCCCGGTACTCTACCTCAAGTACGGGCTGGGGGTGAAAGACTGGCTGGGCGCCGACTTTGGGTACAACCGCTTCGATGTGGCGCTGACAAATCGGTACTCGCTCGGTCGCTTTGGCCGCATCACGTGGGTGGCCCAGGCGGGCTACATCCGGGGCGATTTACCCTTCCCGAGCCTGCGGGTGTTTCAGGGCAGCCAGAGTTGGGGCGGCTACACGCTGGGCCAGGCCTCAGATATTGCTTCGTCGGTTACGGGCCGCATCAACCGAACGACCTACCCCCCGGCGGTGAACTACAACATGCTCTACTTCTACGAGTTTGTGGCCGACAGGTACGTGCAGGCGGGCTTTGACTGGTTTTTAGACGGCTACCTCATCAAAAAGCTGCCGCTGGTGCGGCTCTTGAAGGTGAAAGAGGTCATCACCTTTCGTACAGGGTGGGGCTCACTCACCGCAGCCAACCGCGAGCGCAACGCTGTAGCGGGTCTGCCCCTGCAGGCACCCGACCGCACACCTTACACCGAGATGGCCATTGGCGTAGAGGGCATCCTGAAGATCATCCGGGTAGATTATGCCTTCAGGCTCAATTACCGCAACCCCCAGGTACCCAGTAACTTGCCGGCCAATGCCAACTTCAACAGCGGCTTCCGGTTCGGGCTCAAGGTGGCGTTTTAGGCGTTCAACCCACCACCTGTTGCATGCCAAAGGCCACTAAGGGGCACGTGACCTGGTTGCGTGTATGGGTTGGCACACTGTGCCTAGTGGTGGTGGTACTGCCCTGGGGTACCTCTACAACGGCGCTATCGCTGGGGTTGATGGGTCTGGTATGGGCCTTCGGCTTTGTTCGGTACCGGCGCTGGCGGCACATCCGGCACAAACGGCTGCAACTGGTAGCGTTTGCCTACCTAAGCTGGATGGTGATTGGGGTGACCTACAGCCAAGATGTGGCCTGGGCGCTTACCGAGGTACGCAAGTCTTCGGTGTTGCTGCTGGTGCCGCTCGTGTACAGCACCTTGCCCACCTTGCCCATCCCTGCGGTGCGCTTTGTTCTGAGGGCCTTCGTTTTTGGGTTGGTCTGTGCGAGTGGGGTGATGCTATTCACAGCCCTTACCCGGTACACACATGGCGAGAGCGTAGCCGTATTCTTCTACCACGAACTAGCATCGCCCACGCCCCTCGAGGCCATTTTTATGTCGTTCTACCTGGGCATTGGCCTGTTGGTTTGCCTGGCAAAACACCAACACGGTTACCGGGTGTGGCCGAGGCTGCCGCAGTGGGTAACGGTAGGTACGGTAGTGGTACTGGCAAGTGTGTTGCTACTCTTAGCCTCCCGGATGGTGATCCCTGCGGTCCTAGTCGCTGCTTTTGTACTGATGCTGCCCTCGTTCAAGCGATCGCGGCGGGCATGGGGGTACGTTGCCGCGGGGCTGCTCGTAGGGCTGCTACTGGTTGGGCTTGCGCCGGGCCTTCGGCAGCGCGTCGCTAGCCTTACGACGGCCCAGCAGTCGGATGTCTTCCGCGAAGACTACGGCGGCGAGCATGGCCCCTATACCAATGGCCTAACCTTACGGCTCATTTTCTGGCGCCTGAGCTTTGAGTCTTTGGAAGGGAGGTGGCTGGCAGGTCATGGCCCCGGCGACTACCAGCATGCCCTGAACGATGCCTACCGGCGTGTCAACTTACCCGATACCTACCAGTTTTTTGGTGCGCACAACCAGTACATCCAAACCCTTCTGTGGGGCGGATGTATCGGGCTCCTACTCCTACTGGCACTACTGGCGGCCTGGTGCAGATTTGCGCTAGCCCAACGAAACCGGCTATTGCTCGCGCTGCTGGTGCTTTTACTGCTGGGCTGCGTAACCGATACCTACCTAGCCCGTGAATTTGGGCTCACGGCCACAGCCCTTTTCGTCGGGCTATTGGCTTGGCACCCACTACGACCTGCCAAAGGCTAGCCGTTGAGCGCCTCGGCACCCGAAACGATTTCGATAAGCTCTTTGGTGATGGCCGCCTGGCGGGCCTTGTTGTAGCTCAGGCGTAGGGCACCGAGGAGATCCTGGGCGTTCTCAGTAGCGTTGTCCATGGCAATCATGCGGGCGGCGTGCTCGGCGGAATTCGACTCCAGCACCGCACGGAAGAGCCGCAGCTTGAGCACCAACGGCAGTACGCTGGCCAAGATTTCTTCACGCTCAGGCTCGTACAAGTAGTCGGTGGCAGCGCCGCCGCTGGCCTGGGTTGTGGTGCTGAGGTCGAAGGGCAGGAACTGCTCTACACGCCGGTCTTGCGCCAGCATGGTCCGGAACTCGTTGTAGGCCAGGTCAATACGGTCCCAAGTGCCTTCCAGGAAGCCATCGGCCAGGTACTCGGCCAACTCGCCTACATAATCGGCGCTCAGGTGCGAAAACGCATCGTGGTTCTCGCCTACCAGCGTGTAGTTGCGTGCCCGTAGGAAGTCGTAGCCTTTACGTCCAATGCACAAAAACGATACCGTGCCTGCCGCCAGTTGCGCGCTGTACTGGGCCTCGACGTGCGCCAGCGCCATCCGGATAATGGCCATGTTGAACTGGCCCGCGAGCCCCTTGTTGCTCGTTACTAGCACCACCAACACCTTCTCGGGCGTACGGGCTTCGGTGTAGGGGTTTTGCACGGCCTCGTCGCCCACCGCTGCCAACACCCGCTGGAGTACCTCCTGCAGCTTTTTGGCGTAAGGCCGAAGCTTAATCGCCCGGTCTTGCGCACGCCGCAGCTTACTGGCCGAGACCATCTTCATGGCCCGGGTTGTCTTCTGGGTATTCTTGATGCTCGCGATGCGGAGCTTGATGTCCTTTAAGCTGGGCACAACTGCGGGGCCTGGGCGGTGAGTAGCGGATTACTTCTGGCTGTAGAGGGCGGCTATTTTCTTGGCAACTGCATCTAGGGTAGCCATTTCGTCGTCGCCCAGTTTGCCGGCCTTGAGGTTGTCGAGCACACCCCGGTGCTGGCTTTCGAGCTCACTGAGGTACTCGCGTTCCCACTCACGCACCTTAGCCACGGGCACACTCATGTGCAGGCCCTTGGTGGCGGCGTAGATAGAAGCCACCTGGTGCTCGACGGGGTAGGGGTGGTATTGCAGCTGCTTGAGCAGCTCGACGTTGCGGGCGCCCAGGCCCAGCTGGCGCTGGGTAACGGCGTCGAGGTCGGACCCGAACTTCGAGAAGGCTTCGAGTTCGCGGTAGGCGGCCAGGTCCAGTTTCAGGGTACCAGCTACCTTTTTCATCGACTTGATCTGGGCCGCACCCCCTACCCGCGACACCGAAATGCCGACGTTGATGGCCGGGCGCACACCCGAGTTGAACAGGTTCGACTCCAGGAAGATCTGGCCGTCGGTAATCGAGATGACGTTCGTTGGGATGTAGGCCGACACGTCGCCCGCCTGCGTCTCGATAACCGGCAGCGCTGTCAGCGAGCCACCACCCTTGACAAAGGGGCGGAACGGCTCGGGCAGGTCGTTCATCTTCGCCGCGATTTCGTCCTTCTCAATAATCTTCGCGGCACGCTCCAACAGGCGGCTGTGCAGGTAGAACACGTCGCCGGGGTACGCCTCGCGACCGGGTGGGCGGCGCAGTAGCAGCGACACCTCACGGTAGGCCACCGCCTGTTTCGAGAGGTCGTCGTACACCACCAGTGCGTGGCGGCCCGAGTCGCGGAAGAATTCGCCGATAGCGGCACCGGCAAAGGGTGCAAAAAACTGGAGCGGCGCAGGGCTGGCGGCAGGTGCAGCCACAATGACGCAGTACTCCATGGCGTCGTTGTCGTGCAGCGCCTTTTCGACCTGCTTGATGGTCGAGTTTTTCTGCCCGCAGGCTACGTAGATGCAAAATACCGGGGCGGCGCGCTTCATGCCCTCCTCGTCGCCGGCGGCTTTGGCCTTTTTGTAGGCCAGCCAGGCGGGCTTTTGGTTGAGGATGGTGTCGATGAGGATGGCCGTTTTGCCCGTGGAACGGTCGCCGATGATCAGCTCGCGCTGGCCACGGCCAATGGGGATCATCGCATCAATGGCCTTGATACCCGTTTGCAGGGGCTCGGTTACCGGGCGGCGGAAGATTACGCCCGGGGCTTTGCGCTCCAGGGGGCTGTCGTACCGCTCGCCGACGATGGGCCCACGCCCGTCGATGGGTTCGCCAATGGGGTTGATAACCCGGCCCAACAGGCCGTCGCCCACCGGGATCGAGGCGATGCGCTTGGTACGGCGCACGGTATCGCCTTCGCGGATGCCTTCGCTGGAGCCCAAGAGCACGACCCCAACGTTGTCTTCTTCCAGGTTCAGCACCATCGCCTTCACGCCAGTGCTGGTGAACTCGACCAGCTCGCCGGCCTGTACACTCATCAGGCCGTAAATGCGGGCAATACCGTCGCCCACCTGGAGCACGGTGCCCACTTCTTCAAGCTCGGCGGTAGTCTTGAAGCCCGAAAGCTGCTCACGAAGAATTGCACTTACTTCGTCCGGACGTACTTGCATGGGGGTGGTACTAAAAAAGAGAGGTTCGTTACAAGGTTTGAGCTAACTGCTGGCGGGCACGGGCCAACGCCCCTGCCACCGACTGGTCGATTCGGAGGTCTTCTACCTGCACCACCACACCACCTATCAGTTTGGGGTCTACGGTGGCTTGCAGTTCGATGGTGGCACCGGTTTGGCGCTCCAGTTTGGTCTTCAGGCTAGTGCGCTGGGCATCGGTTAGCGGCGTGGCACTCATCACACGGGCCACCCGGATGTTGTGCTCGTGGTTGTACTGGTGCACAAACTCACGGGCGATGTAGGGGATCATCTCCTCGCGGCCGCGCTCGGTGAGGTATTCGTAGAACTGCTCGGTATCGGGGTGTACCCGCCCGTCAAACAGCTTTTTCACGATGCCGCGCTTGGTGGCATCGCTTAGGATGGGGCTGGCCAGGAAGAGCTCCAGCTCGCGGCTTTGGTCCAGCAGCGTGAGCATGTCCTTCTGGTCGGTCATAACCGCTTCCAGCGTACCCTTGGTTTTGGCGTACGCATAGAGCGCCCGGGTGTAGCGAACAGCGACGCGTTCCTGTAGCATGGGTGCGGGCTAGTTCTTCGGGGTTAGGCTCAGTTCTTCAATCAGTTGGTCCACCACACGAGCTTGTTCCTGGGGGTTGGCCAACTCTTTGCGCAGCAGGCGCTCGGCGACCTGTAGGGCGAGCTCGCCAGCGGTTTTTTTGAGCTCGGCGACGGCAGCTTTCTTCGCCTGCTCAATTTCCTGCTCGGCAGCGCCGATACGGCGGGCGGCTTCTTCGCGGGCTTTGTCTTGGGCCTGCTCCAGGATGTCGCGCTTCAGGCTTTCGGCCTCTTGCAAGATGCGCTGGCGCTCTTCGCGGGCCAGCCGCAGTTCGGCTTCGTTCTTCGAGGTCAGCTCGGCCAACTCGGCGCGGGCCTTCTCGGCCTGTTGCAGGGCGCTGCTGATGCTCTCTTCGCGGGCTTTGAGCGCCGCCAAAATGGGCTTCCAGGCAAAGCGCCGCAGGATCAGGAAGAAGGTCAGGAAGATGACCAGCGTCCAGAAAAACAGGCCCAGCTGGGGGAGAAGCAATTCCATTGCAGAGGAAGTAGAGAGAGGTTCGGGTATACGTACTACCGGCTAGTTCAACGGCCCCACGCACCAGGCCCGGCCAACCGCCGGGCCCTGTACGTAGGTTTCGGTTGGCAACCCCGATTAGCCCAACAGGACAATCAGGATGCAGACGATCTCGCCGATGATGGCAACCCCTTCGATGAACGCAGCCGTAAGGACCATGGCCCCCCGGATGTCGTTCGACGCAGATGGTTGACGCGCCATCGATTCGACCGCCGAACCGGCCAGACGGCCGATCCCCATGCCTGCCCCGATGGCCACGATGCCAGCACCGATACCGGCGCCCATCTTGCCCAGTTCGGTGGCGGCAGCTGCCGCTTCTTGAAGTAGCGTCATGGTAGTAATGGAATGAAATGAATGGAACTAGTGCGCCGCCCCGTGAGGTGCATGCGTGTGTGTGTCGTGTGATGGGCCGTGGTGGTCGTCATGTGCGTGCCGCTCGCGCGCCATGCCAATGAAGACCGCCGTTAGGAGTGTGAAAATGTAGGCCTGTACAATGGCTACAATCATTTCGAGCATAAACACCACTACCGTGAGCAGTACGCTCATGACCGATATGCCCCAGCCCGCACCCGGGCCCAGTTTCTCGGTAATGATGAAAATGAGGCTGATGAGGGCCAGTACCGCTATGTGGCCGCCGGTAATGTTTGCGAAAAGCCGTACCGCCAGCGCCAGGGGCTTGGTGAAGATGCCAATGAGCTCAACGGGCAGCATCAGGAACTTAATGGGCGTGGCCACCCCTGGGTACCAGAAAATGTGCTGCCAGTAGTCGCGGCTGCCGTTGAACTGGATGAGCAGAAACGTGCAGAGCGTTAGGGCCGTGGTAAAGGCGATGTTGCCCGCGATGTTCGAGTTGAGCGGCGTAAGGCCAAAGAGATTGGCAAACCAGATGAAGAAGAACGCCGTGAGCAAGTAGGGCGTCATCCGGTCGGCGTAGTGGTAGGGGTTGCTGGGCCGGTGGGGGTCGCGCAGGTTCACGCGGGCCACTTCATCGCGGATGAACAGAATGATGGGCTCAAACAGGCTCTGAGCACCCTTGGGGGCTTGCCCTGCACGCCGCTGGGCAGCCTTGGCAATGCTGCCAAACACCCAGAGCAGCATCAACCCCACGAGCAGCAGCTGGAGAACAAGCTTGCTGATGGAGAAATCGATGACCGTTTCGCCTTTGGCAAGCGCGTGCAGTTTACCGTAGTGGTCTATGCCGTAACCGCGGGCGTGGGCCTGTGCCTCGAGTTCGTGTTGGTCGTGGCCGCTGAGGGTAAATACCTCGAGTCCCTTCTGAGAGCTGTACACGATCCAGGGCAAGCGCAGGTGTACCGGGTGGTAGTGGCCATTGCCCGCGGGCACATCGAAGAAGTGCCAGTCGTGGGTGTCGATCAAGTGATGAAAGAGCAGTTCCTGCACGTTGAACCCCTCGGGCTCTGCGTGGGCGGCTTCGGCGTGGCCCTCTGCGTGGGGTGTGGCGTGGGCGGTGTCGGCGTGGGCAGCCCCGTGGTCGGTAGAATCAAGCTCCTGGAGCAGCGCCTCGGTGGGGTCTTCGTCCAGCCCCTCGGCAACATCTTGCGCGACTACCGAATTGGGTAGGCTCAGTACCAGAACAAGCCCGAAAACCCCGCAGATACGAACAAAACCGCCGAAAACTGACCGCATTAGGTGTGGGCTACGGGGCCCGTTTTTGAATTGGCGCGCAAGTTATTCAGCAGTGCCCACACTTCAAACGCAGTAAAAACGACGTGTGCTGAAAAGTAGACAACTACCAGCGGCACAGCCACCGGCCGGTACGCGTACACCACCACGGCTACGCACCCCAGGCTGCCCAGCACCTTAAGTGCCATGCCGCCCATAACCGCGCCCACAAACTGCACGGGGGCTTTGAGCAGGCCCCCCGAGGCAATACGGTACACCACCAGTGCTAGCCCTGTAGCAAACGCAACACTGCCCAGTGCAGGGGTATACGCCGCAGGCGCCCACCGGTAGGTGCCCAGGCCCGCTAGCAACCCCACAGCACCGGCAAGCAGCAGCAGCCGAAAGGCAAAGGCTGGGTAGGAAAGCGGTTTGGGCATAGCGTGAGAGGGTTGCCTACTTACGGGGTTGGGTTGCCCGCACTACCGCCACAATGGCTGCTGCGGTACCCAAGAGTGCCCCCAGGAGCGTAAACAGCGGCAGGGTACCCCACTTGGTATCGCCCCAGATGCCCAGCGCAGTCGGCAAGGCGATGCTAAGGGCAAACTGCAGCCCCAGCTGGGTGTACTGGGCCCAGCGCTGCGGGGGGGTAGGCTCTGGGGTAGGCAATGGGGTTAGGCTTTCGGCTTGGGGGTGGCCTCGGGTTGGGGGGCCACCTCGGCGTTCAGGTTTTTGGGCGGGGTGGCGTCGGTGAGCTTGGGGGCGGTCTTGCTCAGGATTTCACGTGCTTCGGGGCCCATTTTGCAGGTGCCGGTAAAAAGCCCGCCGGCCTGCATCGTGAACTTCTCGCACACGATGTCGCCGTAGATCTTGCCACTGGCTTGGATGTCGAGCAGGTCGCGGACGATCACCCGGCCGTGGACTTCGCCCTCGATCGTCGCATTTTGCGCGTCGATGTTCCCTTCAATCCGGCCATTGGCCCCAACCACCAGCCGCGATTTGCAGATCACCGTGCCGTTGACCCGCCCTTCGATCCGCATCACGCCCGTAGACATTAACTCGCCCACCAGGTGTACCCCGGGGCCCAACAGGCTCAGATTGCCTTCAGGGCCCGCATTGGCCCCGTTCTGTTGCGATTTGCCGGTGAAAATTGACATAGTGCTGCGAGGGGTAGCGTGAGGGATAGGCTCTAGAGACGTCTAGGGACGGGGTCTAAGGTACACCAGGGGGTCTTGGGGGCGGCCCTGGAACCAGAGCTCCAGGTGTACGTGCGTGCCGGTGGTAAGCTCGCCGGTACTGCCGGCCGTGGCAATGAGCTCGCCCGCGGCTACGTACTCACCCTGTCGCTTGAGCAGCCGCTGGTTGTGCTTGTAGAACGATATAAGGCCCGTAGGGTGCTCAATGCCAATGACATAGCCCGTAAGGGCCGAGTATTCGGTGAGGATGACCATGCCCTCGGCGATGGCCAGTACAGGCGCGTGCTCGGCGGCGGCGATGTCGAGCCCAAAGTGCTGTGCTTCGGGCGAAAAGCCCCGCGAGACCAACCCGGCAACGGGCCAAAGCAGGCTTGCCTGGGCCAGCGGGTTTTGGCTGGGCTTGCGGCGCGGCGAGTAGGCCACGGGGGCAAAGGGGCCCTGGGCGGCCCGTGCGCTGGCAGCCTCGGCGCCCGTTTGGGGGCCGGTACTCACCGGGGCCGGGGTGCGGGTGCTGTCGGGCGGCACGTAACCCGATACCCGTTGAAGGGCGTTAATAAAGGAGTCTTGCCGGGCGGTTTTGTCTTCCAAGTAGTTCAAGCGCGTGAGCAGCTCTTGCTGCTTGGCCTTGTACCGACTGTCAATGTAGCCGGGCACCCATTCGCGCACCGGGGTAAAAAAGACGACCAGGACCGTGATGGCAAATACAGCAAAGTGGCTGCTGAGCAAGATGGCCGCCAGGCGCCCCAAGGTGGCCCGTAGCCCAAAAAACTCGCGGTACGAATGGGCATCGAGCACCTGCAAGTGAAGCGGCCGCCGCAAACGGGCACGAAGTTTCTGCAGGCGGGTCATCTACTTTCGGTAAGTTTCGGGGCCACTGCCGGTGTATGCCCTAGGTAGCTGCGGGTATGCGCCGGGCAGGCGCCGGTTCGTTTTCGTTACACGTGAAAGACAAAGGTACGGCATTCTGCTTGCTGCTAGCCCTGGGCCTGCCCCTGGGCCTGGCTGGGCAAGCCCCTGGCCCCACCAAGCCCAAAGGCGAGCCCAGTTTTGTGGGCAAGATCTACCAGAATACCCACGCCTACTTTAACGGGTACTACCACGCCTATGCCCTCTACAAAGAGGCAACCGCACAGCTGGAAGCGGCCAACCCCCCCGAAAGTGGCCTGCTGAGCCTCATTTCGCTGCCCGATATCGAGGCCCTGAAGACCGACAACCGGCTCCTGCAGGCCATCCAGAAGTGCGAGCTGGTGCTGTTTCGCCGCTCGCGCAGCGATTGGGTAGACGACTGCCGGCTGCTGATGGGCAAGTGCTACTACTACCGCGGCGACTTTGTCTTGGCCCAAAAGAACCTCCAGTACATCGGGGTGGCTCAGCCCAAGTCTGAGCTTGTGCCCGAAAGCCTGCTCTGGCTGGCCAGGCTTTACCTGGCGCAAAACGACCGCTACAGCGCCCGGCAACAGCTCGACCTGCTGTTCCGACGGAGCGAGATACCCGACCCCGTGCGGGCCGAGAGCGCCCTGATCTTTGCCCAGGTACTGCTCCAAGAGGGCAAGCGCTCAGAGGCCATCAAAGCCTTGGACGACAACCTGAAGACCCTCACCGACCGCACTCAGCGCGCCCGCGCCCATTTTGTGCTCGGCCAGCTTTACCAGGCCCTCAACGCCCCCACCCAGGCCCTGTACCACTACACCGAGTGCGCGGGCCTCAAGGCCACCCCGGGCCTCACGTTCTCGGCCGAGCTGGCCCTCATTGGCATGAGCGCCCAGTCGGGCACCGACGAGGCGCAGCGCGCCAGTAGCGAACGCGAACTGCGCAAGCTGCTAGAAGACAGCCGCTTTGAGCCCTACCACGAGCAGGTGTACTACCAGCTGGCCCTCCTGCGGCGCAAGGGCCGCCAGTACGAGCCCGCCCTCGAGGCCCTGCGCCAGGGCCTTGCGGCCAACCGGGGCAGCCGCCACCACAAGCTGCGCAGCTACACCTTGTGCGCCGACATCTACTTTGAAGACCTGAAGAAATGGCCGCGTGCGCAGGCCTACTACGACAGCGCCCGCGTGCTGGTCCTGCCCGAAGACCCCGACTTTGCCCGCATCCGGGCCCTAAGCAGCAGCCTCGAGGAGTTCTCACGCCTAAGCACTACCCTGGCGCGCAACGATAGCCTGCTCGACCTGGCCCTGCAGCCTGACTTCGCCATCGAGCAGCGCATCAAGTTTGCCATCGCCGCCGAGGCCGAGGCCCAAGAACGCGCCCAGCGCCAGGCCCAAACCGCCGCCGCCCCACGCCTCACCGAAACCACTGTGGCGGCCGAGGGCGCCTTTTACTTCGACAACGAAGCCGCCCTGGCCCAAGGCCGGGCCGCATTTGCCCGTACCTGGGGCCCACGCCCAAACCGCGACAACTGGCGCCGCGCCGCCGCCGGGGGCCCCAACGCACAGCTCCAGCCCCGCGAAACCGAGACCCCAACGGCCACCCCAACCGCGCCCAGTGCCCCCAGCGACTACGCCAGCCAGCGCGCGCGGCTCTACGGCGAAATCCCTTTCAGCGAAGCGGCCAAGGCCGAGCTGCGCGAGGGCTCGCTCTCGGCCATGCTGGGCCTGGCCCTGATCTACGCCGACAAGCTCGATAGGCCCGACCTGGCCAGCAGCCTCTACGAGTCGATCATTGGGCGCGACCCCACACACGAACTGGCCGTCCGCGCCCGGTACGGGCTGTACGTACTGTTGCGCAATTGGGAACCCACCGCCGCCGAGCGGTGGGGCGATGAAATTGTACGCGACTTCCCCCGCTCCGACTACGCCCGGCTGGTGCTACAGGCCCGCAGCCCCGGCCAGCCCGTCATCGAGTATTCCGACGAAGATGAGGCCTACACCACCCTCTACGGGCTGTACCAGAAAGCCGACTACACCACCGTGGTCAACTTCGTCAACTACATGCTGGCCAAAGCGCCCGCACATCCGCTGGCTGCCCAAATGCTGTACCTGAAAGGCCTCTCACAAGGGCGCATGGGGCTGCGCGACAGCCTGGTGGCCACCTACCGGCAGCTGGTACAGCTGTACCCCACGTCATCGGTAGCTGCCCGTGCCAAGGGCACGCTCGAGTTTGCCGAAAACCCCGAGCGCAGCACTGCCACTGGCACCCCCCCCCGCGACAACCGGCCCCCCACGGTCGAAAATCAGCCCTATGCCACCACCCTGCGGGCCAACGATGTGGTGCTGGTGGTGCTCTTTATCGACAAAGGCACCTTCGATGCCGGGCAAATTGTGCGCGACCTGAACGGCTACCACAAAACCACCTACCCCGACCGTCGGATCAACGTAAACGCGTTCGACTACCAGGGCCGTCACCTGGTCTACATCGATCACTTCAAAGACTTTCGGCAGGCCAATACCTACCTCGAAACCCTGGCGAAGGTGGAGGGCCTTCGGCTGTACTTCAAGAGCGTGCCAGAGCAGGGGCTTTTCATCGCGCAGTCCGAGTTCCGGAAGGTGTTCACCCAGCGCAAGTTTGACGACTACCAGCGCTGGTACAACGCCCACATCGACGAACTACTGGGCAACTAGGCCCCCTACTAGCCAAACGCCCCCTGGCCGGGTGGCCAAGGGGCGTTTGGGGTTGCCTAGTGGGGTCGCGTACGGCTGCGCGCCGCGGGTACGGCCCGGGGCAGGTTAGCGGCTAGCCAGAGGGTCTGGGGTACTATCGCGGTCGCGTTTTACCGTGCCACGGCTGTACACCACACCATTGTTCACGAGCAGGATGCCGGCCACGTGGGGGCAGGCCATGCTGGTACCGCTCAGGGTAGCGTACCCGCCGTTTCTGTAGGTGCTGTACACGCTCACGCCGGGGGCACATACGTCGATGGGGGGGTTGCCGTAGTTGCTGAACATGCGTGCGAAGTTGTCGCCAGAGTCGTGGGCCGATACCGTCCACAGGCGGGTACCGTTTACGCGGGCCGGGCTGTAGCCAGTAGCGCTACGGGCGCTGTTGCCTGCGGCAATGGCCACGTGCACACCGGCAGCAGCCAGCGCGTACACGGCGTTGTCGGTAGCGGTGTTCGCACTACCACCTAGGCTCATGTTGGCTACGTCACCGGCATAGGCGTTTGCCGTTACATAATCGACACCGGCAATGATGATCGAGTTGGCGCTCCTACCGCTGGCGTCGAATACGCGTACGGGCACAACCACCGCACCGGCGGCTACCCCTACTACGCCTGTACCGTTGGCTTTGGCAGCTACCGTACCGGCTACGTGGGTACCGTGGCCGTTTTCGTCGTCGGCGTTACTGGTGCCGGTGGCAAAAGTTGCGGCAAAGCTGGTTCCGACGTTCAGGTCGGGATGATCGAGGTCAATACCCGAATCAATGATCCAGGCCCAGGCGTTGCCGGTGTAGTTGACCGACCCGCCCACTTTCGTGATGCCATAAGGGATGTTGTCGGCAGCAGCGGCACTGGCGGCAGCGGCGCTGGTGAACGATTCGACACGGGCTTTTTCAAGCACTACGACCTGGTCCAGCTCTACGCTAGCCACGCGTGGGTCGGCAGACAGGGCTTTGGCTTCCTCGGCGCTAAGCTGGGCGGCAAAGCCACCAATGGCGTTGCTGTACACCTGGTCGAAGGCGATGGCGCTCTTGGCCTGCACGCGCTCGGTTACCACACTCCGGAAAAAGCTCTCGAAGCGTTGGCGGCGGGCATCGGTAGCTGCCTTGCGGGCTGCTACGGCACTGCGGTTGGCAGTGGCTTTAGGCAGTTCGGTAACCAGGCCCTCGGGCAAAGCCGATTCTTTAAAGGTTACGATGTACGATGCCTTGGTACCCGGGGCCGCCTGGGGGGTGGCATCGGTAGTGGGTTCTTCGCTGGAGCAGGCCACAAACGCCAGGGGCGTGAGGGCGAGCAGGGCCCAGCGCAGCAGAGTAGTCTGATAACGCATAGATGATTCGGGAGTTTGAGGTGAAGCAGGTCGGTACACTCCGGTAGCGCGCAAGCGGAATGCGTAACCTGGGCACCAATTAACAACTGTTTGTGGGTTTGTGAACAAGCCTTAATTCCTAGTTGGTGCAGAATTAACGTAGGTGTTTTTCCTGTGGGTGTTTGGGCCATTTCGGCAGGGGGTGTAACTGCCTGTACACGCAAACACCCGGCACCTTACGGGCCGGGTGTTTGTCCATCCAAGTCTGAAACAGGGTCGCTGGGCCTAGCGGCGGGCCATTTTATCAGGTGTGCTGTCGCGGTCTTGTTTCACGTTACCACGGCTGTACACTACACCGTTGTTTACGAGCAGGATGCCGCAGACGTGGGGCGTAGCCATGCTGGTGCCGCTCAGGGTCGCGTAACCACCGTTTTTGTAGGTGCTGTACACGCTTACGCCGGGGGCGCACCAGTCGATGGGGGGGTTGCCGTAGTTGCTGAACGATCGGGCGAAATTGTCGCCAGAGTCGTGGGCCGATACCGTGTAGAGGCGGGTGGCATTGGCACGAGCTGGGCTCACGTTGTTAGCGTTCTGGGCCTCGTTGCCGGCGGCTACAGCTACGTGAACACCGGCAGCCGCCAGGTTTTTCACGGCGTTGTCGGTGGTGGTGCTGGCGGGGCCGCCCAGGCTCAGGTTGGCCACGTCGCCAGCGTACGCTTCGGCGCGCACGTAGTCGATACCTGCAATGATGATCGAGTTGCTGCTGCTACCGTTAGCACCAAACACACGCACAGGTACCACTACCGCACCGGCAGCGACACCGACTACGCCGGTACCATTCGAACGAGCAGCTACCGTACCGGCTACGTGCGTGCCGTGGCCGTTGGCATCGTCGGCGTTGCTGGTGCCCGTCGCGAAGGTGCGGGCGTAGCTGGTACCCACCCGCAGGTCGGGGTGATCCAGGTCGATACCCGAGTCAATGATCCAGGCCCAGGCGTTACCGGTATAGTTTACCGCGCCGCCCACTTTGGTGATGCCGTAGGGGATGTTGTCGGCGGCGGCGGCTTTGGCAGCGGCGGCGCTGACGTAGGCTTCAACTTTTACCTCTTCCAGGAAGACTTCCTGGTCAAGTTCTACGCTGGCCACGCGGGCGTCGGCGGCCAGGGCTTGGGCCTCTTCGGCGCTCAGCTCAGCGGCAAAGCCCCCCAGGGCGTTGCTGTAAACGTGCTTGAAGCTAATGGCCCCTTTGGTGCGCACGCGCTCGGAGACTACGCCCGAGAAGAACTCGGTGTAGCGCTGGCGGCGGCTGTCGTTGGCGGCTTTGCGCAGCGAGGTCTCGCTACGCTCACCCAGTGCCTTGGGCAGTTCGCCGGGCAGTTCTTCGGGCAGCGCCGATTCCTTAAAGGTTACGATATAGGTGGCTTTGGTACCGGGGGCGGCCTGCGGGGCCGCGTCGACGGTGGGTTCTTCGTTGGTACAGGCGGCAAAGGCCAGGGGCACGCAGGCAAATAGCGCCCAGCGAAGCAGGGTATTCCGATAACGCATAACGGCTTGAGGGTAAAAGTGTGGTGAAGTGGGTCAGCACAGTCCGGTAGCGCGCGAGCGGAATGCGTAACCTGGGTACCAATTAACAACTAATTAGAATCACCTAAACAAACCTTAAGCCGCCCCTGGTCGCAGATTTAACTAAACCTGCAGCCGTGGCACTGTTCTAGTACGGTATGACGGTAAAATTTTTCCATTTGCCTTCCCGTGCCATCTTTGCGACCACTTTACCCCTGCCTATGGCGTACCTCTTTACCTCTGAGTCGGTCTCAGAGGGCCACCCCGACAAAGTAGCCGATCAGATTTCTGACGCCGTCCTCGACGCCATGCTGGCCCAAGACCCCCACAGCCGGGTCGCCTGCGAAACCCTCTGCACCACCGGTTTGGTGGTCGTGGCCGGCGAAATCCGCAGTAAGGCCTACGTCGAGGTACAAGACATCGTGCGCCAGACCATCCTAGGCATCGGGTACAACAAGTCGGATTACATGTTCGACGGCAACTCGTGTGGTATTCTGGTCGCCCTGCACGAACAAAGCCCCGACATCGCCATGGGCGTTGACGAAAACGCCGCCAAAGACCTCGGCGCCGGCGACCAGGGCATGATGTTCGGTTACGCCACCCGCGAGACGCCCGAGTTCATGCCCATGAGCCTGGCCTTCAGCCACCGCCTGGTACACGAGCTGGCCAACCTGCGCCGCGCCGGTGAGCTCATGCCCTACCTGCGCCCCGATGCCAAGAGCCAGGTCACGATTCAGTACGACAGCGCCGGGCGGCCCCACCGCGTGCACACCATTGTGGTATCGACGCAGCACGACGACTTCCACGCCAACGAGCAGGTGATGCTCGAGAAAATCCGGGCCGATGTTCGCACCCTGCTCATCCCCCGGGTCATTCCCGCCGAGATGATCGATGCCGATACCATCATCCACGTCAACCCCACGGGCAAGTTTGTCATCGGGGGGCCCCACGGCGATACGGGCCTTACGGGCCGGAAGATCATTGTCGATACCTACGGAGGTAAAGGTGCCCACGGCGGGGGTGCCTTTAGTGGCAAAGACCCCAGCAAGGTCGACCGCAGCGCTGCCTACGCCGCACGGCACGTGGCCAAGAACCTGGTCGCGGCCGGGGTGGCCGACGAATGCCTGGTGCAGGTGGCCTATGCCATCGGGGTAAGCCACCCGGTGTCGGTGAACGTAAACACTTATGGCACGGGCAAGGTGAAGCTCACCGACGCCCAGATTGCCCTCAAGGTGGCCGAGCTCTTCGACCTCAGGCCCGCCGCCATCATAGAGCGCCTGGGGCTACGGCTGCCCATCTTCCAGGCCACTGCGGCCTACGGCCACATGGGCCGCCCCTACGAAACACGCGAAGTGGCCGTGAACTACGTGAGCCAGCACCGCGATGGCGATACATGGGTAGAAACCAAACGCCCCGACCGTGTGGCGGCACGCTTCTTTGCCTGGGAGGCCCTCGATTACGTTGAGCCCCTGCGCGAAGCCTTCGGCCTCTAACACCCTGGGCCTAGGCCCTTTGGTAGACTGCGGGTGCGCGTACGGTGCGCCCAGAAATGGTAGTTTGCAGGTTTAGCGATGCACAAACGGGTACCTCTCTGGGGCAGTCTGGTTCTGGCGCTGGTAGTGCCCGCGGTACTGGCTGCGCAAGAGAAAGCCGCCCTTGACAGCCTCTGGCGGTTGACCCGTACCCCAGCCCGCACGCAACAGACCCGCGCCTTCAACGAACTGGCGTACCACTACACCCTCTTTGACCTCGACTCGGCGCGGGTGCTCCGGCAGCGAGCCCTGGCGCTTGCCCTGCCCGACAACAACCTGTACGAGCTGGGGTTCGGCTGTTTTGTCGAGGCCATTATCGTGTCGTACGAGGGCGACTTCGCCGCCTCTGATAGCCTTAACCAGGTAGCCTTGACCTACGCCTACCGCGCCGAAGCGCCCCAACTCGTGGCCCAGGTCCTCAACAACATCGGTGTCGATTACCGGTACCAGGGCGCGTTTGGCAAAGCCATTGAGTACATCTCGCGTAGCCGGGCCATTTACGACTCGCTGGGCCCACCCTACTGGGCTAAACTGGCCCAAGCCTACGGCAACCTGGCCGATGTGTACTTGCAGCTGGGGGCCTACCCCGAGGCCTTAGACGCCACCACCCGCGCCGCCGAACTGGCCCGCCAGGCCGATGCAAAGCCCATCCTGGCCCAAAGCTTGTACCTCTACGGCGACCTGTACAGCGTCATGGGCCGTTACCCAGAAGCCGAGGCCTACTACCGCGAGGCGGTTGCCGCGTTCGAACGCCTGAACGACCGCTACACGGCTGCCTCGGCGCTGGGCGATTGGGGGGAGCTCTACCTGAAAACCGACAACTGGCGCGCCGCCGATAGCACCCTGATACTGGCCCTGGAGTGGCTGCACGCCACGGGCTCGGTCACCAACACCGGGCCGGTTCTTATCGCCCTGGCCAAACTGCGGCGCCACGAGCAACGCTACGCCGATGCCCAGCGCTTCCTCGACCAAGGCTTCCGGCTCACCGAAACGACCACCATCCCCGAAGACCACGCGGCGCTACTGCTCGAGCAAAGCTGGCTCTTCTTAGCCCGTCAGCAGCCCGGCCGTGCCCAAACGGTGCTTGCCCAGGCCGCTCGCCTGTCCGACTCGCTGGGCCTGCGCGAGGTGACCCAAGAGGTATTGATGCTGCAGGCACAGCTGGCCGCCGGCCGGGGCGACTACCGCGAGGCGTACACGCTGGAGGTTCGTTTCCGACAACTCAGCGATAGCCTGGGGTTGGCCAAAACCCAAGAACGGCTCACCCAGCTAGAGCTGGCCCAGCAGAGCGAACGGCGCTCGCAGGAACTGACCGAAATGACCCGCAGCCAACACGAGGCGGCCGTCAGGTTTCGGTACCAGCTGGCGCTTCTGGCTCTGGTGCTGCTATCGGGCGGGGGGTTTGCTTTTTGGTACCAACGCAGCCGCCACCGGCGCGCCCGGCACGCCTGGCTAGAAGCCCACACCGCTACCCTTGAAGCCGAGGTCAAGGCCCAAACTCAGGTCCTCGAGTCCCAGAAAGCAGCCCTAGAACAGCTCAACGCCACCCTTACCCAGCTCACCGAAATTGGCCAGGCAATTGTGAGCAACCTCACGGTGCCCGGCATTGTACGCACCGTACACACCAAGCTTGCCGAGCTGCTGCCGCTCGAAGCCTTTGGTGTAGGGGTGTACGAGCCCAAGGAGCACGCCCTGGTCTTTGAGGGGGTATTTGAGCTGGGCCAGACGCTGCCCACCCTGAGCCTGCCACTGAGCCAAACCGACAAACTGGCCACCCGTTGCTTTTTAGATGAAAAGCCAATCCTACAGGCCACGGCACCCGAAAATTACCTTGTCGTTACGGGTGCCATCATGCAGTCGGTCATGTACGTGCCGGTACGCAACCCCAAAGGCAAGGGCCTGCTGGGCGTACTCTCGGTACAGCACCGGTTACCCGACCGCTACCAGCCCCGCCACATTGAACTACTCGAGAGTCTGGCCGTGTACGTAGGCACAGCCCTGGAGAATGCGCGTGTGCTGCAAACCGTGGCACTGCAGAAAGAAGAAATCCAGGCCCAAAGCGAGGAAATCTACCAGACCAACGAGGAACTAGAGGCCACCCTGCGCCACCTGAAAGAGACCCAGAGCCAGCTGGTGCACACCGAGAAAATGTCCTCCCTTGGGCAGCTTACCGCCGGTATCGCGCACGAGATCAACAACCCCATCAACTTCGTGTGGAACAACGTGGGGGCCCTACGGCGCGACCTGGAGGTGCTCTTGGGCGCCCTGGCCACCGCCCAGTCGCTCCTCGTTCGCCACGCCCCGCCAGAGGTCTTGGCCGACTACCAGGCCCAGACCCAACCCCTAGACCTCGAGACCACCATCGAAGACACGCGCCTGCTGCTCGAGGGGATTGCCACCGGGGCCCAGCGCACCGCCGAAATTGTGCGCGGCCTGCGCAGCTTTAGCCGGCTTGACGAGAATGTGTTTAAGCCTGCCCACCTCGAAGAAGCCCTCGACAGCGCCGTGCTCCTGGCGGGCCACCTGATGGACCACCGGCACACCGTAGCGCGCGACTACCAGTCGCTGCCGCCCATCGACTGCTACCCCGGCCAGCTCAACCAGGTGTTCCTCAACCTGGTCACCAACGCCGTTCAGGCCATGCCCCAGGGGGGCCAGTTGCGGGTCGCTACCCGCCAGGAAACGCGGCCTGAAGGCCCGTGGGCCGTCGTTACCGTCGGCGACACCGGCGAGGGCATAGCCCCCGAAGTGCTTGGGCGCATCTTCGAGCCCTTCTACACCACCAAAGAGGTGGGCAAGGGCACGGGCCTGGGCCTGAGCATCAGCTACAGCATCGTAGAGCGGCACGGCGGCCACTTTGAGGTACAAAGTACTTTGGGTAAGGGCGCCACCTTCGAGGTCTGGCTGCCCTACCTGCCCAGGGGCTAGCCCCGGCGGGGTTCTTACCGGTAGGCGCTTAGTAGGGCCTGAAGCGTGGCCAGGGTGTCGGCTTCGGCGGCGGGTTTGTCGGTGCGCCAGCGCAGGATGCGTGGGAAGCGCACGGCCACCCCGCTTTTGTGGCGCGGGCTGGCCTGGATACCCTCGAAGCCTATCTCGAAGACCAGCTCGGGCGCCACGGTGCGCACGGGCCCAAAGCGCCCCTGGGTGTTGCGGCGGATGAAGGCATCTACCTGCCCGATTTCGGCGTCGGTCAGGCCGCTGTAGGCCTTGGCGAAGGGTACCAGAACGGGGGTGGCCTCGCGCACGTCCCACACAGCAAAGGTGTAGTCGGTGTACAGGCTGGCGCGGCGGCCGGTACCCTGTTGGGCGTAGACCAGCACGGCGTCTATGCTCAGGGGTGCGAGCTTCCACTTCCACCAGTCGCCGCGGCGGCGGCCCACGCCGTAGGGGCTATCGAGCCGCTTGAGCATCAGGCCCTCGGCGCGCTGGTCGCGGGCGGCCTGCTGGGTAGCCGCCAGGGCCGCCCAGTCGCTTACCGCCACCGGGGGCGAGAGCCGCAGCGGCAGGGCTGTGCCTGTCTGCGTGAGCAGCGCTTCGAGCTGGCGACGGCGCTCGCTAAGGGGTGCGGTGCGCAGGTCGGTGCCCTGCCACTCGAGCAGGTCGTAGGCCAGGAGTACCACTGGCACCTCGCGCAGCAGCTTGGCCGTGAGGTGCTTGCGGCCAATGCGCCGCTGGAGCGCGGCAAAGGGCAGGGGCCCGCCATCGGCCCAGGGGAGCAGTTCGCCGTCGAGCACGGTGCCGGGCGGCAGGTACGGGCCCAGCGCGGCCAGTTCGGGGAAGCGGTCGGTGATGAGCTCTTCGCCGCGGCTCCAGAGGGCCGTCACGGGCGGGCGGTGCACGAGCTGCGCGCGGATGCCGTCCCACTTCCATTCGGCCAGCCAGCCCTCGGGCGGGCCTAGGGTGTCGGGCTCGCTGTCCAACGGGTAGGCCAGGTAAAACGGGTAGGGCGTGGCGCCTTGGGTGGGTGCGGCGCTATCGGCGCGTAGGCTGGTGTAGAAGGCGGCCGTGGGCTGCCAGTCGCCCATCAGGCGGTGGGCCAGGGTGGGCTCGGGTACGCCCAGCACCCGGGCCAGCGCGCGGGCCACGAGTTGGGTACTCACGCCCACGCGGAAGCTGCCACCCACCAGCTTGTTGAACAGAAAGCACTCGTCTCGGCTCAGCTGGGCCCAACTGGCCTGCACGTAGGCCTGCTGCTCGGCCTCGGGCAGTTGCTTCAGGCCCTGCAGCTCGGCCATCCACTGGTGGAGCGGCCGGGTGCTCTGGGGCTCGCCGGGCGGGCTTACCAGGAGGGAGATGGTCTCGCCCAAATCGCCCACGGCGCTGTAGCATTCGTCGAAGAGCCAGGTGGGCACCCCGGCCACCTGGGCGGCCCAGGTGCGCAGGGGGGTTGTGCCCACGTAGCGTCGGCGGCGGTGCCCACTGAGCAGGGCCAGGGCCCACACGGCGTCTTCGGGCGGGGCGGCGCCGAAGTAGGCCTCCAGCGCGGCCAGCCGGGCCGTGGTCTTGTTACTGGCTTCGAGCGCCAGAAAAAGCTCGGTAAAGCGGCGCACGCAGAGGGGTAGGCTTACCCGGCCAGCTCGCGCAGGGTTTCGATGGCCAGGTAGGCCATCAGGCCCGTACTCAGGCGCAGGGCCTCCTCGTCGATGTCGAACTGCGGGGTGTGCAGCCCGTGCACGATGCCCCGGGCCTCGTTGCGGGTGCCCAGCCGGTAGAAACAGCCCGGGATCTGGTGGGTGTAGAAGGCGAAGTCTTCGGCGGCGGTCCAGAGGTCGAGGTCCACCACATTCTCGGGGCCTACGTACGCCTGCAGGTGGTTTTTGACGCGTGAGGTAAGGGCTTCGTCGTTGACAAGCACGGGGTAGCCCTCTACAATGGTCACCTCGGCGCGGCCGCCCAGGCTTTCGGTGATGCCCGTGATGATTTGGCGGATGTGCCCGTGGGCCGCCGCACGCCAGGTTTCGTCGAAGGCCCGGAAGGTGCCCTGCAGCTCGACCTTCTCGGGTATCACGTTCGTTGCCCCCTCGGCAATGACCCGCCCGATGGTGAGCACCGAGGGCCGGCGGGGGTCGTTCTTGCGGCTGATGACCTGCTGGAGCGCGGTAATCACCTGGGCCATGATGGCCACTGGGTCTACCGTCGTGTGGGGCTGGGCGCCGTGGCCGCCCTTGCCGTAGAGCGTGATGTACAGCTCGTCGGTGCTGGCCATGTACAGGCCGGGCCGGATGCCCACCGTGCCCGCAGGCAAGAGCGGCATGACGTGCTGGCCCAAAATGGCCTGCGTGCCGGGCCCCGAGAGCACCCCCTCTTCGATCATGACCCGCGCCCCACCCGGCGACTTCTCCTCGCTGGGCTGAAAGATGAGCTGGATGCGGCCGCGCAGCTCGCCGCGCAGCTGCTGCAAGATTTCGGCGGTGCCCAAGAGGCTTGCAGTGTGGGCGTCGTGACCGCAGGCGTGCATTTTGCCGGGGTGCAGGCTGGCGTAGTCGTGGGTGGCCTGCTCCAGGATGGGCAGGGCGTCCATGTCGGCGCGCAGGGCCAGGGTGGGGCCGGGGCCCCCGGTGCCCTCAATGAAGCCCACCACGCCCGTTTTGGCCACGCCCGTGGTGTGGGCGATGCCCAGGGCCGCGAGCCGGGCGGCCACCTGGGCGGCGGTGCGCACCTCTTCAAAGGCCAGCTCGGGGTGCCGGTGCAGGTCGCGGCGCGTGGCCACGGCCGCCGGGAACACGGCCTCGGCCAGGGTGCGGATGCGGTCAGGGAGCGATGACATACCCGAAGGTACGGCTGAGTTGACCTACGGTGTAGCGCCCCAGCTATAGGCGTGCTTCCCTGTAGGTGGTAGATTCGGCTGTGCGCCGTGCCTACCTGGTCTTCGGGGTTTTCCTGGTGGGGCTACTGGTGGCCACCCAGGCGCTTGAGCGCAGTTTGGTCGTCCGGGCCGTTTCGCAGCCGCTCTACGTGGGCCTGGTGGCGCTGGCATTTTTGGCCGCTGGGAGCGGGCTTGCGTGGTGGCTGCAAGGGATCGGCCAACAGCGGACCCCAGCGCCAGGTATGCGCTTCGAGGCCCAGGGTCAGCTCCTCTCGGCCCGCGAGAAAGAGGTGCTGGAGCTGCTTGCCGAAGGCCTGAGCAACCAGCAGCTGGCCGACCGCCTGCACGTATCGCTGAGCACCGTCAAAACTCACCTTTCGAACATCTACAGCAAGCTTGGCGCCCAGCGGCGTACCGATGCCTTGGCCAAGGCGCGGCAGTTGGGGCTACTACGTGAACGGGCGCCCGTACCTCGGTCAGAAGGTTGACCGGGGCCAAAATCAACCCTTTGGCCGATGCGCAGAAGGCCACGTGGCGCTGTCTTTTGCCCCGACCTAACCCCCTTACCTACCTACCATGAAAGCAACCCTACTGCGCTTTGCCCTCATTGGGGCTATCATCTGGTTGGCCCTGTTTTTCGGTGCCTTTGCGCTGGCCGAACTGGGCATCATTACCGACTATTCGATGACCGAAGTCATCGGCTACAGCGCGATGATCGCCAGCCTGTCGGTCATCTTCTTTGCCCTCAAGCACCAGCGCGATGTGGTGCAAGGCGGGGTGCTAACATTTGGGCAGGGGGTTCGGCTGGGCCTGGGCCTGGCCGCAGTAGGGGGCCTGGTGGTGGCCGTTTCCGATATGGTGTACACCCTGGTGCTCAACCCCAGCTTTTTTGCCGACTACGCCCGTTGGCAGGCAGAAGAACTCGCCAAAAAGGGCTGGTCGGCTGACCAAATCGCACAGCACACTGCCCAGATGCAGGCCGAGTATACCCAGCTAGGCCCCGTGGGCATGGCTGTGGTCATGTTTGCTACCGTCTTTGTGCTGGGCGCGGTCATAACCCTTGTGGCCGCTTTGCTACTGAAACGCACAGCCAAGCCGGTTGCAGCCTAGGTTGGCGGTGCCCCGGGTGCATCTTTGCGGCCATGAGCGGGGCCGAGTGGGTGGTCTGGGGGGCTGTGGTGGCCCTGGTGGTGCCCTACGCGCTTTTTCCGCTCATTGTAGCCTGCCTACCCCTCCGCAGCCGCCCAGCACCACCCCTACCTAGCCCCGCGCCCCCCGTCGCCGTGGTACTGTGCGTGCACAACGCCGAGGCTCAGCTGGGTGCCCGCATAGAAAACCTGCTGGCCCAGGCCTACCCCGGCCCACTACACCTGCACATCGGGCTTGATGGGTGCAGCGACGGTTCAGCAGCGCTGGTCGAGCGCTACCAAGCGCAGGGCCACCCCGTTACGGCCCACGTATTCGAGCGGCGCGGGAAGGTAGGCGTGCTCGAGGCCCTAGTGCCCCAGCTGGCTAGCCAACACCCGCTCCTGGCATTCACCGACGTGGGCACGCACTGGGCCAGCGGTACACTGGCCGCACTCGTCGCGGCCATCACAGACGCAAAAGTGGCCGTCGCAACCGGAGTGCCCGCCCCCGCACACGAGGCCACCGCCACCGCCCGCCTTGAAAGCCGTCACCTGGCCCTTGAAGCCCGCAGCCGCACCCTCGAGGTCTGGCTGACCGGGGTGCTTATCGGCGCGTTTGGGCCTTGCTACCTGGTGCGCAGTGCAGCATTGCCCCCCACGGTGCGCCTCTCGCCGCTCGACGACTTCTCGCTGGCGCTGCTCGCCCAAACCCGCGGCCTGGGCACAGTAGCGCCCGATGCCCGCTTCCACTACACCACCGGCAGCCACTTGGCCAGCGAACTGCGGCGCAAACGGCGGCTGGGCACCGGGGCAGGCCACTTGTTGCGGCTACACTTCTGGGCCGTGCTGCGCCGTAGCCCTGTTGCGGCGCTACTACTGGTGCTGCGCAGGGGCTTGCGGTGGCTCACGCCCTTCAGTGTACTGGTCATGGGTGCCGCGCTGGGGGTGCTGGTGGCCCAAGGCGCGCACGTAGGGTACCGTTGGCTGCTTGCGCTGTGGCTGTGTCTGGTGGGCCTGGGGGTAGCTCGGTACCTAGACCGTAAGCGGCGGTGGCCCGCTTGGCTGGGCCTACCTGGCTACGCCGTGGCCATGCAGGGGGCGCTACTGGCGGGGTGGGTCGACTTCCTGCGGGGCCGCAGCGGGCGCATCTGGCAGCCCAGCGAACGCGAGGTACCCCAGGCGCCGCCCCGCCAGCCCTAGTACACGTCGGGCCGGGCAATGCCGAAGAGCCGGCGGTAGAGGTCTACGGCAAACACATCGGTCATGCCCGATACAAAGTCTACCACGCTTTGCAGCCGCTTGTAGGGGCTGGCCCCTAGGCCGGGCTTGAGCTGTAGGGGCATGAGTTCCAAGATTTTGCGCTGGTAGCGGGTGGTGCGCTCGGCGAGTACGGCATCGCTAAAGAGCTCGAGCAGCTCAGATAGGATGCGGTAGCCCGAAAGCTCTACCATCACTGCGCCGGTCTCGTTGTAGATTTTGCTCTGGCTGATTTCTTGGATGGCGCGCACGGCCTGGGCCAGGCTGGGCTCCAGTTGGTCCATGATGTCGGGCGCAAACTTGCCCGCTAAGATGCTGGTGTGGTGGGCCCAGAAGACCTCGGCACTGTGGCGCGTGAGGCGGTGGATGGCCCGGGCCCTTAGGTAGCCCACCCGCTCGCGGGGGTCGGAAATGAGATTCAGGTTGGCGTTGATGCGGCGCTTTTCGGCCACGGCCTCGCCCTCAAAGCAGGCCATGAGCAGTTCTTCGACGAGTTTGGCACCGAAGAGGCCCGTCCGGTGGGCGTCTTCCAAGTCGATGACCAGGTTGCAGATGTCGTCGGCGGCTTCTACCAGGTAAACCAGCGGGTGGCGGGGGTACACCAGGGGCCGCTCGCTCTGGCGCGGGATGCCCAGGGCCTCGAAGACAGCCACCAGCACCTCTTTTTCGCTCTGAAACACCCCGTACTTCTTGCGGTGGGCGCCCTTGCCTTTGGCCTGGCCCAGGCTCTCGCAGGGGTACTTCTGGGTGGCGGCCAGGGTAGCGTACGTAAGGGCATAGCCCCCGGGGCGGCGACCGACGAAGGTGTGGGTGAGGATGCGGAAGGTGTTGGCGTTGCCCTCGAAGCCCGCCAGGTCGGCCCACTCGCCGACGGTGAGCTTGTAGCGGTTGCGGAAGTCAGACTCGCGCTCCTGGAAAAACTTGCTTATCGCGTCTTCGCCGCCGTGGCCAAAGGGCGGGTTGCCCAGGTCGTGGGCCAGGCAGGCCGTGCTCACGATGTCGCCAAAGTCTTCTACGCTGTGCGGCAGGGCCGGCTCGGTCTCGGCCACGCGCTGGCCGATCATACGCCCCAGCGAGCGGCCCACGCTGGCCACCTCGAGGGTGTGCGTCAGGCGGTTGTGCACGAAGATGCTGCCCGGCAGGGGGAACACCTGGGTTTTGTTCTGCAGCCGCCGGAAGGGCGAAGAGAACACCAGGCGGTCGTAGTCGCGCTCAAACTCGGTGCGGTTGCCGGCCTGGTTGTCGGCCAGCAGCACCTCGGCCCGTACGCCGGGGGGCACGGGCAGCCACCGCTGGGCCGAAATGAGGCGCGCCCATTCCACCGTTAGCGCGCCCCCTGGCTTAGGCGGGCATCGCGCCAGCGGATGACCTTCTGGATGCGGGGCTCGACCAGCAGGTTGCCAAAGGCCAGGTGGTAGCGGGTGCGGGCCGCCTCCAGCAGAATCTGGTAGTCGTCCATCACCTGGGTGTAGCTGCTGCCCAGCACAAAGCCGCCCAGCCGCTCGCCGCCGTAGAGGATCTCCAGCCGCTTCTGGGCCGTGATGAGCTCGGCCTGAAGGGCCTGGGTGGTGTTTTGCAGCGTTACCTCGGTTACCAGGTTTACCTTAATCAGGGCTACCAGGCCGGCGCCCACGGCGCTCAAGATGCTCGATACCTTGGGCAGGTTGGTCGTGGGGTTGGCCAGGTTGGTCGCCAGCGCCGAGCCCAGGGTGATGCCAAAGAGCCCAATGTCTACCCCCTTGTTGTACCAGTTGCGCCGCTGGATCATGCGCTGGGTACCGTAGAGGCTGGCCTGGCAGGTGTCTATCAGCGCGCGGTAGTCGGCGACCAGGGCCGTAAAGGCCGCGCGGCGCAGCTGCTCGGTATTGCGCGAGATGGTCCGCCGTACTTCGATGGTGATGAGCTTTTCGGCTGGGGCAAAGCCGTCTGAGGCCGTCAGGCGGTAGCGGGCAATGCGCACATCGGCATCGCCCAGGTTGCCGGCGGTGAACTGGTAGGTGCCCCGCTCGGGGTCTATGAGTGCGAAGGTGGCTTCGGTGGCCAGGGCTTCTACTTCCTCCCACCCGTACAGAATGGGGTCGAGGTTGCGGTCGGTGGCCGGAGCCTCAATGCGTAGGGTACTGCCCTCGGTGGTGCGGTAGGTGGTCTGGCTGCTGGTAAACTCGGGCTTGTACTGCACGGCCTCGAGCACCAGGGGCAGGTCTACTTCGGTGGTGGCACCGTCGGCCTGGTTGCGCAGGGTGAGCTGGAGCTTGCCGCTGCCACTGGCCGTGGCCGAGGTGCGGATGCGCAGCGTGCGGGGCGCGCCCGCGCGGGCCACGACGACGGTCGGCAGGCTGCTGGTCGCGCTTACGATGTCGCAGGGCTGGCCGCTGGGGTCGTCGAGCTCCAGCGCCACATCCCGGCTCTGGTTGGGGGCCAACGAGAGCAGGCGGGGGCGTACCAGGCTGGGCTCGGTGGCAATGTCGGCGACCACTACGGTAAAGGGCAGCGGGGCAACGGTGGGGCAGTTGTCGCACACCAGGCGGGCCTCAAAGCGGTGGCTGCGGCCCTCGTGGTAGTAGCGGGGTTGCCACACAAAGGCGCCCGTTTGGGGGTCTAGGCTGGCGCCAACGGTGTCGTTGGCCAGTTCTAGGCGGTACGCAAAGGCGGGTGGCTGCCCGGCGGGGTCGGTGGCCAGTACCTGCAACCGGATGGGCCCGGCGGTGTAGTCGGTGTAGGGCGTGGGGGCCTGCGCCATGTGCAGGGCAATGGGCCCTTGCCCAGCCGCGCTTACCCCCAGCAGCACCCCCACGAGTGCCCCAACTGCTCTCCGGTAATTCATGCTGCCAAACTACAACCCGCGGCCCATGGCCGTGTTAGGGCAGCGTTAGCAAGCCGCCAAGTGCCGCGTAGCTTAGGGGGCATGAACGGCCCCGACACCCTGCCGCTGACCACCGGCCACCGCCTTACGGCCCTGGCGCAGACCGACCTACCCGCGCTGGTGGCCGGGGCGAACAACCCCAACGTGTACGCCACCACCGGCAGCCTGCCCTACCCCTACACTACCGCCCACGGCGAGGCATTTCTGGCCAGCACCGCCGCCTACGAGGCCCAGCACCACCACCGCCGCAGCTGGGCCATCCGCGCACCGGGGGGCGAGCTCCTGGGGGTCATTGGCCGAAAGGTGCTGCACCCGCTTGAGTGGCACGCCGACGAAGTGGGCTACTGGCTGGCCGAGCCCCACTGGGGCCAGGGCATCGCCACCGCCGCCCTGGCTGCCTACACGGCCCACCTGCACGCCTACGAGGGCCTGGTACGCATTGAGGCCTTCGCCTTGGCCCACAACGTAGCCTCGCACCGCGTGCTCGAAAAAAACGGCTACCAGCGCGAGGGGCACCTGGCCGCTGAGTACCGCAAAGACGGCGTGTACTTCACCTCGGTGCTCTTTGCCCACGTGCGCTACCCCGAAGGGGCCGTACTAGGCAACTGATACTCAGGCCCCTACCCCTGTCGTTTGGGTTGCTCAGTGGGCACAGGCTGCGTAGCTTGGGGGTGATGGAACCGCGTACCGTGCCGCTCGAAGACGAGATCCAGCAGCCCCGTTTCCCGAGCCTGCTCGAAAAAACCCTGGTCAACCTGCTCTTTACCGGCAGTTGGTTCCAACACCTTGAAAACGGCCACAAAAAGCGCTGGGACCTTACCCTCACGCAGTACAACATCCTGCGCATCCTCGGTGGCCAACACGGCACGGGCATCAGCATAGGGGCGGTGCGCGAACGGATGCTTGAGCGCAACCCCGACCTCACCCGTACGCTCGACCGCCTGGTGCGCAAGGGGCTCATCCGCCGCGAGGTGTGCCCCGGTGACCGACGCCAGGCCGAGCTCTACCTCACGCCCCAGGGCGGCGCGCTGCTCGCCGAGGTCGATACCTCGCTCGCCCACCTCTCGCCTGGCCTGCGTGCGCTCAGCGAAACCGAAATGGTAACACTCAACACGCTGCTCGACAAAGCCCGCGCCCGGTAATTTGGGGGCGCATGGCCCCTACCCGCACCCCCTTTAGCCTGAACGGCCTCACCTGTTGGCTGGTCAAAGTGGCCTACCCCGGCCAGCAGCCCGTGTACGGGGTAGAAGACCGCGGGGCCGGTTCGGCGCTCATCGTCGCGGCCTACGAGAGCACCCTCAGCGCCGCCATTGCGCGCTACCTGGGTCTGAAAGCCACCCAGGGGCTCGACGCCACGGCGCTGGGCGACGCCACCACCCGCCAGAGCAAAGCCGCCCAACTGAGCGCCATCGCCACCGACGCGCCCCGCAAGTACACGCTCTACGACCCCGTATCGGGCCAAAACGTAACCCTGGGCGAGGTGGAGAGCGCCGTACTTAAATCCACCCTCCGCGGCCTGGCCGAGGTGCTGTGGGGCCAGTAGGTGTTGACGAATGACGGCACAACCGGCTGCGGCTGCGTGTTAGAGTACCTAACTTGCTCAGTATACGCTTGTAAGCCCCTTGCAGTTGGCACATTCGCCACTTAGGTCTCGTGTTAACCTGGTACGGCTGCTCACAGCCAATTCGGTGTCGCAGTTTGCGCAGGGCATCACCATGCTGGCCATCCCCTGGGCTGTTGTGCGCGACTTTGGCGTGCGGGGCGGCTCGCTCAACGCCACCCTGGTGGCCTCGGCCACGCTACTCACGCTCGTTTGGAGCCTCTACTCGGGCACGCTCATTGACCGCCTGAGCCGCCGCGCCATTTTTCTGCGGCTCAACGCACTGGGGGCCTTCGTGCTCTGCGCTGCCGGTGGGCTTGCCTACGGGCTGGGCGGGGCCCCTTTTGGGCTCTTGGCCGTGGTCTTTACCGGCACCATGTTCGCCTACGCCACGCACTACCCCAACCTCAACGCCTTTACCCAAGAGCTGCTGCGGCCCAACCAGTACCAACGCATCAACGCCGCGCTCGAAATCCAGGGCCAGGTAACGCACATCCTGGGCATGGCCGCGGGCTCGCTGCTGCTGGTGGGCACCGAGGCCTGGGCACTGCTGCCCGAGGCCCTGCGCTGGCCGGCACAACCCCTGCACCGCATTTTTCTGCTCAACGGCCTGAGCTACGCCCTGGCGGGCCTGGTGCTCTGGGGTGTGCGCTACACGCCCAAACCTCGCCCCGACGAAAGTGCCCACAGTGTGCTCCAGCGCCTGCAGACCGGCCTGCGCTACCTCTGGGCCCACCCCAATGTGCTGGTGTTCGGGCTCTGCGCTTACGCGGTATTTTTTGGGGCGCTGGTGCTCATCCAGGTACTGCTGCCGGTGTACGTGCAGCACGTGCTCTCGGGGCAGGCCACCACAATGGCGCTGGCGCAGGGTGCATTGGCCCTGGGGGCCGTCATTGCGGCGTGGTTCACGGTACGCCGGTGGCGGCGGGTAGCCCCCCCGGCGCAGGAGGTGCTTGTGGCCCTGGGGTGCGCCGTTGGACTGATTGCCCTTATGGCCACGCTGCCCTCGCCGGTGGTGCTGGTGCTGTGCATGCTGGGCTATGGCCTACTCAACGCTACGGCCCGGGTCCACCGCGTTACGTACATCCAGCAGCAGGTGCCCAACCATTTGCTGGGGCGGGTGCACAGCAGCCTCATGTTTGTCAATTACCTGCTGCGGGCCGGGGTGGTGTACGTGCTCTCGATCCCCTTTTTTACGGCCGAGGGCGCCGGGGGAAACGTGGTGTACGGCATGCTGGGGCTGGCAGGCCTACTGGCCGTGGCCTTGGTCGTGCTTGCGCTGCGGTACCGACAGTTGGTGCCAGCCGTACAGCGGAGGTAAAGGGGTTACGGTTGGCTAGTCGCCGTCGGGGCTGTCGTTGGGTTCGGTTTCGGTTTCCGATTCTGCCGCCGGGGCACGCTTCGCTGGCTCCTGCAGTTCGGGGCGGCGGATTTGGCCGCCAAGCTGCGCCGTACGGGCAAACACACTGAACGACCACAGGGCCACCAGCGCCAGCACACCCCACGCCAGGCGCTGGCGGTTTACCAGCCGGGCCCGCAGCACCAGGTAGGCCAACGCCAGCGCGCCCGCCAGGTAGGCCGCAATCTGGGCGAACTCGGCGGCCTCTTCGTGGGTGTGGATGAGCTGGTGGCTGGCGCCAGGCAGTTCTTCGACAAACTCTTCGGCGCCCTCGCCACTCTGGAAGACCGGCACGGTGAGTACCGCACACACCACCAGCGCTACACAGCCTGCGTGGGCCCAGCTGCGGTTGTGGCCGATGATGCCCGCGAGCAGTAGCAAAAACGCCACCAGTGTGCCTACAATGGGCAGGTGGTTGAGTGTTAGGTGGAGGTAGGCAGCGTCCATAGCAGCGGTAGGGGTTAGTGAAGTGGTAGAGGAGTGGCAGCGTTGAAGTCGGCTTCGGTCACACCCCCTCGGTCGGTATCAAAGGCAAACCTGTACGCCCCGAGCTCTTCAAGGCTCTGGGTAACAAACTTGCCGTACCCGACCGTGGTGGAGCCATCGGGCAAAGTCGTTTGCAGCCGGTAGTAGCCCACATCGGTCACCACCTCGGCACTAACTGAGCGGTGCACCAGGGCAAAGCTGAGGGTAAGTACAGCACCTTTACTCTGTACGGCGGCCAGGAACCCCCCTAGGTAGGCACCGATAGCCGCTTTACCTGTCTTGGGCCCAGTGGGCGTTAGGTAAACGGCCGCGGTAGTGTAGGCAGCTTCGATGGCCAATGAGTCCAGCGAAGTGTACGCCTGGGCCAGTGCGCGGTACGGGGTGTTGTAGCGTACCTCGGCGACCAGCGGCACCTGTGCGAAGACCAAAGACTCTGTGAAGAGTAGAAGTGATACCAGTACCGTTCTCAAAGCAAACCAGGGTGTGATGATGGCAATCTAAGGATTTCGCACATGAGACGGGTCTTCAACCCACTGGCCCAAATGGTTAGCGTTGAAATCATCTATTCCATTGGTTTTCAATTAATTGTTTCAAGATCAATAGCTCTCGGGCCTCAGACTTATAACAACGCAATGTGAAGCTCGTTCTTCTTTCAACTAACAACCTACCCATGTCTTACGTTAAACAATTCGTTCGCGGCAATAATATCCAGCCAGGTGATGCGATAATAGCTCGAAAAACTGGCCTTCTAACGCATTATGCCATTTACTTGGGTTGGGAAGACCTTGGTTGGGGTAATGGCGGCCATGTTTTTGCTATCAACATGATGCATAAAGGTGTTGTGATTGTTCCAGAAGATGAACTTTTTAAGATGATGAAAACATATCAGCCAACACGGATACGAAGACTTAATCTTGGGGTAAGAAATAGGGACTTTGCTGTAAAAAGGGCTCTATCTCTAGTAGGCACCCCATATAATCTGTTGACCTACAATTGCGAGCATTTCGCGAACGACGTACAGGGCTATCCCGTCCACAGCCAGCAAGTCCAACTCGGTGCTCTGGGTTTCTTGGTGTTTGGCTTAACTCTAGCTTTTTCAGCTGGGCGAAAGTGATTCTCGATAGGCCAGCCCCCACGCCACCAGCGGCAAGCCAAAGGTAAAGTAGCTGATGTCGAGGCCGTTGGCGGGGTAGGTCTCGGCCCAGCCTACGCGTGCCACCACATACCCGGCGTACACCCCCACCACCAGCAGGCAGTAGAGCCCGCCCCAGAGCACTAGTCGTGGCCGCGCCTGCGCCGTGGGCAGGGCCACGCCGTAGCCCACCGCCACTGCGCCCACGCCAAGCGCCGCCAGCGTGGCCGAGGGCAAAAAGCGCGCCTGGCGGGCAAATGGGCCCTGGGCTTGGAACAGCTCGGGGTCCCAGAGGTAGAGCGGCAATAGCTGGGCTACGCCCGCCAGCGTGGCGCCCACGCTTACCCATAGGCCCCACCGCAACACCCGCGTCGGGGGCCAGTGGCGCAGCAAATGCCCAACCACCACCGCCAGCGGGATCGCCACCAGGGTGCGCGTAAACAGCCCCAGCCCCACCACCAGGCCCAGCGCCAGCAGGTTCAGAGGCGTGCGGTGGGGGCGCTCAAGCTTGGGCAGCAGCCAGAGCACCAGCGCCAGGCACAAGGCGCCGTTCCACAGCACGCTGCTGCGCACCACAACCTCGTAGGCCACGGCGGGGCTTAGTACACACAGGGCCAGCACGTGGCTGTAGCGCACGGTAGCCCGGTGGCGGTAGGCCCAGTAGCCCATGGCAGCTACGGCGAGCCAGGTGGGCAGGGCGTACCAGCCCAGGGGGTAAAACGGCACCAGGGTAAAGTAGAGCGCCGGGAAGGCCGTGGCGGTGTAACCCAGGTGCGTCCGGGCCACGAGCGGGTGCTGCCCGGCCAGCACGGCATCCCAAAACGCGTACACCATGCTGTGGCGGTCTACGTTCAGGCGGTCGGGGTCGGTCAGGCCGCACACCACGGCCAGCAGCACCGACCACAGCCCAAACGCTGCCAGCACCCATCGGCGCCAGACTCGGCCCTGCTGCTCGGCCCAGAGGGTATACCCTGCCAGCGCGGCATAGCCCAGGGTGAGCACTCCGGCCCAGGGCGTTACACGAATGCCATACTTGTACACGAAAAGCGCCCCTACGCCCACCCAAAGGGCCAGAGCCCACCGGGCGAGTGGCCCCGCCATTAGCGCAGGGCGTCTACAAACCGGTCGAACAGGTACCGGCTGTCGTGGGGGCCAGGGTTGCTCTCGGGGTGGTACTGCACGGCAAAGGCCGGCGTCTTGCGGCCCTTGAGCGCGATACCGGCCACGGTGTTATCGTTCAGGTGCCGGTGCGTGATCTCGACACCCGGGTGGGCCTCGGTTTCGGCTTCGCTCAGGGCAAAGCCGTGGTTCTGGCTCGTAATTTCAGCACGCCCGGTGGGCAGGTGCATCACTGGGTGGTTGAGGCCCCGGTGGCCAAAACGCAGTTTGTACGTGCCAATGCCCGCCGCACGGCCCAGAATCTGGTTGCCCATGCAGATGCCGAAAATGGGTAGCTCTTCAGCAGCAAGTGCCGCTGTAACCGTAGCAACGGCCTGTGGCATGGCCGCCGGGTCGCCGGGCCCGTTGGTAAGTAGCAGGCCGTGGGGGGCCCAGGCGGCAATCTCGGCCCAGGCAGTGTTGTGCGGGTACACCCTGAGCGCACAGCCCCGGGCCGTGAGGCTACGCAGGATGTTGCGCTTGAGCCCAAAGTCGAGTACCGCCACCCGGTGGCGGCCTTCGGGGTTTACGTCGTAGGGCGTGGGCGTAGAGACCTCCGAGGCCAGCTCCAACCCATCCATAGCCGGGTGGGCGGCCAAGCGTTGGCGCAACAGCTCAGGCTGCAAGATTTCGCTGCTCAGTACGGCGTTCATCGCCCCATGGGCGCGGATGTGCCGCACCAGCTGCCGGGTATCGACATCGGCAATGCCTACCCGCTGGTGGGCCGCCAAGTACGCCTGCAGGCTCTGGGTGGCCGTGGCTCGGCTGTAGATGTCTGAGAAATTGCGCACCACCAACCCGGCAATCTGCACCGCGTCGCTCTCGGCCTCGTCGGGCTGCACGCCGTAGGTGCCGATATGGGTGTGGGTCGTCACCACGATCTGGCCCCGGTACGAGGGGTCGGTAAAGACCTCCTGGTAGCCGGTCATGCCCGTGTTGAAGCACAGCTCGCCCACGGTGGTGCCGGTAGCGCCAATGGCGCGGCCGTAGAAAATCGTGCCGTCCTCGAGGAGCAGGACAGCGGTAGCGGGTTGGTACATGCGAGATGGGGGGCTAGCCGGCTACTTCGCTACGGGGCACCGACTCAAAGGCCGGTGTTTCGCCCCGGCGCAGCTGGGCAATCACGGCATCAAACTTCTGGGCGTCGGTCCTGAAGACCATCCGGCGGTTGTTCAGCTGCAGTACCACGGGTGTATCGCAGGCCCCAAGGCACTCGGCCTCCCGCAGGTAAAACTTGCCGTCGGGGCTCCGGCCGTGTTCGTTTACCCCCAGGCTTTGCTTGGCGTGGTTGTACACCTCACGCCCGCCGCACTCGCCACAGGTAAAGCAGGTGCACACCTCGACAAGGTGGAAGGGCTCAGCGGGCACGCCCTCTTTCAGGTACATGGTGTAGAACGTGGCCACCCCATACACGTGGGCAAACGACAGGCCCAGGGTATCGGCCACCAACTGTATGGCACCCGTAGAGAGCACCCCAAACTTTTCTTGTGCCACCCACAGGGCCGGCATTACGGCGCTGGTCTTGTCGGGGTATTTGGCCACATGCCGCTGGATCTCGGACAGCTCGGCTTCGGTAAACCGATAGTCTACGGCGCGGGCGTCTTCGGTGGGGCTGGGGTAGGGTACAAAAGCGTCGGCCATAAACAGGGTGTACGGGTTAACTGTAAGCAAAACTACACCGGTTTGCCGGTGCGGGCAATGCACACGAAAACGCCCTGCCGGTGGTCGGCAAGGCGTTAGGCAGGTTTACCACCGGGTAAGGGTGTTAGTTGCTCGAAAGGTTCATCAGCGCCTCGATCGAGGTCAGCACGCGCTCAATTTTGATGACGCGCATGTCGTCGAGGTTGCGCAGCCCCAGCCGCTCTACTTCGTGCAGGTTGTCCTGAATCGAGAGCAATTCTACCGTGGGCAGCTGCGTGAGTTTGCTACGCCGCAGTTTGCGGTTCGTGATTTCGGTGTTGACGAAACGCTTGGCCGCCTTCAGCCGCTCTTCCAGTTCACGTACTTCAGCCATACAAATGAGTTTTAGGGGAGTTTCAGAGTTGGTACAGCCCTACACGAACGCACGGCGCGTGAAAAAAGTGTTACTCCCAGAAAAAATTTAGGCTCGCTAGTAGCTGCTGCCGTCCCCCACGTCGCCAAACAGAAAGTCGTCGCCCGACTTGTTATGGCACGAAGAGCAAAGCGCCACACGGCCCCGCAGCCCGGCAGGGGCAAAGCTGAGCAGCGCGTTCGGGTTCGTAGCAAAATTTATGGCCGGGTCGTACGGGATGGCGATGTACTCCCAATCGCCGCCGGCGGGGTAGTACTTGGGGGGCCGCTTGACCATCACGTAGGTGTTGCGGCGCTGGCCACGCCCTGCGGGTGGGGGTGCGGTCTCGGTGGGGTCGCGGTACCAAATGCGCTTCACGATAATGGTGCCCACGGGGATGCTTCGGGTGCGGATGGCCTCTTTCAGGTTCGGGTGGTTGGTCCAGATGCCCCGCTCCGTCGAGTCGGGGTCCATGATATCCTCGGTCAGGATGTGGGGGATGGTCAGTTCGGGCCCGGCAAAGGTGTCGCCGGTGATGCCGCCTACGTACAAATAGGGTGTGTCGTCGAGCTGCGCCTGCGTAATGTTGTTTTCGCAGGTGCCGTTATCTATCCCGGCCTCAGGGTCGAAGTTGAAGGCCGTGGGGGTGGTACAGCCCGGCTCGGGCTCGCAGCCCACCAGCAGGCTTAGGCCCAGGAGGGGTAAGAGGAAATGTCGCACGTTACTAGTACGTAAAAACCGGGGAAATCTTTCCCTAACGACTAGCAAATACAGTGCCTTTGTTACCCAAACCCCTCGGGGCAGTGCTTTCTGAACACTGCCCAGCGGTCGCCCCCCGATGTGTACCTAGAGCACTCCCCGCTCCAACGGTCGGGTCGGGGCGTGGAGTGGTCAGGGTCTCCCCTCAGGGTAGCCTAGTGAAACTGTGCCGTTTCGGTTGACTCGTGTAGCGCTACTGTTGCGCTCTCGCCTCCCGTTACCGTCATCTGGAGGGCATCGAAGTAGCCGGTGCCCACAAAGCTCTGGTGCTTCACGGCCCTAAAGTTTGCCGCTTCGGCGAGTTGTAGCTCTCGCTGCTGCAGGTCTGCAAACGCGCTCATGCCCGACTTGGCGTATCCGCTGGCCAGTTCGTACATGCCGGTATTGAGCGAGTGAAAGCCAGCCAGTGTGATGAAGAAGTACCTGTATCCAAAGCTGGCCAGCGTCTCTTGAAACGCAGCGATCTGCGCATCCGATAGCTTCCGACGCCAGTTGAAGCTCGGCGAGCAGTTGTAGGCCAAGGGCTTGCCAGGGAACTGGGCATGTACGGCGGCGGCAAACTCGCGGGCCTGTTCGATATCGGGTGTGCTGGTTTCGCACCAGATCATGTCGGCGTAAGGGGCGTAGGCCAGCGCCCGGTGGATGGCAAACTCCTGTCCGCCGTGTATTCTGTAAAAGCCCTCAGCAGTGCGTTCACCGGTCAAGAAGGGCTCGTCGCGGGGGTCTATGTCAGATGTCAGCAGTTGGGCGCTGTAGGCATCGGTGCGCGCTACGAGCAGGGTAGGCACATCGGCCACATCGGCTGCCAGTCGGGCTGCCACCAGTTTGCGAATGAACTCCTGGGTTGGCACCAGCACTTTGCCCCCCAAATGGCCGCACTTCTTTTCACTGGCCAGTTGGTCTTCAAAGTGCACGGCGGCGGCGCCCGCTTCTATCATGCTTTTCATGAGCTCGTAGCTGTTCAGTACGCCGCCAAAACCTGCCTCGGCATCGGCCAGGATGGGCACAAACCAGTCGCGTTCCTTGCGGCCTTCCAGGCAGTCTATCTGGTCTGCGCGCATCAGCGCATTGTTGATTCGTTTGATGAGCGCAGGCACACTGTCGACTGGGTACAGGCTTTGGTCGGGGTACACGCTGCCAGCGGTATTGGCATCGGCCGCTACCTGCCAGCCACTCACGTAAATCGACTGCAACCCTGCCTGTACCATTTGGGTGGCCTGGCCCCCAGTCAAAGCACCCAGCGCCCTCACAAACGGCTGTTTCGAGATCAGCTCCCAGAGCTGTTGCGCCCCGCGGCGCGCAAGGGTGTGCTCAATAACTAGGCTCCCGCGAAGTTTTACAACTTCTTCGGCGCTGTAGGGTCGTGTAATACCCTGCCACCGGGGGTCGGTGGCCCAGGCTTCTACAAGCCGGGGTACGTGATGACTTTTGCCGTTTAGGTTCATCGGTCTTCGGGCTTACAATTGGTGTAAGGATCGCTTCTAAGGCCCTAGGCGAGCCTCTGGTACGCAGGTAGTGTCAGAAACTCTACGAACTGGTCAGAAAACAGTAGCTCATCGAGCAGCGCACTGGCTTGTTCAAACTGGCCAGCCTGGTAGGCCGCATCGCCCACCCGGGCGCGGAGCTTGTCCATCTCTTCGGCTTTCAGGGCCCGCACCAAGGCTTCGTCTACGAGCCGGCCGTCGCTCAGGCGTGTCCCCGGGGTGTTGAGCCATTGCCACACCTGCGAGCGCGAAATCTCGGCGGTCGCGGCATCTTCCATTAGGTTGTAGATGGGCACGCAGCCCGTGCCACGCAGCCACGCTTCGCAGTACTGTAGGGCCACATCCAGGTTGGTGCGTAGGCCCGCCTCGGTAATCTGCCCGCTGGGGGCGGCCAGCAGTTCGTTGGCCGTTACCCTGAGCTCGGGCAGTTGCTTACCGATTTGGTTGGGGGTAGGCATGATGAGGTCAAATACCTCCCGGGCTACCGGCACCAGGCCCGGGTGTGCGACCCAGGTGCCATCATGGCCATCGGTAGCTTCTCGCTCTTTATCAGACACCACCTTGGCCAGAGCTGCTGCGTTGGCCGTGGGGTCGTTCTTGATGGGTATTTGGGCTGCCATGCCACCATCGCGAATGTCCCCCGCTTGTGGCAGGTCTGTATAGCCAATCGGCTGTACGCCCGCAGGAACGGGGTGGTCATCGTCACTTCAGCGCGGTCAGGTAGCAGTGCCCAGGGCTGGCGCCCAAATTTTTTGATGTACGAGAAGATGTAATCCCACCGCCCGCAGTTCAAGCCAACCGAGTGCTCGCGCAGCTCGAACAGGATCTCCTCCATCTCAAAAGCTGCGGTGATGGTCTCAATCAGCACCGTGGCACGCAGCGTGCCCACTGGCAGCTGCAGGTACGCTTCGGTGTAGGCAAACACCGCGTTCCAAAGCCGAGCCTCCTGGTGGCTCTCCAGCTTGGGCAGGTAGAAGTACGGGCGGGTGCCGCGTGCAACCAGTTCTGTGGCGTTGTGGAAGGCAAAAAGGCCAAAGTCGAACAGGCTGCCCGAGATCGGCGCGCCGCCATACCGCACATGCCGTTCGGGTAAGTGCCACCCCCGGGGGCGGACAAACAACGTAGCCGGCGTAGCCGACAACGCATAGGCTTTGCCCTCTGGGCTCTGGTAGCTGATTGTGCCCCGTACCGCATCGTACAGGTTGCGCTGCCCATCCAATAGGTTCTCGAACGTAGGCGAAGTGCTGTCTTCGAAGTCGGCCATGAAAACCTTGGCGCCGCTGTTGAGCGCGTTGATGACCATCTTCCGGTCAACGGGGCCTGTTATCTCCACCCGTCGGTCTTGCAGGTCGGGTGGCACCGGCGCACACTGCCAGGTGCCTGACCGTATGTGTGCCGTTTCGGGTAGAAAGTCGGGGCGCTCGCCCGCATCAAATCGTTTCTGGCGGGCTACCCGGGCGGCCAGTACTTCCTGCCGGGTCGCTTCAAACTGCTGGTGTAGTTGGCTCAAAAATTCAACGGCGGCATCGGTCAGGATATCTGCAGCACTGGGTGGCAGGGGCTGTACGAGTTCGAGTGAGGCAACCGGAGAGGCGTGTGACATGCAATGAGAGCCGGGTAGGCGTGGGCGCGAACAGCCCACGTGTTGTAGCGATGAGAATAAAGCTCCAGAATTGTTTTTGAATTGTCAACAGATTGGCCAAAGTCTTAGTCAGTTTTTATCGAAATCGGGCTCCTCTCGAAAATTCAATTGTTTGAACACCAGCGTATTAGCTACGCAGGACATGGGGCCATTTTTCGATGACCCTGCCGAAATCTGATTTTGGCTGGGCGTAGTAGGTTTTAGAATTGCGCAATAGCTGTCCTGGTACCGCGTGCACCTGGAAACAGCTCGAAAATCGTGCAGCTTACTACCGCCTGACTGCCTATCCCGTTGCGGCACCCGTTAGTTTTCTCCTTGCCCAGGGCAGCGTGTAGCAACTGCATTGCGGGCGTGTGGGAAGGCAACCTGCCGCCGACGGCCGCCGGTAGTAGAGCGCGTGTGGCTACTCTGCCGCCTTACTCAAACCCCTCGGGGCGGCGCTCGTCCCAGCGCGTAACCTCCTGGTAGGCCGCCGCTAGGCGCAGCACAGCCCCCTCTTCGTACAGGCGCCCCAGTATGCAGATCGAGTGGTTGGTCTTGCCACCATTGCTAAAGCCTGTGGGCAGCACTACGCAGGGGTGGCCCGTCAGGTTCGTGGTCCGGAGTTGGCGCCCAACCCAACTGGGCGCTACGATGAGGTCGAGCCCTTCGGTCTCGAAAAGCTCGTTCATGGCGTGTATCAGCTGGGTGCGTAGCCGGTTGGCCTGAAGGTACTCTACCGCCGGAATAAACCGCGCGGCGCGGAAAAGGTTGGGCCAGGCATTCTTGCCCTGCTGCACCAGCCGGTCGTCAGCGCCGCTGCGCGTCAGGTCGTCAAAGGCTGTGGCGGCTTCGGCCAGCAGCAAGAACGTCAGGTCGGTTTGGGCCAGGGCGGGCAGTTCTACGGCTTGAAGCTCAATTCCCAATGACCTGAGCTGCGCCAGGGCGGTGCTATCGGTCGCCTGAAATGGGTAGCCTCCGGGCCGTTCGAAGTCGGCTTTCAGGTACCCAACCCGTAGGCTTTTGAGGGGTAGGCCAGCATCGAACTGAAAGGGCACCACGCGGTGGGCTGGGTCTTGACCCGTGACGCGGTACAGGGCATCGAAGACCTGGGCGCAGTCGATGGCGCTGCGGGCAATGGGCCCCACCTTGTCCATGCTCCAACTCAGGGCCATCGCGCCGGTACGGTCGATGCGCCCGAAGGTGGGCCTGAGCCCCGTTACGCCGCACACGGTACTGGGGCTCACAATGCTACCCAGGGTCTCGGTACCGATGGCAAAGGGCACCAGCCCGGCCGCTACTGCGCTAGCCGAACCTGCCGACGAGCCCGAGGAGCCCGCCGAGGGGTTGAAGGGGTTGCGTGTCTTGCCGCCAAACCACACATCGCCCATCGCGAGCTCGCCCAGAGTCAGTTTGGCCACCAACACCGCCCCGGCGGCCTCAAGGGCCTGCACGACGGTGGCGTCTTCGGGCACCCACTGCTGAGCCAGCCCGCCGGCACCCCAGGTGGTACGGTAGCCCCGGGTGGCAAATAGGTCTTTCAAGCCGTAGGGGATGCCGTGCAGTGGCCCACGGTCTACGCCACGGGCCAGTTCGGCGTCGGCCTGGCGGGCCTGGGCATACGCCAACGAATCGGTTAGCGTGACCACACACGCCAGCTCTGGGCCGTAGCGCCGCAGACGGCCCAGGTACAGCCCCGTGAGCTGTACCGACGAGAGGGCCCCCCGGCGTAGCCACTGCCCCAACTGCTGCAGGGAGGCAAAGGCGATCTCGGTGCTGTCGCGCGGCAGGTCGGTTTTGGGCAGTTTGGGTAGGCGCAAATAGCTTATGCCCGCTGGGGGCATGTAGCCCGCTGGGTGGGGGTTAAACACCAACGCCGGGGGTACGCCGTTGCCTACAGGCTGCTGGCGCAGGGCCCGATAGTCGGCCAGCTGGTCTTCGAGCAGGCCCACCAGGCTATCGAGCTCGGGGGGGCTGAAGGGGATGCCAAACAGGCCGCTGGCCGTACGGGCCACCTGCGGCGTGACAAGCGAATCTTGGGCTGCGGCGCTACCTGCTACCGCTAGCAACACTACAACTGGTACTAGCCAACGCATACGCCCAAGGTAGTGAGCGCGGTACCGACTTCTGCTATCTTGGCCCGCTATGCGCAACCTGACACTCTTGCAGGGGGCCCTTGTGTTGGGGGGCCTCACCTTTTTAGCCTCGGTTGGGGGGTACTACGGCTGGGTGTACCTGCCCGATTGGCTACAGCTCGGCCTGCGCTGGGGCACCACGGCTGTGGTGGGGGTGTACGCCCTGCGGCGGCGCAAATTCACGCTCACCATCTTCTTTGCGATGCTGCTGGGCACCCTGGTGGGCATAGACCTACCGCACGTGGGCCGCGAGCTCGATGTGCTGACCGGCATTTTCATCCACCTCATCAAGGCCATCATCGGGCCGCTGGTGTTTGCCACGCTGGTGGTGGGTATTGCAGGCAATGAAGATCTGGCGCAGGTGGGCCGCATGGGCTGGAAGAGCCTGCTGTACTTCACCCTCGCCACGCTGGTGGCTCTTACGCTGGGCCTGGTGGCAGGCAACCTGTTCCAGCCCGGGGTGGGTATCGTGGCGCCCGAGGCCGTAGAGGTCGTGACCGCACCGGCGGCCAAGGGCTGGAAAGACATCATCCTGCACATCTTCCCCGAAAACATCGCTAAATCCATCGCCCAGGGCGAGATCCTGCAGATCGTGGTCTTCAGTGTGCTCTTTGGCATTGGGCTCGCGCTACTGAAGGGCCCCAACAAGCAGACTATGCTCCGGGCCATGGAGAGCCTGGCCCAGGTGATGTTCAAGTTCACGCACATCGTTATGTACTTCGCGCCGGTAGCTGCTGGGGCGGCGCTGGCGTACTCCATCAGCCGCAGCGGGCTGGGCGTGCTGGCCAACCTGGGCCTGCTCGTGGGCTCGTTGTACGCGGCCCTACTGGCCTTTTTACTGCTGGTGCTACTGCCCATTGCCCTGTACATCCGCTTGCCGCTGCGCAGCTTTGTGCGGGCCCTTACAGAACCTGCCAGCCTGGCGTTTGCCACCGCCAGCAGCGAAAGCGCCCTGCCCAAGGCCATGGAGGTCATGGAGCGCATCGGCGTGCCGCGCAAGGTGGTGGCCTTTGTGCTGCCCACCGGCTATAGCTTTAACCTCGATGGCACGGCGCTGTACCTGAGCCTGGCCACCTTGTTTGTGGCCCAGGCCGCCGGGCACAGCTTTACGCTCGGCGAACAGATTGTGATCCTGCTCACGCTACTGCTCACCAGCAAAGGCGTGGCTGGCGTGGCGCGGGCCTCGTTTGTCATTCTGGCTTCGACCGTGACCTCGAACGGATTACCCGAGTGGCCCCTGGCGCTCATTGTGGGCGTGGATGTGCTCATGGACATGGGCCGCACCACCGTGAACGTCATCGGCAACTGCCTAGCCTCGGCCGTGGTCGCACGGTGGGAGGGCGAGCTCGACGATGCCAAGGCCGCCAACCCCGATTGGGACACCCCCCTGCCCGAATCGGTCGTCAAGTTGCACTAGCCCTGGGGCATCTGGCTCAAATCCATGTACGCGACCTCCCACTGGTGACCGTCGAGGTCGGCAAAGCTGTGGTAGTACATCCAGCCGTGGTCGTCGGGCGCGCGGTAGGTGCTGCCGCCTGCAGCTACGGCTTTGGCGACCAGGCTGTCCACCTCTGAGCGGCTGCCAGCATCAATAGCCAGCAGCACTTGGGTAGTGGCGTGGGCTTCGGCCACGGGCCTGGGGGTAAACGATTGGAAGTAGGGCCGCAGGAGCAGCATCACGAAAATGTTCTCGGCAAGGACCAGGCAGCACGCGTTTTCGTCTTCGAACTGGGGGTTGAACGACCAGCCGAGGGCCGCAAAAAAGGCCTTGCTGCGGCCAATATCGGCGACGGGCAGGTTGATGAAGATCTGGCTGGGCATGGGCGGTGGGAGTGAGCGTTTTTGGCAAATCTACGCAGCCTTAACCCCGCGGGTACTTGCAGCTTACCGGCGGGTGCCAATTTTACGCGCACGCTCGGGGCACCGTTTGCCCTGGCGCCAGACCCCACCGCATGGCCAAAAACCTGTTAATCGTCGAATCGCCGGCCAAGGCCAAAACCATTGAGAAGTACCTGGGCCCCGATTTCCAGGTCGAAGCCTCGATGGGCCACATCCGCGATTTGCCCAAGGGCGACAAGGCCATTGACGTCGGCGCGGGCTTCGAGCCCAGTTACGAAGTGAGCCCCGACAAGACCGAGATCGTCAGCAAGCTGCGTAAACTGGCCAAGAAGGCCGAAAAAGTCTGGCTCGCCACCGACGAAGACCGCGAGGGCGAAGCCATCAGTTGGCACTTGGCCGAAGCCCTGGACCTAGATCTGGAGACCACCCCCCGCATCGTCTTCAACGAAATCACGAAACCCGCCATCCTGCGCGCCATCCAGGAGCCCCGGGTGCTTGACATGGATCTGGTCTACGCCCAGCAGGCCCGCCGGGTGCTCGACCGCCTGGTGGGCTTCGAGCTCAGCCCCATCCTCTGGAAAAAAGTGCGCACCGGCCTCTCGGCCGGGCGGGTGCAGAGCGTGGCCGTACGGCTAATCGTCGAGCGCGAGCGGGAGGTGCTGCACTTCGCCCCCGAGCCCTTCTTTCAGGTCGTGGGCCAATTGCTCAGCGCCCAGGGCAAGCCCTTCACGGCGAAGCAGCCCAAGCACCTGGCCACTGTCGCCGAAGCCCGCGCCTGGCTCGAGGCCGCCCAGGGTGCCAGTTGGGCTGTGGCCGATACCAAGGTGAAGCCCGGAAAGCGCACGCCCGCTGCGCCCTTTACCACCAGCACCCTGCAGCAGGAGGCCGCCCGCAAACTGGGCTACAGCGTGGCCCAGACCATGCGCGTGGCCCAGCAGCTCTACGAGGCCGGCTACATCAGCTACATGCGTACCGACTCGGTAAACCTCTCCGAAACCGCCCTGCAGGGGGCCCAGGCCGCCATTACCGCCGCCTTCGGCGAACGCTACCACCAGCGGCGCACCTACCGCAGCAAAACCGCCAACGCCCAAGAGGCCCACGAGGCCATCCGACCTACCGACCTTGCCCGGCAAGAGGTGCCCGGTGAGCGCCAAAGCCAGCGCCTCTACGAGCTGATCTGGAAGCGCACCCTGGCCAGTCAAATGGCCGATGCCCAGCTAGAGCGCACCACGGTCACCCTAAACGCCACCCCAGCCACACCGGTAGCCCCTGCCCTGGCGGGCCTACTCAACCTACAGGCCCAGGGCGAGGTTATCCTCTTCGATGGCTTTTTGAAGCTCTACCTGGAGGGCACCGACGAGGGCGACGACGAAGGCGGCGATACCGAGGGCCTTTTGCCCCAGCTGCGCGTGGGCGACAGCGTCACCGCCCAGCGGCTCACGGCCACCGAGCGCTACACCCGGCCCCCGGCCCGCTACACCGAGGCCAGTCTGGTCAAGCGGCT
>JANRLA010000007.1:0-39174 GCA_033763015.1 Bacteroidia bacterium
GTGGCGGGGTCGTAGTGGTAGACGTTCATAATGCCCTCGCGGTCGGAGAGGAAGAAGATGCCGGTGGGCAGCCAGACGGGGTAGCTGTTGTTGACATCGGCGCCGGGGATTTCTTGGGTGGCCAGGCTGGCCAGGTCTACGATACGGATGGGATCGGTCATGCCGCCGCGGTAGCGCTTCCACGAGTCCCACGCCTCACGGATTTGGAGGTAGGCGAGCTGTTTGCCGTCGGGCGAATAGCTCGCCCGTTCGCCGTAGGGGAGCGGTAACTGGGTAGGTAGTGCTTCGCCGGTGAGGGCTATGGTAAACAACTGACTGTAGCCACGGGTAGTGGTGTGGCGAGCGCTGCGAAAGAGAATCGAGCGACCGTCGGCCGACCAGCCTTCGACGACATCGGCGGCGGGGTGGAAGGTGAGCCGCCGTGGGGTGCCGCCGGTGGCTTCGACGACGAACACGTCGGTGTTGCCATCGTACTGGCCGGTAAAGGCCAGCCACTTGCCATCGGGCGAGAGCCGTGGCCGGGTTTCGAAGCCCTCGGCGGTGGTGAGTTGGATGGCCGTGCCGCCGTCGGTGGTGGTGCGGTAGAGGTTATCGGCATACACGAACACGACCGTGTTGCCGTGTACGGTGGGGTCCTGCAGCAGCAGGGTTTCGGTTTGGGCTGCGGCCTGGTGCCAGCCGCCAAGGGCCAGCAGTAGGCCGATGAGAAGTGTGTAGTGGGTTCGCATAGGGCTAAAGACAGAGGTTGGTACCGAGGGTTGCACGCTGGGCCGGTAACACGGCGACCCAGCTCAGCTTCACCCCAAGATACTGTAGACGCGTGGTTGGGTCTTAGCCCTGCGCCGGTGTGGTGCCATCGCCAAACTGGCGCAGGCCTTTACGAAAGCCGCGGTGGGCATGGTGAATGTACATGGCGTTGTAGAGCCGCTCGTATAGGCGGTCGCTGGCGGCTAGAAGCCCAAACAACCGTTCGAGTGCCAGCAGGCCCCACCAGGCCAGGGTAGTCCCGAGGAGCGAATAGCGCAGCTTTTTCAGGCGTAGGGCCAGTGAATCGCCGGGTTTTGGCGGTGCGTGTGCCGCCAGGAAGGGGTTGTTCGTCTTCTTTTCGGGGTACTTGTTCCAAAGCAGAATGTAGCCTTGGGCGCCGGTGTATTGGCGGGCCAGCCACTTGCGCCTGTCGAGGTTGAAGACCTCGTTGTGGTAGCAGGCATTGGCTGTATCGAAGATCATCTCATATCCCAGGGCTTTGGCCCGCTCGAAAAAGTCTTGGTCTTCGATGCCGGCGAAGGGGAAGCGTTCGTCGAAGGGGCCAATGGCCTCGTAGCTCTCGCGGGTGAAGCTGCAGCTGAAGCCTGCCAGCGATTCGATGCTGACAAAGCGGTCGTCGAGTGGGGTTTTGGCCCAGACGACCTCCCAGCGGTAGTCGCGCTTGAGTTTGTAGCGGCCAAAGGGGGTTTTGGCTCCAGCCTCGAGGAGTGCAGGGCTGTCGAACCGGTTGGCGGTGCAGAGGGCACGCGGGAAGCGCTGGTGCACCTCGATGTGCCGCTGGAGGTGGTCAGGGGCGGCCAGAATGTCGTCGTCGAGCAGCAGGATGAGCGGGTATTTGGCGTGGGCCACACCGGTGTTGCGGCCTGCCGCCAGGCCCTTGCCCCGGTTGGGCACCAGCTGTACGTCGGCGTGGGCAAAGGGCGCTACTACGGGGCCTAGGTCGGTGGTGCCGTCGTTGATGACGACCACCTGGTAGTCTTCTAGGGGTAGGGTTTGGGTACCTACCAGGTGGGTGAGGGTTTCCCGCAAGGAGTCGGGCCGGTTGTAGGTCGAGATGCAGACGGTGATTTTCATACGCGTGCGGGGCCAAAGCTACGTGCTGCCTGGCGGCCAAACCGCTCGCGGTAGCTGCTGCCGACCCAAAGCGGTGCGCCGGTTGGGCTGCGGAAAGAAGACCCAGTTCGTTTATCTGGATTTAATCCAAGAACGAGTATGTTTGTAGCCCAATGGTACTCCCCGTTCGTTTGTCCTGCTGTGCGCTGGCATTGGCCCTGGGCCTCGCCGCCTGCGCCCCGAAATCGGCCCCTCCTGCCCAGGCTCCCACGCGCATTGTTGTACTGGGCGGTACGCTAACCGAGGTTGTGTTCGCCCTGGGCATGGGCGATGCTGTGGTGGGCGTAGACGAAAGCGCCCGCTACCCCGAAGCGGCCGTAGCCAAACCCAAAGCCGGTTTTTACCGCCAGCTCAGCGCCGAGGGTGTACTGGGCCTGAGCCCCGACCTCATTCTGGCCTCAGAAGAAACCGGCCCGGCCGATGCCGTGGCGCAGCTTACCGCTGCTGGCATTGCCTACCGCAGCTTTGCCAACCCCCGCAGCGCGGATAGCACCCGCGCCCTGATCAAGGCCGTGGGTGCCGCCCTGGGCCGTAGTGCCCAGGCCGACAGCCTGGTGGCTCAACTCAACCAAGACCTTGATAGCCTGCGCGGCTTTACCGCAGCACACCCCGCACAGCCCCGGGTGCTCTTCATCTACGCCCGCGGCGCCGGTACGGTGCAGGTGGGCGGCCGTGGGACCAGCGCCGAAGCCGTTGTTACCCTGGCGGGCTGTACCAACGCCGCCACGGGCTTTGAGAACTACAAGCCGTTGACGCCCGAGGCGGTGGTAGAGGCCAACCCCGACTACATTCTGCTCACCGACAGCGGCCTTGCGAGCATTGGTGGCCTCAAGGGCCTGCAGGCCCTGCCGGGTCTGGCCCAAAGCCCTGCCGTACGCGCCGGGCGCGTGGTGGCCCTGAACGACCTGTACCTGCTGGGCTTTGGGCCCCGGTTGGGCCAGGCGGCGCTGGAACTTGCCCAACTGACCCACCCGGAGTAACCCCCGCTAGGCCGTGCAGGTTGCTGTACCCCCCCGATTCGTGACCCCAGTGCGCCGCCCCCGGGTGTGGCAGTGGCTGGTGCCGTGCCTGGGGCTGGCCGTGGCGGTGAACCTGCTAACGGGCGCCAGCCGCCTGAGCCTGGCAGAGGTGTACTACAGCCTCTTGGCGGGGTTTGGGGTGGATGTTGCCGAGGTGCTGCCCGCCAGCAAAGCGGTCATCTTCTGGCACATCCGCGTGCCGCGCATTCTGTTGGCCGGGGCCGTAGGCGCAAGCCTGGGTATGGCGGGAGCGGCGCTGCAAAGCCTGCTGCGTAACCCGCTGGCCGAGCCAGGCCTGATTGGCGTATCGAGCGGGGCCGCGCTCTTCACGGTCGTGGTGCTCGTGTTTGGCGTGGGGGTAGGCACGACCCTGGGGGCGTTTTTGCTGCCCCTGGCGGCGTTTGTGGGTAGCCTGATCTTCACGCTCATCGTCTTCAGCCTGGCGCGGTGGCTGGGCCAGAGCAGCGGGGTCTTTTTGATCTTGGCGGGCATTGGCATAACGGCCCTGGCCGAAGCACTGATTGGCGTGGCCATCTTTTTTTCGGACGACGCCTCGCTGCGCAGTTTCACGTTCTGGCGGATGGGCGGGCTGGCCGGGGCCACGTGGCTGAACCTGGCTGTGGCCGTGCCCCTGATGGTGCTGCCGAGCCTGGGGCTGGTACGGCTGGCCCCCAAGCTGGATGCCCTGGCCCTGGGCGAGCACGAGGCGCACCTGCTGGGCCTGAATGTGGGCCGGGCCAAGTCGGCGGTCATACTCTGCACGGCGCTGGCGGTGGGTGCGGCGGTGTCGGTGAGCGGCCTCATAGTGTTTGTGGGCTTGGCGGTGCCCCATATTGTGCGCCTCTTGGTAGGGGCAGGCCAGCGGCGGGTGCTGCCAGTGGCGGCCGGGGTTGGGGCGGTGCTGCTCTTGGTGGCCGATGCCTTTGCCCGCACACTGGTAGCGCCTGCCGAGCTGCCGGTGGGCATGCTTACGGCCCTGTTGGGCGCCCCGATGCTGCTCTGGATACTTACCCACGATTTTAGACGCACCCGCCATGCCTGAGACCCTGCTTGAGGTGAGCCACCTGCAGTACCGCGCGGGTGGCCGGTTGCTGGTCGATGGCCTCTCGTTCACGGTGGCGCCCGGCGAGCGGCTGGCTGTGGTGGGGCCCAACGGCGCGGGCAAGTCTACCCTCCTCAAGCTCCTCTCGGGCAGCCTACAGCCCACCTCGGGCGAGGTGCGGCTTGGGGGTCGGCCCCTCGGGGCGTACTCAGCCCACGACCTGGCGGCCCGCCGAGCCGTCTTGAGCCAAAGCGTACAGCTGCCCTTCCCCTACACCGTGGCAGAGGTGGTGGCCCTGGGCCGGGCGGCCTTCGGCGAGCGCCCGGCTACGGTGCGCACGGTAACCGAGGCTGTGATCGCTGCCGTGGGCCTTGCGCCGCTGGCGCACCGGGCGTACAACCGCCTGTCGGGTGGCGAGCAGCAGCGTACCCACCTAGCGCGGGTGCTGGCCCAGCTCTGGCCCGCGCCGGGCCGCCAGACCCCCGCCGACCGGCTCCTGCTGCTCGATGAACCCACGGCCAGCCTGGACCTGAGCCACCAGCACCGCAGCCTATCGCTGGCGCAGTCGGCACTCGGCGAGGGCGTGGGCCTCCTGGCCGTGGTGCACGACCTGAACCTGGCGACAGCCTACTTTGACCGCATCATCTTCTTAAAGCAGGGCCAGTGCGCCGCCTGCGGCCCGATTGCCGAGACCGTCACCCGCGCGACGGTGGAGCACGTGTTCGAGCAGCCGGTGCTGGTGCGCCGCCACCCGGTGAGCGGCAAGCCTCTGGTCATCCCGTGCGCGACGAGCTACGAGGCCCTGAACGCACTGCCCGAACCTGAACCTGAACCCGAATTCGCACCCCTTCCGTAACCTGACTTCTTGCCTTTGCCCATGACCACCGCAACTGCCCCCACCACCGCCGCTGAATTGGCCAAGCGCTGGGCCGAACTGAAAGCCGAGCACCCCCACCTGCGCGCCCGCGACGCCGCCCAGCGGTTAGGCGTATCAGAAGCGCAGCTACTGGCTACCCAGGTGGGCGGCGGCGGGGTAACCCGGCTCGAGGTGGCCGACTGGCCCACGTTTCTGCTCGAGTTCAAGCGGCTGGGCCACGTGATGTGCCTCACGCGCAACGCGGGCTGCGTGCTGGAGCACAAGGGCACGTTCGAGGAAATTGAGATCCACCGCGGCGCTCATGGCGACATGGCCACCGTGATTGGGCCCATCGAGCTGCGGGTGTTTTTCAAGCTCTGGCAGTTCGGCTTTGCGGTGGTGACCCCCGGCCAGCACGGCAAGCTCCAGCACAGCTTCCAGGTCTTCGACAAGGCCGGCGATGCCATCGTGAAAGTCTTCGTGCAGCCCGATGGCGACCTGGCGGCCTATGAGGCCATCACTGCCAGCTACCGCGCCGAGCACCAGCACGCCGAAGTGGTGACCGAGGCCATCGCGCCGCTAGCAACAAACCCCATTGAGACCCTCGACCGCGATGCACTGCTGGCCGACTGGGCCGCAATGCAGGACACCCACGACTTTTTTGGGATGCTCCGCCGCCACAAAGCCGACCGCGAAGACGCCATGCGGCTGGCCGAGGGGCGCTTCACGCGCCGGGTGCCCGTGGAAGTGCTCCAACAGGTGCTCGAAACCGTGAGCCAGGCCCCGCGCCTACCCATCATGATTTTTGCCGGCAACAAGGGCAACATCCAGATCCACCAGGCCGAAGTGGGCCACATCAAGCTCATGGCCCCCTGGCTCAATGTGCTAGACCCGGGCTTCAACATGCACCTGAACCTCGACTACGCCGCGCGGGTGTACGCGGTGCACAAGCCCACGGCCGATGGGCCGGTAACGAGCCTGGAGGTCTTCGACGCCCAGGGCGAGTTCATTGTGCAGTTCTTCGGTCTGCGCAAGCCGGGCATCGCGGAGCTGGCCGACTGGCGCGCACTGGTGGAGGGCCTGCCGACCCTGACCGAAGGCGCCTAACTTTTTGGGGAGCTTCACACGGGCTTCATAGAGTGATACGAAACTTGTGCCGTGTTTAGAACTGGTCTTAGTCTGGTACTGATGCTATGGGTGGGTGCGGCGCGCGTAGCGGCTGCCCCCCTGGCCCCGCCCGATTCGGTGGCGGTGGCGCCGCCCGACACGCTGCAATCGGCGACGGAGGAGGTGGTGGTGACGGCCAGCCGACGTGAAGAGGCCATCGAGCGGGTACCCCAGCCCATTTCGGTCATCAGTGGGGCCCAGATCCGGCAACTGGGGGCCCAGCGGCTCGATGCCGTGCTGGCCGAACAGACCGGCATTGTGCTGACCAGCGACCACGGCACGGGCCTACAGTTGCAGGGCATTGACGACGACTACATCCTCATCCTCATCGACGGCGAGCCGCTGGTGGGCCGCACGGCGGGTACGCTGGACCTGAGCCGCCTCACGGTCGAAAACATCGAGCGTATCGAGGTGCTCAAGGGCCCGGCCAGTAGCCTGTACGGCAGCGAAGCCCTGGGCGGAGTCATCAACATCATTACCCGTACGCCCACAGCCCAGCGCTCGGTGGACTTACGGGCCCGCTACGGCACCAACCAAACCGCCGACCTGGGCCTGACAACCGGCTGGCGGCACAAGGGCCTGGGCGGCCAACTGAGTTTCAACCGGTTTAGCAGCGCGGGGTATGACCTGGCGCCCGAGACTGCCGGGGCCACCGTGGCGCCGTTTGCCAACTACACCGGGGCCCTGCGCCTAAGCAGCACGCTGGGTAGCCGCTGGCTGGCGGAGGTGAGCCTGCGGGGCTACCGCGAGGACCAGGACCTCGCACTTGCCGACCCAGCCGGTGCGGCCCTCACGGGCGCGGCGCGGGTGGAGGAGTACAACCTGCACCCCAGCCTGCGCTACCTGGCCTCTGGCCGCCTGGCCCTGCGCGGCCACCTGTACACCACCCGGTACCGCACGGAGGAGGAAACCCGCTACGCTGCAGATGGGCAACCCTTCGATGCCTCGTTCTTTGAGCAGGGCTTTACCCGGCCTGAAGTGCAGGCCGATGTTACGCTGACCGAGCGGCACACGGTGAGCGTGGGCGTGGGCGGGGTCTACGAGTCGGTGGCCGCCACGCGCTACGACGCCACCCAGCGGCAACAGACGCATTACCTCTTCGCGCAAAGCTCGTGGCAGCCCACCGAGCGGCTTACGGTTGTGGCCGGGGCCCGCTATGACGCACCCAACGTGTACGCCCCGCAGCTGAGCCCCAAGCTGAGCGTGGGGTACCGGCTCTGGCCCAGCGTGCAGGTGCAGGGTAGCGTGGGGCTGGGCTTCAAGGCCCCCGACTTCCGGCAGCTGTACCTGAACTTCACCAATGCCTCGGCGGGGTACAGCGTGTTTGGCGTGCGCGAGGCGGTGCGGCTGGTGAGTGCCCTCGACTCGGCGGGCCAGATTTCGGGCTACTTCGTGCCCCTCAGTTCGTTTGAGGAGACCCTGGCGCCCGAGCGCTCGGTGGCTGTGAACGTGGGCGGGCGCTACACCCACCCCGCGGGCCGGCTGCGGGGCTCTGTGAACCTGTTTTACAACCGGATAGAGAACCTGATTGAAACGTTCGTGCTGGCGGCCAAGACCAACGCCCAGAACGTGTTCAGCTACCGAAACCTCAGCGAAATCATCACCTATGGGGCCGAGGTGGACGCCAGCTACCGCCTGAGCGCCACCCTACGGCTGCAGGGCGGCTACCAGTACCTGCGCACCGCCGACCTAAGTGTGCTTGAGGGGCTGGAGGCAGGTACGTACTTCCGCCGCACTGACCAGGGGCGCGACGTGCGCCTAGAGCGTAGCGACTACTTCGGCCTTGCCGGACGCAGCACCCACAGCGCCAATGCCCGGCTGTTTTACCAGGCACCCACTACGGGGTGGGAGGGCAGCCTACGGGTGCTCTACCGCAGCCGCTTTGGCCTGGGCGATACCAATGGTAACGCGATTTTGGACGACTACGACACCTTCGCCGCAGGCTACGCGACGGTCAACCTGAACGTGGGCAAGACCCTCTGGCGGCACCTGACCCTGCAACTGGGCGCCGACAACCTGTTGGGCTACACCGACCCGGCTTTTCTGCCCACGCAGCCCGGGCGGCTGGTGTACCTCAGCGCCCTGCTGCGGCTGGAGCGCCAGGCTAGCCCCTAGTACCGATCAATCCTCATTTCTCTTTTTCCTTTTTCAATCACCATGTTCCCTACGCTTCGTATGGCCCTTGTGGCCTTGTGTATCAGCCCCTTGCTCATGAGCTGCGAGTCGGAGGACGATGCCCCCGCACCCGCCCTGGAAGAAAAAACCTACAGCAACCTGTATGCGCCTGCCGACCCCGGCCAGCCCGGCCAGCCCGCGACGGGCTACGAGCCCTGGCGGTACTTTAGCCTGCGCACCGGCGAGCTGCTGACCAACGCCGATTCGAACTCGACGGACTGGGACCTGGCCTTCAAAAGCACCACTATCCGGACCAACAGCGGCATCAGCGGGCCCGGCGAGGGGCGTGCGCTGGTGGTGGTCTCAGCGTTTGAAGAGGTGCTCGAAGCGCCCGCCGACACCGTACTGCGCAGCGACGTGGCGACCAACAACTACGCCATCCCGACCGGCAGCGGCAACGGCTGGTACAACTACAACCCCGCCAACATGGTTATCAGCCCCATCCCGGGCCGTACGATCGTGGTAAAGCTGGGCGATGGCAGCGGCTACGCCAAGGTGAGCATAACGAGCTACTACCAGAATGCGCCCACGAACCCCACGGGCACCGAGCCCTCGCGCTACTACACCTTCCGGTACGTGGTGAACACCGACGGCACCCGTCGACTTAACTAAAGAGGGGCTAGCGCGGCCGAGCGGCGGCGGTGGTGTCGTAGCCTGTGAGCTCGACGTAGCCCTGGCCGGTAATGGGTTTTCCGTTTCGGCGGCCGGCGACGGCAACGGCGCCTTCCCAGTAGTGTACGCTCAAGGGCAGTTCCTGGTCTGGGAGCCGGGGCGTGAGGGTAAGGTCAAGGCCTTTGCTGGGTACTTCGAGCCGCCACCCGCTGGGGTAGGTAGCCCCGGTGGTGGGGCTGGTCCAGCGGCCGGTGGGGGTAAGGGTAACGTCGGGGCGGGTCAGCTTTTCGGCGGCACCGGTGGTAGTCACCCAGGTGCCGCTGCTGGTTGGGGCAGGGGTGCCGTCGCGGCCCCGGAGCTGGTAGTACATGAGTTCTTCCTGGGAGTCGAGCTGGAGCGAAAACCAGTCCCACCCCACCTGGTCTTTACCCAGGGCGCTGGTGCTCCATTCACGGTCAAGCCAGGCCTGGCCGCTGACGGGCAGCGTATCGCCCCCAACGGTTACCGTACCGCGGGCCGCAAGGCGTGGGTAGGAGTAGTAGTACGAGGCGTTGCCGGGGGCGTCAGACTTCTGGCTCAGCCCCCCCTCGCCCTGCAGGACCAGGGGCTTGAGCGAGTCGAGCGTGAGGCTGAGGGCAAAGCCCTCGCCATCGGCCTGGAGGGTAAGTGGGAAGCCGGTGCGGGTGCCCTGCAGGGCCCAGGTATCGAGCCAGACGCGCAGGGGGAGCTCGGCGCCGGCCAGCCGACCATCGCCCCGTGCAAAGCGCTCGTCGGCGTAGAAGCGGCCCTGGGCGATGTCGGAAAGCGCGAGGTTGCCGAAGTACAGTTGCCGCGTGGCCCAGGGGCTGCTGCTGGGTACGGCGGTGGGGGCAAGCGCGTTACGAAAGACGGTAAACTGGAAGCCAAACGGCCGCCCCGACGGGGTGCTGAGGTGGCCAGTGACGTACCACCACTCGACTTTGAAGCCGGGGTGAGGCCCGTGGTCGGTGGGGAAGCGAAAGGCACGCGGGGCGAGGGCACGGGCGTAGCCGGTGGTGTCGGCGGCCAGGGCGTCGGCGAGCGTGAGGCGGGCGTCGGCAGCCGCTCGGTCGCCCGATCGGCAGGCCGTTAACGCCCAGCTGCAGATGAGGAGGGTGGAAAAGAGGCGTAGGGGGCAGCGCATCAGCTTTCTTCGTAACGAATGGCGGCGGCGGGCGAAATCTGGCCCACACGCCAGGCAGGTAGCAGGGCCGCGAGCACGGCAGCCCCTATGGCCAGCACGACACCGCCCAGGAGGATGGCAGTCGCGACCTGGAACTGGAGCGTCCAGCCAAAGGCCCGGCGGTTGATGACAAATACCAGCCCCCAGGCCAGTACAACCCCCAGGGGTACGGCGAGTAGGCCCGCCAGCAGCCCCATGAGCCCGGTCTGGGTGATGAGCAGGGCCCAGAGCTGGCGGGGCAAGAGCCCCAGGGTGCGCAGGATGCCCAGCTCGCGGCGGCGCTCGAGGGCCAGGGCGAGCAGGGCCCCCAGGAGGCCAATCCCTGCCACGATGAGGGTAAGGGCACGCAGGCCCTGGGTGATGGCAAAGGTTTGGTCGAAGGTGGCGATGGAGGTGGTGAGCAGGGCCCGGGTGGTGCGGATATCGAGCGCCTGGACGCCCACGGTGGCGGCCTCGAAGGCCCGGATGACAGCGGTGGTATCGGCCCCGGGCGCCAGGTATAGGCCAAGGGCGGAGACGGCCGAGTCGGCGTAAAACCGGTTGTAGGTGCTGCGCAGCAGGGTAACGACCCCGAGGTCGGAGGCGTAGTCGTAGTACACGCCCGCGACGGCGAAAGGCTGCGGGCCGCGGTCGGTGGGCAGGTGCAGGCTATCGCCCAGGCGTAGCCCGTGGCGGTTGGCCAGGGGCTCTGACACGAGGACGCCCCCGGCCTGTAGGCCCGCCCAGGCCGCCTGGCGGTCGCCTTGGGCGAAGCGGTAGCGGGTGGGGCTCAGGCCCTCGATGTCGGCGGCGATGAGGCTCACCTTGGTGCCGCGCACGGTGGTGAAGAGGTCGCGGTAGGTAGCCACCTGGGCCACGCCGGGCAGGGTGCGGGCGGCGGCCACGAGGCGGGGGTCCATCACCTGGTCGTTGCGGCGGGCCAAGAGGCCGGGTGGGTTGGCGTAGATGTCGGCTTCAAGCGAGCCCTGGAGCCATACAATGACCGTAGTGCGGAAGCTGGCCACCATAACGCTCACGCCCACGGTCATGGCCACGGCCACGGCCAGCGCAGCAATGGCTGTAGCGTTGCGGCTGAGGCTCTGAGGAATGCTGCGCACCGCCAGGCGCACAAACGTTGAAGGCAGCGGCTGCAAAAGCCAGCCCAAAACCCGGCTGCCCCACATCACCCAGCGCGGTACGAGCAGCGCCACCCCGGCGATGACCAGCAGCAGCCCGGCATAGCCACCCCCTAGCCCACCCGCGGGCACGAACAAGCACACTGCGGCCAGCGCCAGGCAGGCCAGCCCCCCCAGGGTGAGCCCCCGCAACCGACGGCGCAGTGTGCTCTCCTGGTCTGAGCGCATCAGGCTGTGCCGGGGCGGAACGGCGGCCGCGGCGCGGGCCGGGAGCAGGCCACTGACCAGCGTAGTACCCACCCCCAGGAGTAGCCCCAGGGCCACGGCCGGCCACTGGATACCCACCTGGGCGACCTCGGTGGTGAAGTAGAGGCTCGAAATGGATTGCACGACCAGTGCGGTGAGCAGCCGACTGAGGCCTAGCCCTAGGCCTACGCCCAACACCGAGCCAGCAAGGCCCAGCACGGTAATCTCGGTAAGTACCTGCCCGACGATCTGACCTGGGGTGACACCCATCGCCCGAAGGCGGGCGAAGTCGGGGGTGCGCTGCAGGAGTAGGAAGCTCAGCGTATTGTAGAGCAGAAACATGGCCACAACCACCGCCAACAGGCCCAGGGCCCGCAGGTTGTGGCTGAAGGCAGCGGTCATCTCGGTGAGTTGGCGGCTTTGCACCCCGACCGGCTGTACGGCCACGCCCGGTGGGAGGAGCCGGGCCAGGGCGGCGGTATCGAAGGGGGCGGAGGGGCTAGTGGCGATGCGTTCGAGGCGGCTGAGCTCGCCGGGGCGGCCCAGGAGGGTCTGGGCGGTGGCAATGTCGGTTAAGGCAAGGCTGCCGAGTTGGCCATTGGGGTCGGCCACGGTGGCGGCCAGCCAGACCCGGGTGCTGCGGCCACCCACGCCCAGGGTGAGCGAATCGCCGAGGGTGAGCCCCGCGCGGTCGGCCACGGCTTGGGGCAGGATGACGGCGGGGGTGGTGAGCAACTCGGGCAGCGGGAATGGTTGGCCGGGGGGCAGCGCGAGCCAGTCTTGCCGCAGGGGCGATTGGGCCAGCCAGTCGAGCCCAAGTACCCGCAGGGTGCTTCCGGGCTGTTCGGCCCAGGCCAGGTAGCCCTCGACAACAGGGTAGAGCTCGCGCTGGCGGTGGGTGAGGCGCAGGGCCAGGTAGAGCGAATCGGGCAAGCCCCGGTCGTCGGTTCGCTGCACGAGGTGGGTTGTCTGGCCCGAAACGCCCTCGGCGCTGAGCTCAAAGCCCCGCAGGGCCACCTGCCGCGCCTGCTCGATGCCCGTAACGAGCCCCACACCCGCGCCGATGCCCACGAGCATGAGCAGCGTCTGGAGCCAATGCCGGCGGTAAAAGCGCCACCCCGCCCGTGCGAGCAGCCTACTGTACATACGCAGGGATCTCGGTGGGGGCGGGCACGAGTTTACCGTCGACCAGGTGGAGTACGCGGTCGGCGAGCTCAAGGACCTCGGGGTTGTGGGTGACAATGAGCTGGCTGTGGCCCACGTCTTTCACCAGCCGCCGCATGAGAGCCAGTACCCGCTGGGCGTTTTCGGCGTCGAGGTTGCCAGTGGGCTCGTCGGCCAGGAGCAAACTGGGCTGGTGCACCAAGGCACGGGCCAAGGCCACGCGCTGCTGCTCGCCACCCGAGAGCCTGTCTGGGAACACCCCAGTGCGGTGCGCGAGCCCCACGGCCTCGAGTAGCTCGGTGGCGGCGCGCTTCGCGGCAGGGCCACGCTGGCCGACGAGCTCGAGAGGTAAGAGCACGTTTTCGAGCACCGAAAGGGTAGGTATCAGGTTGAAGAACTGGAAGACCAGCCCCAGTTTGCGGCGCCGCAGGCGTGTGCGCTGGGTTTCGCTGATGCCAGTCATGGGCTCGCCGTCGATCCAGACCTCGCCGCTGTCGGGCAGGTCGATTCCGGCTAAGAGGTGAAGCAGTGTGCTTTTGCCAGAACCGCTGCGGCCTACCAAAACGACCGTTTCGCCGGGGGCCAGTTCAAAGTCGACGGCCCGCACGACCGGGTGGTGGGTTTCGCCTTCGGTGTAGGCTTTGCTTAGACTGCGGGTTTGGAGTTTGGGGTGCGATGCCACAGCCCCACAACCCCACTTGATGGCAAAAGGTTACGTGTGATCCCTACCGTGTAGAACAGGACGAGATACATGCGAAAGGGGTGGCAAGCATTTCGCTAGATAGACCCCTGTTGGGCAGCACATTCGGGTATTGAAGTTGCTTTTGAAGTCACTCTGGTCCTACTAGCGCGACGCCCCAGCACCTGAAACGGGCTGAGGGGGCTGGAGTTGCGGAGAGGGAGGGATTCGAACCCCCGGTACATTACTGCACACCTGATTTCGAGGCAGGCCCATTCGACCACTCTGGCACCTCTCCGTAGAACGATCGGGGTGCAAATATACGCCCAGCGCGGGGTTATTAGCCCACCGGTGGCACAAGGGTGGCTTCGCGTACCCAGCGCAGGTGCCGCAGGTAGTCGAGCGAGACGGGACGCAGGGGTTCGTCCATTTCCAGGATCAGGCAGGCCAAGTCGTGGCGGCTGCGGCGGCTCACGGTCATGGTGGCGATGTTTACCCCATCGTGGCTGATGATATCGGTGATGAAGGCAATAGAGCCCCGGGTGTCTTCGGCCTGAATGACCAGCGTGTGCAGCTGCCCGGTGAAGTTGGCGTGGAAGCCATCGACCTCGACAATGCTAATGAGCCCCCCGCCGCGCGAAACGCCCACCAGCTCTACCGTGCGTGGCCCCAGCGTGGCGGTGAGGGCAATGGTGTTGGGGTGGGCCTTGGGGGCGCTGAGCACCCGCTGCCAGGCAACCTCGATGCCCCGCTCCTGGGCTATCTGCAGGGCCTCGCGGATGCGCTCGTCGTGGGTGGCAAAGCCCATGAGGCCCGCCAACAGGGCGCGGTCGGAACCGTGGCCCTCGTAGGTGGTGGCAAACGAGTTGTAGTAGGTGGCTGTCAGTTTCTGGGGCACCCCGCCCAAATAGTAATGCCCCACCAAACCAATGCGCACCACGCCGGCGGTATGACTGCTGCTGGGGCCTATCATAATGGGCCCAATCATATCGAAAATGCTGCTACGCTCGGTCACGGTAATGGCAAATGTAGCGCGGGTAGGCTGGCAGAGGTGCTACTGCTGCAAACCCGGCAGGTCGGTTGAACGGGCAACCTTGCGGCCGAAGTACTGCCACACCAGGCTGCGGCGGTAGAGGCCGGTCAGGTTGGGGGTAGCGTTCCGGCGGCGTTCGTCGGTGATGAGGCGGCGGCGGGCACCCAGGGTGGCAGGCAGCCGGCGGTAGAAGTGGGCATGAGCCCGGAGGATGGCCCAGGTGTCTTGGGGCCGCCCGCGGAGCAGGCTACGCACCCCCGAGATGCCATCGAGCACCATGCGCAACACCACCGTGCGCCACCAGCCGCGCCCCCGCAGGTTCTTGACCAGCATGGCCAGCCCGTTGCGGTAGTTGTAGTACATCTTGGCCGGGCTGCCGTAGCGGATGATGTGCCCGCCCACGTGGTACACCACACTCTGGGGCACGTAGCCCACGCGGTAGCCCTGGTTTTTGAGGCGCCAGCAGAGGTCTATCTCCTCCATGTGGGCGTAGAAGGTGGGGTCGAACCCACCGGCGCCGTGGTAGGCCGTGTGGCGGATGGCCATGCAGGCACCGCTGGCCCAGAAGACCTCGCGGGCATCGTCGTACTGGCCCTCGTCGGGCTCAAGCTCGAAGAAGAGGCGGCCTCGGCAGAAGGGGTAGCCCAGGTAGTCGAGATAGCCGCCGCCGGCACCGCTGTACTCGAAGTGCGTGGGCTGGCGCTGGGACAAGATCTTGGGCTGGGCGGCCATGAGCAACGGGTCGGCCACGAAGGCATCGACCAGCGGCTCAAGCCAGTGGGGTGTCACGGCCACATCGGCGTTGATGAGTACGTAGAGGTCTGCGGCAATGTGGGGCAGGCTTTCAATGTACCCGCCGGCAAAGCCGTGGTTGACCTCGATGCGGTGGCGGCAGACGGTGGGGAACTCGGCCGCCACCGCCGCCCAGGTGCCGTCGGTACTGGCGTTATCAACCACCCACACGGTGGCCTGCCAGCCGGGCCGGGTCAGGTGCGAATGGGCCACAACCGAGGGCAAAAAATGCCGAAGCTCGTGCAGGCCGTTGTAGCTCAGCACTACGACGGCCACTTCGTGGGCGCCTACCGCCGCCAATTGGTCTGCCATTGGGGCTGCAAACCTACACCTTTTGCCCCGGCCCGTGGGCTAGCGGCGTTTGGTAAACAGGCCCTGCAGCCGTGCAATGCCCACCCTAAGGCTCTCGTAGTAGAGGGTGAGGTAGAGCAGCGCGGTCATGAGCCAAACGACGCCCATGTTGAAGTACAGGGTATCCCACTGCATGCCCAAAAACTTCTTGGTACTGCTGAAGAAGGGGGCGCGCCATTCGCGGGCAGGCGTTTGGTAGATGGGGTCGGAGTTCTGGATGAGCTGGTCGCCGATCTCGAGCACCTTGATCTCGTCGGTACGGTTGGTCACTAGGTCTTGCAGGCTCTCGTTGTGATGGGCCAGTTTGAGGACGAGCACGGGGTCATCGGCCTCGGGTTTGCCTGCGCGCAGGGCCTCGATGGCGGCCTGCTTGGCGGTGTTGTTCTCGTTGAAGGCCGGCACGAATAGCCGCGCGTTGAGCACGCTGAGCATCTTGCGGGCCTGGGCGTCGGCGTCTGGGCTGTAAGCCGAGGGCGTGAGGGCGTCGAGGAAGGCGATGTCGGCGTCGTTGAAGCGGTAGGCCTGGGTGCGTAGCTCGGCCTGGAGCAGGGCCAGGCTGGTGGCTACTTCGGCGGCGCGGTCGGGCTGCCCGGCGTAGGTCTTCACGAAGTCGAGTTTCCCCTCCAGTTTGCGGGTCCAATACAGTTGCCGGTACTGGCTTTCGCTCATGGCCTTGTCGAAGGCGAAGAAGTGACGCTCGTAGGGGTTGTTGCGGTACTGGTAGACGGCCAGGGCCTCGTAGGCCCAGCGGCTGGCCATGAGGTCGCCCACCAGGGGCACGGTGCCGTGGGCTGCGATGGCAGGGTTGAGCTTGTCGAACTTGACGATAACCCCCGACAGGATGATTTGGGGGATGAGCAGGATGGGCACCAGGATGTAGATGGTCACCGCATTGTCGAACGTAGCCGAAATGTTGAGCCCCAACAGGTTGGCAAAACAGCTCACACTGAAGAGCACAAACCAGTAGGCCCCCCACATGCTCCAGTCAATGCCCAGGATCAGGTTGCCGATGAGCACGAAGCTCAGGGTCTGGATGGCCGAGATGGCAAAGAGGATTAGAATCTTGGAGACGAGGTAGCTGCGGCGACTGAGGTTCAGAAAGGCCTCGCGTTTCAAGATTTTGCGGTCGCGCAGAATTTCTTCGGCGCTTACGGTGAGGCCCATAAAGAGCGCTACCAGAATGCAGATAAACAGGTACGCCGGCAGGTTCAGGTTCTTCAGCAGCGTATAGCCCTCGGTGTTGCTTTCGTCGAGGCTGTAGTAGCGCAGAATCACGGCCAGGATGAGCGCCAACACGGGTGCCTCGAGAAAGTTGATGGCCAAATAGGCCGTGTTGGCCAGCTTGGTAAGCACGTCGCGGACGGCGAAAACGCGCAACTGCCGCAGCCGGTCGGGGATGTGCAGGTTGCTTACCGGGGGGCTATCGGTCGGGGCAACGGTGGGGACCTGGATGTGGGCGTTGAACAGCTCGTGCCACTGCTGGGGGGTAAAGCGCCGCTCGGTCGTGAAATTGCCCTCGTCGTCGAGGACCTTGCTTTCGATGATGTTGAAGATCTGCTCGGGGTTTACGTTGCCGCATTCGCCACACTCGGCGTAATCGGCGTTGATGAGCTCTGCCCGGCGCTTGAAGTAGGTAACGGCCTCGACGGGGTTACCGTAGTAGATGGGGTAGCCCCCTACGTCGAGGATGTAGAGCTTGTCGAACATCTTGAAGATGTCGGACGAGGGCTGGTGGATGACCACGAAGATGAGCTTGCCCTTGAGCGAGAGCTCCTTGAGCAGGTCCATGATGTTTTCTGAATCGCGGCTCGAGAGGCCCGAGGTGGGCTCGTCGACAAACATCACGGCCGGTTCGCGGATGAGCTCAAGCCCGATGTTGAGCCGTTTGCGCTGGCCACCGGAGATTTTCTTTTGCAGGGGGTTTCCCACCTGCAGGTCGCGGGTTTCGCTCAGGCCCAGGTCGGCCAGCAGCTTGGTGACCATAACGTCGAGCTCGGCCTCGGTCTTGTCGCTGAAGCAGAGCTTGGCGTTGTAGAACAGGTTCTGGTACACCGTGAGCTCCTCGATGAGCAGGTCGTCTTGCGAGACGTAGCCGATGACGCCCTCGATGGCCTTTTTGTCGCGGTAGATGTCGATGCCATTGATGACCACCTGGCCCGAACTCGGGGTGTAAAACCCGTTCAGGACGTTAAGCAGCGTGCTTTTACCGGCCCCTGAGGCGCCCATCAGGCCAATGAGGGCCCCCGATTCTTCGCGGATGTTTACACTACGCAGGCCCACCTTGCCATTGGGGAACCGGAACTCGACCTCGCGGGCCTCGAAGACGGTCTTGGGGGCTTCGGTATCCTGCAAAAAGCGCGAGACGATGTCGCTGTAGTACACCCCCTCTTGGCTACGGGCCCGGATGACCGAGCCGGGGGCCAGGAAGTACACCCGGTTGGGGGCAATGGCAAGCCCATTTACGTACAGGGTATCGCTACCCTGGTAGCGCATGATGTAGGTATTGACGCTGGCGATGCGCAGGACCGACAGAAAGCCCGGGAACTGGGGCCGGAGGATGTGCTTTGGCCCCCCACCGTTGAGCGCCGGGCCTACACGCAACACGCTGTCGTGGTGCAGGTTGTGGGGGTCTGCACTCGTGACGAAGTCAAAGATGTCGAAGTACTCCTGCGGCTGGATGCCCCACACGTCGGCGGCGGACTTCACGGCCTCACGCTCGGCGGCGCTGATCTTCCGATCGGCGTTGATAAGCTCAATGAGGCGCACCACCACCACCACCTCCTGCTTCAGGGTCAGGTCGGCGTTCACCTGCTGAGCCACGCTGGCCACGGTCTCGGTGCCCACACGGGTGGTGTACTGGGCAAAGCGCTTCATGTAGCGCTCGGCGCCCTCGGCGGTTAGCTGTTGCTGCAAAAAGGTGCGTACTACCTCCTGCTCTTCTTCGGTGACGGTATCTTCTTTGGCCAGGATGGCAAAGAGGTGCATCAGCCCGTCGAGTAACTTTTCGCTCATGCGCTGGGTTGGTTCGGGTGCTAAAGGGTTAGGGCTAAGATACGCGGTGCAGGTGGGGCGTGTACCCTCATAAAAAAGGGCCCGCGGTGTGCGGGCCCTTTCGGGTAACACCTTTAAGGTTGCCGGTTACTTCATGGCATACACCACGCCGCAGCAGCCCGTGCCGTTGTAGGGCAAGAGCACCAGCAGGTACTCGCCAGTAGCATTGCAGGTGATGTCGAGCATTTTGTACACCCCGCTTTGGTCTTCGGTGAGGTTGGTTGCAAGTACTTGGCCATTTTGGTCGGCGATGCCGATGACCAGCGCGGGTACGTTGCCGCCTTTGCAGGCCAGGAACCGGTAGGTATTGCCCTTGTACATCGTGATCTTAAGACGACCGCCGTTTTGATCCAGGTCGGCGTAGCTGGCACCGACCAGGGTGTAGCCTGCCATGGCACCGGGGTTATCGTTGGCGCACGACTCGAGCAGGGTGTTGCACTGCCCAAGGGCCTGGGCCGCGATGCCCAGGGCAAAGAGGGTTGACAGAAGGAAAGTACGCATAGCTAACGTGCAGTGGGGGATGTCGGTAAGAGGGCTGGGTTACTTAACAGAGGTAAACTTGGTGCGCAGTGCCAAAACCTTGCCGGTAATGCTGGCGAGTGTGGCATCGTCCATAACCACCTTGCTGCTGGTGCTGGTGCTGATGCTAACCCCACCTTCGACGACTTTCAGGTCGCTGCCGGCAGTCTGGCCACCCTTCGGGGGCTCTGGGGTACCGCTGTATTCAATTTTTACTCCGTCGTAGTCTTTGCGCAGGTCGAGCAGGTCGGCGTAGAGTTCTTTAAAGTTCTCTTGGTCTTTGAACTTGTCGAGCAGCAGCAGCAGGCTGTTGAGCGAAAGTTTGGTCTCGCCGATACGCTCGCGGATCAGTTCGTTGGGGGCCGCTTTGTTGATCTGGGTAGACAAGTACAGCCCTTCTACCCACCCGCCGGCCAGGATGGCGGTGGCCACATCGGCCCGCTGCACTGAGCGCAGGTGGCTTTCGGCTTTGTCGAACTCGACGGTAATGAGGCGCAGCAGGGCCTCCTGGTTGCTGATGTTTTTCTCGATTTCCTGCAGCAGGTCGGCTTCGAAAGCGCCCAACACGTTCAGGCTGGTGCCTAACTTGTTGATCGAGCTCAGGTAGTTGGTGGCTTCCTGGGGTTTGTCGTAGTAGGCCACGTAGCCCAGGTCGGCGCCGTAGACACCCATATTGAGGGCCTGGCGAAACTGGTCGGTGTACTTGTCATAGCTCTTGGGGTTGTTGAGCAGGGTGCCGTTGTAGGCCGCGTTCGATTTTTTGAGCAGCGAGGCCAGCTCAAGCGGTGACGGCAGGGTGATGATGACATCCGATACCTCTTTCACCATCTCATCGCTCAGGTTGATGGAGAGCTTATCGGTTTTGGTTGCTTCTTTTTTGCAGCCCGTGGCCAGGCCCAGCGTAAGGGCAACTGCCAGGGTGAGCGCGCCTACAGAGCGCAAATGCATACGTGCCATACCAGATGGGGGTGGGTTGTGTGTGAAGGTAGCTGTGGCGACGGGCGCCAGCGGCGAACAAAGTTAGCCGACCACTGTGCCTGTGCAAGCCGCGGCCCGGCACACGAAAGGCAGTAGGTTTGCAGCGCGAGCAAAATCACGCATATGCGGTAGGCAGCATGGCATTGGTACCTCAACGCGCCCACGGCTGGGCCGATCGACCCCGACTCGGGATTCTGGGCGGTGGCCAGTTGGGCCGCATGTTCCTGGGAGCCTGCCATCGGTTCGATGTCGAAACGTGGGTGCTGGACCCCGACCCGCTGTGCCCCGCCGCCCAATTGGCCAGTCACTACATCCAGGGCAGCTTTCGCGACCCGGGGGCGGTGTACCGCTTCGGCAAGGGGGTGGATGTACTGACGGTAGAAATAGAGCACGTGGCGACCGAAGCGCTGGTGCAACTCGAGGCCGAGGGCATCGCTGTACGGCCCGGCGCCGAAGTGGTGGCCAGCGTACAAGACAAAGGCATCCAAAAGCGGCTCTACACCACCCACGGCATCCCCACGGCGCCCTACCGGCTCGTTGACGACCCCACGCAGCTCACGGCCGCCGACCTAGGCACCCCCAAGGTGCTCAAACTGCGGCGGGGTGGCTACGACGGGCAGGGCGTGCGCCTACTGCGCACCGAGGCCGACCTGGCCCACGTCTTCCAGGCCCCCTCTGTGCTGGAAGCGGCCATCGACATTGCAGCCGAGATTGCGGTACTCGTGGCGCGGTCGGCCACCGGCGAGGTGGTAGCCTATCCGCCAGTCGAAATGGCCTTCCACCCCGAGGCGCACCTGGTCGAGCTACTCTTCAGCCCCGCCAACCTGGTGCCCGAAATGGCCCAGCGCTGCGAGGCCATTGCCCGCGAAGTAGCCGAGGTGCTGGGCGTGGTGGGGCTGCTGGCCGTAGAACTTTTTGTAACGCCTCGGGGCGATGTGCTGGTCAATGAAATAGCCCCACGGCCCCACAACAGCGGCCACCACACGCTCGAGGCCGCCTACACCCCCCAGTTCGAACAGCACCTGCGCGCCGTGCTGGGCCTGCCCTTGGGCGACCCGGGGCTAAAGCAGCCTGCGGCCATGGTCAACCTGGTAGGGGGGCCAACCGCCAGTGGCGACCCTGCCTACCCGGGGCTCGAAGCGGCACTACGGCTGCCGGGCGTGTCGGTGCACCTGTACGGCAAACGAGTGGTGCGGCCGTTCAGGAAAATGGGCCACATTACCGTAGTGCGCCCCACGGTAGAAGCGGCGGTTGCAACCGCACGCCAGGTGCAGCAACTTGTGCAGGTAACCAGCCGCTAGCCCCCCCACCCTACCCCCCGCTATGTCGAAACCTGTTGTTGGCATTGTAATGGGCAGCAAAAGCGACCTGCCCGTGATGACCGCTGCCGCCGAGGTGCTGGCCCTGCTCGAGGTGCCCCACGAGGTGCAGGTGGTATCGGCCCACCGTACCCCACTTCGGCTGGTGGAGTACGCCCAAAGCGCCGAAGAACGGGGCCTGAACGTCATCATCGCCGGGGCAGGCGGGGCTGCCCACCTGCCCGGGATGTTGGCCAGCCTAACGCTGGTGCCCGTAGTGGGCGTGCCGGTGAAGAGCCGTACGAGCCTGGAGGGGTGGGATAGCATCCTGAGCATCCTGCAAATGCCCGGCGGGGTACCCGTAGCCACGGTTGCCCTGAACAATGCCCTCAACGCGGGGCTGCTCGCGGCCCAGATCCTCGCCCAGAGCGATGCCGCCCTGCTTACGCGCCTGAAGGCGTACCGCCAACGCCAGACCGACCAGGTGCTGGCCGATGCCCAGCGCATGGCCCAGCACGGGTACCAGGCCTTGTTGTAACCTTTCGTTACTTCCAACCGTAAAGTAGTCACGTGGAAGCCGAGGTGCACCCCCAACCCCCCGTAGCCCTCACCGAGGAGCAGCGCCGGGCGCGCCTGCGGTACATGGGCCGCTGGGCCACGGGCCTGCTCATCGCCATGGGCGGGGTATACATACTCACGCGGGTGTTCGCCGACCTGGGCCCGTGGGTGGGCTACGTGCGGGCCTTTGCCGAGGCCGCCATGGTGGGTGCGCTCGCCGACTGGTTCGCGACCACGGCGCTCTTTCGGCACCCGCTGGGTTTACCCATCCCCCACACGGCCATTGTGCCCCGCAAAAAAGACCGCATCGGCGACAGCCTGGGCCGCTTTGTGCTCACCAACTTTCTCAGCCGCGATACCCTGAGCCAGAAACTGGAGGGCTACGACTTTGCCAGCAAGGGTGTAGCGTGGCTGCTCGAGGAGCGCAACCGCCAACTGCTGGCCCACCAGACCACGCAGTCGATCCCCCGGCTACTGGCGATGGTGGACGACGAGGCGGCCCAGCGGTTGATCCGCCAAAACCTGGAGCGCCAGCTCCAAGGCCTTGAAATTTCGCCCATCGCCCACAGCTTGCTGGGTACCCTAACCCAGGGCGAGGCCCAGCAGGAGCTGCTGACCGAAGTGGTGCGCATTGCCAGTACGGCCTTGGTCGAAAACAAAGAGGCCCTGCGCGAGCGGCTGCGCAAAGAAACCCCCTGGTACGTGCCCCGGTTCGTCGACAACAACCTGGCCGAGCGGATTGTGGAGCGGACCGAAGCCATGCTGCGTGAGCTGAACCGCGAGCCCGACCACCCCGTGCGGCTGCAGTTTGCCAAGGCGCTCGCCCAATTCGTCGATGAGCTCAAGCAAAGCCCCAGCTTTGCCGAGCGGCTCGAGCAAATCAAAACCGACTTGCTGACTAGCCCCAGTGTAAGTGTGCACCTAGACTCGGTATGGGCCACCCTGAAGGCCAACGTGCTCGAAGATGCCGCATCCGACAATTCGGCCATCCGAGGGCAGCTGCTTGAGCTGCTACAGGCGCTGGCCGAGCGTGTGGTTGCCGACGCCCGCCTGCACGCCGAGGTAAACGCCTGGGTACGTAACCAGGTGCTCGACCTGGCCGAGAGCCAGCGCCAGCACGTAGCTGCCCTCATCGCCACCACCGTGAAGGCCTGGGACCGCGAAACGGTGATCGACAAACTGGAGCTACAGGTGGGCCGCGACCTGCAGTTTATCCGCATCAACGGTACACTTGTAGGCGGGCTGGTGGGCCTGCTACTCCACCTGCTCGACGGGGTGCTGGGGTAAGGCTACTGGGCCCGCGCGCTGGGCACCCTACCTTTGCCGCCTGTGCGCATAGATCTCATTACGGTGCTGCCCGAATTGGTGGAGAGCCCCCTGCGGCACTCCATCGTGCAGCGGGCGCAGGCCAAGGGCCTGGTCGAGATTCACGTGCACGCCCTGCGCGACTACGCCGAGGGCAAGCACCGGCAAGTGGACGACTACCCCTACGGCGGCGGGTCGGGCATGGTGCTCAAGCCCGAACCCATCGCCCGGTGCATTGCCGCGCTGCAGGCCCAGCGCACCTACGACGAGGTCATCTTCCTCACGCCCGACGGCGAGACGCTCGGCCAGCCCCTGGCCAACGCCTTGAGCCTGAAACACAACTTACTGCTGCTGGCGGGCCACTACAAGGGCGTAGACCAGCGGGTGCGCGACCGCTACATCACCCGCGAGGTCTCGATCGGCGATTATGTGCTGACCGGCGGTGAGCTGCCGGCCCTGGTGCTGATAGACGCGGTGGTGCGGCTCTTGCCGGGGGTGCTCTCCGACGAAACCTCGGCGCTCTCCGATTCTTTCCAGGACGGGCTGCTGGCCCCACCGGTCTACACCCGCCCCCCCGAGTTTGAGGGCATGGCCGTGCCGCCGGTACTGCTCTCGGGCCACAGTGCCGAGATTGACCGGTGGCGCGATGCCCAGGCCCTGCACAAGACCCAAACCCGACGGCCTGACCTACTGCACGACGAGTTGTAGCTACCTGTTGCTGGCATGAGAAATTGCCATAACTTTGCGCTTCGTTAAAATTCTGAGGGAAAACGTGCGATGGAAGAGCTTATTCGACTGGTACAGAGTGCGTACCGCCGAGACGACCTGCCCCAATTCCGGGCTGGCGATACGGTAAACGTACACGTACGGATCAAGGAAGGCGACAAGGAGCGTATCCAACAGTTCCAGGGCCTGGTGCTGCAGCGCCGGGGCGCCGGGGCTACCGAAATGGTTACGGTACGCAAGGTTTCGAACGGTGTTGGCGTAGAGCGCATATTCCCCATGCACTCGCCGAGCATTGAAAAGTTCGAGGTCGTCAAGCGTGGCCGTGTTCGCCGTGCGCGCCTGTTCTACATGCGCCAGCGATTTGGCAAAGCCGCCCGTATCAAAGAGCGCGAGGCGTAGCCTTTTACAGCCGTCTACACACACCAGCTGTCGGCACCCCTCTACCAGGGGTGCCGTTTTTATTTGCCCGCCCGCTAGTTTCGGGCCATGGGTTTGGAGTCTGACGAGCTGCTGCACCTATTGGCCCTTACCCAATTGCCGGGCATCGGCCCGGTAACTGCCCGAAATGCCATTGCGTATTGCGGCAGCGCTACGGGGGTGTTCCGGCACAGCCCCGGTCAGCTGCAGAAGATACCCGACGTGGGGCCGAAGCTTGCGCACGTGCTGGGCCAACCGCCCAGCCTGGCTCGCGCCGAGAAAGAGCTGCGGTTTGCCGAGCGCACCGGGGTACGGGTGCTCACGTACCTGGAGCCCGACTTCCCGGTGCTGCTGACCACCGATGCCAGCCTGCCGCTGGTGGTCTTCGTGAAGGGAACGCTCAACCTGCGGGCACAGCCTGCCGTGGCGGTGGTCGGCACGCGCAAGCCCTCCGACTATGGGCGCCAGCAGGCCCTACGCTTTGCCGAGGCCTTTGCCCGCCACGGGCTCAACGTGGTGAGTGGCCTGGCCTACGGTATCGATGCCACGGCCCACAAGCGTGCGCTGGAGGTGGACGGGCTTACCACGGCCGTGCTGGGCCACGGCCTGGACCGCATCTACCCACCGGCGCACCACAGCCTGGCCGACCAGATTGTGGCGCAAGGCGGCGCGCTGCTAACCGAGTTTTGGAGCGGCACGCGGCCCGAGACAAACAACTTCCCGGCCCGTAACCGCATCATTGCTGGCCTGAGCCAGGCCACGCTGGTGGTCGAGGCCGCCCAGACCGGGGGGGCGCTCATCACGGCCCGCATGGCCTTTGAGCTCAACCGCGAGGTCTTTGCTGTGCCCGGCAGCCTCGATCAGCCCTCGTTTGCCGGGTGCAACCGGCTGATCCAGACCCAGGTAGCTAAACTAGTCACCCAGCCCGAAGACGTGTTTGCCGAGCTCAACCTTGAGCCCGCCGCACAGCCCTTGCCCGTGGCCAAGGCGACCCTCTCGGCGGCCGAACTGGCCATCTGGCAGCGGCTGCCCCCCAACGAAGGCATTCACCTGGATGCCCTGGCCCTGGCCGTGGGGCTACCGGTGGCCGAATTGGTGGCCCGGCTACTGGAGCTCGAGTTTCGGGGTTGGGTGCGCCAACTACCGGGGCGTCGGTTTGCGCAGGTGCAGCCCTAGCGGCGCTGGTCCCACCGCAGGATTTTGAACCCTGGGGGCAGGCGGAATTCCTCTTCGCGCAGGGGCATGGGCCGAATCCGTTCGGCTGTGCTTTCGATGCGCATGGTAGGATCCTCGAACACGATTTTTAGCGGGATACAGCCTTGCAGGCCTTTGAGCGACCAGTAGGCCTGCGAGATGTCTTTGCCCTCGTAGTACGCCAGGTTGATGCGGTACTCGGGGTTGATGTAGAGCGTCGTGGTAGAGGCTGGGTACTTGGGCGTGGCCGGTTTAGCGAAGCGGTAGCCATAGCACCACTTGCCCAGCACCTTGACCGAGTCGCCGGTGGGGGTCACTTCGGGCTGCTGTTTGACGCGCTGGCGGTGCTTTTCGAGCAGGTAAATCTTTTTTTCGGCGACATCGATGCTGTAGGTCCAGTTCGAGTCGGCGTTGTAGAGCAGGGTTTTATCGACCGTACCGCCATACATCTGAATGATGAAGTGGCCGTTGCGCAGCGCCAGGTCCATGTTCGTGTTCACTTTGCTTTCGTCGAAGGTCTCTTTCACCTCGCCGCTGTAGGTCACCCGGTACTGCACCAGGCCTTCAAAATAGGTGGTGGCGTCCAGCGTAGCGCCCTGACCCCAGCCCGCCAGGGTGGCGAGCAAGAACAAGCTGACAGCCAGAGTGTTACGTAAAAAACTGATGTGCAAGCGCATAGGTCGTCGTATGGGCATCGATGGCGCGGGCTAAGGTACGGTGGTAGCCCCCACCCAAGAGCAGTACAAGGGGTATGCCACGCTGGCGGATGGCAGCAAACACGCAGCGGTCGCGCTCGGCCATGCCTTCGGGGCTAACGGCCAGGCGGCCCAAACGGTCGCCGGCCAGCACATCGCTGCCGGCGATGTAGTACACCAGGTTGGGCCGGGCGGCGGCGAGTACCTGGGGCAGCAGGTCGGTCACGGTGGCCAGGTAGGTGGCGTCGTCGGTACCGGGTGGCAATTCGGTGTCGAGGTCGCTCTGCTCTTTGGGCGCGGGGTAGTTGGCGCTGCAATGGACCGACCAGGTAAACACCCGGGGCTCGTGGGCGAGCAGTTTGGCCGTGCCGTTGCCCTGGTGCACGTCGAGGTCGATCACCAGGGCACGTTCGATGGCCCCACTGGCAAGCAGGTCTAAAGCGCTGATGGCCACGTCGTTGAGTACGCAGAAGCCCTCGCCGCGGTCGGCGTAGGCGTGGTGTGTACCACCCCCCAGGTTGCCCCCAATGCCGGTGCTGAGGGCTGCCCGCGCGGCCCAGAACGTGATGCTGGCCGAGGCCCAGGCCCGGCGTAGCAGGTGCTCGGTGAGCGGCAGGCCGATGCGGCGCTTGTGCGCGGGGGGCAGGGCCAGGTCCTTGAGCTGGTGCCAGTAGGCCGGGGTGTGGGCCCGGAGGATGGCGGCCTCTTCGATGAAGGGCGGGTCGAAGAGCTGGTCTTCGCTGACAATGCCCCGGTGCAGCAGTTGGGCCTTGAGCAGGGCGTACTTCTCGGCCGGGAAGCGGTGGCCCGGTGGCAGGTGCAGCGGGTAGTGGTCGGCGTACCCGATGGGGAACCCGCCATGCAGCACGGGGGGGCTAGCGGGGCCCGTCAAGGTCTTCAAACTCGACATCCTCGGCGGCCCGGCTCAGGTCGGTGTCCTGCTTGGCGGGCGGTGGGGTTTTGGGCACCCGGATTTTGACCTCCCGGTTGACGAAAATTTCCTGCGCGCCCGCCCCCGTGCCACCCGCGGTGGTGTGGTGGTTTTGCTGGCGCAAGAGCTCGTCTTCGAGTTTGCGGGCAATGCGCCGGATGCCCCAGATGGCCAGTTGGCGCCCAAACAGCAGCCACACCACCCGTAACACAATGTACACGAGCAGGCAAATGGCGATGAAATTGACCAGCAGCATGCGGCTAAGGCGAGTTAGCGGCCCTCACGGCCTGGTAATAGTCTTCGTACCGGGGCACCACGGCGGTAACGTCGAAGCGCTGGGCACGCGCATAAGCAGCCTCAGAAAAGCGGCTCAGCTCGTCGGGGCTACTCAAGAGGCGCAGGGTGTGTTCGCTTAAGGTGGCCACATCGCCCACATCGGCGTAGAGGCCGCACTCGCCGTGGCAGACCAATTCGGGCAGGCCCCCGGCGTTGCTGCACACCACGGGCAGCCCGCAGGCCATGGCCTCGAGCGCGGCCAGGCCAAAGCTTTCGGTTTCAGAGGGCATCAAAAAGACATCGCCCAGGCCGATGACCTGTTCGATACCCCCTTGGTTGCCCAAGAAAAACACCTCGCCGTGAAGGCCGTCTTCGTGCACCTGGCGCTCAAGCGGTGCGCGCTCAGGCCCATCGCCGATGAGCAGTAGCCGGGTGGGCACCTCGGTGCGTACGTGCTTAAAGACAGCGTATACATCGCCGACGCGTTTGATGCGCCGGAAGTTGGAGACGTGCACCAGTAGCTTTTCGCCCTGGGGTGTGAAACGTTTGCGCAGCTCGCCCGTCTTGTCGGCGCGCTGAAAGCGCGAGAGGTCGACAAAATTGGGGATGACCTCGATGGGCCGTGTCACGTGAAAGTTGGCGTAGGTGGCCTGCCTGAGGTATTCTGACACCGCCGTTACGCCCGTCGAGCGGTTGATCGAAAAGCTTACAACGGGCTCAAAGGCTTCTTCTTTGCCCACCAGCGTGATGTCGGTGCCGTGCAGCGTGGTCACGAAGGGGATGCGCACCCCGCGTTCGGCCAATATCTGCTGCGCCAGGTAGGTGCTGCTGGCGTGGGGTATGGCGTAGTGCACGTGCAACAAGTCGAGCCGGGCAAACTGCACCACCTCGACCAGCTTGCTGGCCAGCGCGCTTTCGTAGGGCAAGAACTCGAAGAGCGGGTACTTTTCGGGGCTTACCTGGTGGTAAAAGATGTTGTGGGCAAAGCCATCGAGGCGCACCGGCCGGTCGTAGGTAATGAAGTGGACGTTGTGGCCCCTGAGGCTCAGGGCCTTGCCCAATTCGGTAGCCACCACGCCACTGCCCCCGTAGGTGGGGTAACACACAATGCCAAGGTTCACGGCGTAGAGCGGGGTTTTACGGGCGGTGGGTGTACTTTGCGGGTGCAGTGGAAACGGCAGAAATCTACAAACAGTTGCTCGCCGGTTTTGGTGACAGCAGTTACCCCGCCCACGATTTTGCAGCCCTGCAGCCCTGGCTCCAAGTCGTGCCCCATCGGCTGGTGCCCACCGCGGCGTACCTGCAGCGCACCGAGGGCCTGTACTTTGACCACCTGGCCTGCCTAAGCGCCCTTGATTACGGCTCCGAAGCCCCACCCGAGGCCCGCTTCGGCGTGGTGTACCACCTCACGAGCCTTACCCTGAACCAAACGCTGGTGCTCAAGGTAACCGCCGAGCTCCTGCCCTGGGCCTACCCTGTGGGCACCGAGCCTCGCCTGTGGCCCACTGTACCCAGCCTGACTGGCCTATACGGGGCGGCCGACTGGCACGAGCGCGAGGCCTTCGACCTGATGGGCATTCACTTTCAGGGCCACCCCGACCTGCGCCGCCTACTGCTGCCCGACGACTGGGTGGGCCACCCGCTCCAAAAAGACTACCAGACTGAGGCCACCTACCACAGCATCGCGATCGACTATCACACCGACGCGGGGTAGGGCCACCGCTGCAGGTGCGCGGGCAGGAGCTGTTCGGCGACGATGAGGTCTTCGGGGGTCGTGATTTTAAGGTTGTCGTAGGTGCCGTCTACGAGCCGGATGGGGTGGCCCGCTTCTTCGATGAGGCTGGCATCGTCGGTGTAGGTGTTGTCGGTGATACGGTGGTAGGCCTGCCAGAGCCAGTCGAGCCGGAAGGTCTGCGGGGTTTGCACCGCGTAGTAATCGGCACGGTCTACGGCCTCTGAGCCCGTGGCCGTTTTGCGGCGGAGCGAGCTTTTGCTCGGCACAGCCGCCACCCCGCTACCGTAGTGGGCGGCCGAGTGGTAACTGGCCAAAATGGTTTCGGGCGTAGAGAAGGGGCGTACGGCGTCTTGGATAGCCACCAGCTCGTGGTAGAGATGCCCCTCCTCCAGTTCGTGGTACAGGGCCTGCAGCCCGCAAAGTACCGACTCGGTACGGGTACGCCCGCCAACGGTTACCGTCAGCCGGTCCAGCCGGTCGGGCAACAGGTAGCGCCGGTACTGGGCTTCCCAGGCGGCCACCTGGTCTTTGGGCAATACGAGAACCACCCGTAGTGCGCTGCTGAGCGAGAGAAAACGCCGTAGGGTATGGGCCACAATGGGCTCGCCCCCCAGGGGTAGAAATTGTTTGGGCACCTCGCCGCCAAACCGTGTGCCAGCGCCACCGGCAACTACTACCGCGTGGCAGCCAAACCCGGTCGGCAGCTCACCCCAAGGTGTGTGCGCCATGGGTTTTACAGTACCAGCAGTACGTCGCCGTAGCAGTAAAAACGGTACTTCTCCTTGATGGCCGCCTGATAGGCCTCGCGCATGAGCTCGACGCCCATAAAGGCCGCTTTCACCATGAGCATGGTGCTCTTGGGGGGGTGGAAGTTGGAGAGGTACGCGTTGGGGATGGAAAACTCGTAGGGCGGGAAGATGAACTTGTCGGTCCACCCACGACCGGGGTTCAGGTGCCGCGCGCTCGACACCGAGCTTTCGATAGCTCGTACCGTTGTTGCGCCCACGGCCACCACCCGCTTGCGGGCTTTTTTGGCGTTGGTTACCAGCTGCGCGGCGGGCGGGAGCACCTCGAAGCTCTCGGAGTCCATTTTGTGTTTCGAGAGGTCTTCTACCTCTACCTCCCGGAAGCTACCCAGGCCTGTGTGCAGGGTGACGTACGCCATTTCGACGCCCTGCAGTTCGAGGCGTTTGAGCATTTCGAGCGTAAAGTGCAGACCCGCCTCGGGCGCCGAAACCGAGCCCTTGTTTTTGGCAAAGACACACTGGTAGCGCTCGCGGTCGGCGGGCTCTACCTTCCGGGCGATGTAGTCGGGCAGCGGGGTTTCGCCCAGCTTGTCTACGAGCGTGGCAAAGTCGTCGCCCGCCGCGTCGTAGAGGAAGCGGATGGTGCGCCCGCGCGAGGTGGTGTTGTCTACCACTTCGGCCACCAGCTCACCGTCGCCGAAAAAGAGTTTGTTGCCGACCCTGATTTTGCGTGCGGGGTCGACGACCACGTCCCAGAGTTTGCTGTCGGGGTTCAGTTCGCGCAGCAGGAATACCTCGATCTGGGCCCCGGTTTTTTCTTTCCGGCCGTAGAGCCGGGCCGGGAAGACCATCGAATCGTTGGCCACGATGACGTCGCCTTCGGTTAAATAGTCTAAAATATCACGAAACGTGCGGTGCTCAATTTTCCCCGTCGCCCGGTCTACGACCATCATCCGGGCGCTGTCGCGCGGTTCGGCGGGGTATTGTGCGATCAGGTTTTTCGGGATCGTGAGGTCGAATTCCGAGAGTTTCATGCGGCAGCGGCGGGCGGAGGTAACTTTCGGTGCAACCCTTAGGGCAGCACCTGTGTCTGTAAAGAGCGCAAATATACACCCCGCCATCCGCCACGCATGATCCGCACCCTACGCGCCTACTTCGAAGCCCTGGTGATGACTCTGAACTCGATCCGCAGCTACAAGTTGCGGACGCTGCTGACCATGCTCGGGATCACGATTGGCATTTTTGCCATCACGACCATATTCACGCTGGTGAATACCCTAGAGTCGGCGGTTTCGAAAAACCTGTCTGAGCTGGGTAATACCGTGCTCTTCGTCCACAACTGGCCCTGGGCACAAGACAACAACGACGACTGGTTTAAGTACATCGGCCGGCCCCAGGTAAACTACCGCGACTACCGTGCGCTGCGCGACAACCTGCAGAACGCCGATGCCGTGGCCTACTACATCACCAGCGGGGGCAATACCGTAAAGGCAGGCAAGCAAAGCGTAGAGGGCGTACAGCTACAGGCCGTCACCTACGACTTCATTACGGTGCAGCCCCGCGACTTCCAGGAGGGGCGCTACTTCAGCCAAATCGAAATCGAGTCAGGGCGACCGGTGTGCATCCTGGGCTGGCAGATTGCCAACACGCTTTTCGAGGGCAAATCAGCCATTGGGCAGTCGGTGCGGGTGCGGGGCAAAAAGCTCACGGTTATCGGGGTCTTTGAGAAAAAGGGGCAAAACCCCCTGGGCGACTCGCCCGATGAGTCGTTTATCATGCCCTACGTGCTGGGCCAGAGTATGTTCAGCGAGCGGCAGCGCAACACCGACAAAGTGATTGCCATCCGTGCCACCAGCTACGACAAGCTCCCGCAAGTGGAGGGCGAGGTAGTGGGCATCGTGCGCAAAGTGCGGGGCCTGAAGCCCAGCCAGGAAGACAACTTTTCGATCAATAAGCAGGAAATGCTCGTGGCCAGCATTGGCAACATCACCAAGTACCTGCGCATCGGCGGCATCTTCATCTCCTTGCTTTCGCTGGGGGTTGGGGGTATTGGCATCGCCAACATCATGTTTGTGTCGGTCAAGGAGCGTACGCGCGAAATCGGCATCCAGAAGGCGCTTGGGGCCGTGCGGGGTTTCATTCTGGCCCAGTTCCTCTACGAAGCGGTGCTGTTGTGCTTGGTGGGTGGGGCCATTGGGGTGCTGCTAACGTTGTTGGTAGCGTTTTTGGGGCAACTGGCGGTTAGTGGCGCGGGGATGGACATTGAGGTCACGGTCCTGATGAGCGACGTCATTATTGGCCTGGTGGTCTCCTCGTCCATTGGGCTGGTGTTTGGGTTTTTGCCCGCCTATTTCGCGTCCAAACTCGACCCCGTCGAGGCCATGCGGAAGTAGCCAGGGGGCTTCGGTCGTAGGTTTGCCGCGCCCTCTAGGGGCACACGTGCACCATGCAGGTAATCGAACACCTCGAGCGGGCCACTCGCCCTTTCATCAGCATCGAGATCATACCGCCCCGACGGGGCAGCGATATCCAGGGCCTGTACCGGGCCATCGAATCGGTACAGCCCTACAGCCCCCCCTACATCGATGTTACGAGCCACGCGGCCGAGGTGATGTGGGAAGAGATGCCCGATGGCTCGTTCAAACGCCGGGTCAAGCGCAAAAGCCCTGGCACGTTTGGCCTTTGCGCGGCCATCAAGTACAAGTTTGGCATCGAGCCAGTGCCCCACCTGCTCTGCGCTGGCTTTACGCGTGAAGAGACCGAAGACGCCCTGATCGAGCTCAACTACATCGGCATCGAGAACATCCTCTGCATCCGGGGCGATAGCCACACTGCCAAGCCCATCCCCGACGGACGGAGCATCAACCGCTACGCAGTTGAGCTCGTCGAGCAGGTATCGGCCATGAACCAGGGCATCTTCCTCGACCGGCTGCTCGATGCCAAGGCCACCCGCTTTTGCATAGGGGTGGCCGCCTACCCCGAAAAGCACTTTGAGGCCCCCAACCTGAGCTACGACCTGGAGCAGTTGCGGCGGAAAGAGGCGGCCGGTGCCCACTACGCCGTTACGCAGATGTTTTTCGACAACGCTGTGTACCACACGTTCCTGGATAAAGCCCGCGCTGCCGGGGTAACGCTACCCATCATACCGGGCCTGAAGATTCTTACACGCAAGGCTCAGCTTACGAGTGTGCCCAAGGCCTTCTTCGTGAACTTCCCCGACGAGCTCGTCGAGCGCGTACTGGCCGCCCCCGACGATACCGCCGTCGAGGCCATTGGTGTCGATTGGGCCTACCAGCAAGCCGTGGGCCTGCTCGAGCGCGGCGCGCTCAACCTGCACTTTTACATCATGCAACAAACCCGGCCGTTTGTCGCGCTCATGGAACGGCTGAAAACCCAGCTCTAGCCCTGCACTATTCGCGCCGCTTTGGCGTTGCAACACCTATCTTTAACCCCATGGCCACTGCTGCCGCACTGCCCGCTCCGGCGGCCAAGCCTACCCAACCGGCACCCAAAAAGGTCGACATTCTGCATCGGCTCCTGGGTAGCCTAGGCCCCTACCGGCGGTATTTCTTCCTTGGGCTCCTGCTCACGGTGCTGGGCTCGGCGGTGGCGCCCCTGCGGCCATTTCTGTTTCAGTACGTGCTCGATGGCCCGGTCGCCCGCGGCGAATTGGGTCAACTACGGATGTGGTTTGGCGTACTGGTGGGGCTACTGCTGCTGCAAACGGTGCTGCAGTACGCCACCACGCTCACGACCAACCTGCTGGGCCAACTGGTGATGAACGACCTGCGCCAGCAGGTATTCCGTCACATTCTGCGGCTACGGCTACGGTACTTTGATACCAACCCCATCGGCACGCTGCAGACGCGCACGGTGTCTGACATCCAGACCCTGAATTCGGTCCTCAGCGAGGGCCTGGTCACCATGCTAGGCGAGCTCTTGCAGTTGGTGTTCATCCTGGGCGTAATGCTGTGGGTAGACTGGGAGCTTACCCTGGTCGTGCTCTCGACCGTGCCCATCATGCTACTCGTTACGCGGGTGTTTCAGGTGCGGGTGCGGGCGGCCTTCAACCGCGTGCGGCGCTACGTGGCCCAATTGAATGCCTTTTTGCAGGAGCACATCACGGGCATGCTCGTCACCCAGATTTTCAGCCGCGAGCAAGAGGAGTACCGCCGGTTTGTCGAGATCAACCGCCAGCACCGCAAGGCGCACCTTGATACGGTGCTGTACTACAGCATTTTCTTCCCGGCCGTGGAGATTATAGCCTCGCTTTCGCTGGCCATTCTGGTGTGGTACGGCAGCAATGGTGCGCTGGAGGGGCGGCTCTCGTTCGGGGTGCTGGTGTCGTTCATTCTGTATTCGTCGATGTTTTTCCGGCCCATCCGGATGCTGGCCGACCAGTTCAATACCCTGCAGATGGGCATCGTGAGCGGCGAGCGCATCTACCGGGTACTCGATACCGACGAGTTCATCCCCGAAAAACCCAACGCCCTGCCCGAGGTGCCCGGCACCGAACCCCTACCCATTGCCTTTGAGGGCGTCACGTTCAGTTACGACGGCAAGCGCGACATCCTGCACAATGTCTCGTTCGAAGTACCCGCCGGTACCACCACGGCCATTGTGGGGGCCACGGGTGCGGGCAAGAGCAGCGTCATCAACCTGTTGATGCGCCTGTACGAGTTCCAGGCGGGGACCATCCGCTTGGGCGGGCACGACATCCGCGACCTGCAGCTCGAGGCCCTGCGGCGCACCATCGGCCTGGTGCAGCAGGACGTGTTCCTGTTTTCGGGCTCCATCCACGACAACATTACCCTCTTCAACCCCGCCATTTCCCGCGCTGCGGTCCAAGAAGCCGCCCGCCTGGTGGGCGCCGATCGCTTCATTGAACAGCTGCCCGGCGGTTACGACTACAAGGTGGGCGAACGCGGCGCGACCCTCTCCTCAGGCCAGCGGCAGCTCATCAGCTTCATCCGGGTGCTGGTATACAACCCCCGGGTGCTGGTGCTCGACGAGGCGACCTCGAACATTGACTCCGAAACCGAGCAGCTCATCCAGCGGGCCATCGAAACCGTACTTCGGGGCCGCACGGCCATCCTGATTGCCCACCGGCTTTCGACGGTACAAAAGGCCCAGCAGATTCTGGTACTTCACAAAGGCGAGCTCGTCGAGCGGGGCTCGCACCAGTCGCTCTTGGCGCAAAACGGCTTCTACAAGAAGCTGTACCTCATCCAGTACGGCACCAAAGCCCTGGCCGAGCAACCCTCGTAAGCCCCACGGTCTGGTTTTTGGGGCGTATTTTGCGTTCTTGTCTGCTATGGCTGCCGCACTGGTCATAATTCCTACCTACAACGAACGGGGCAACATCGAACGGATGATCCGTCGGGTGATGGCGCTACCCGAACCGTTCGATGTGCTGGTGGTCGACGATGGCAGCCCCGATGGTACGGCTACGCTGGTGCAGAGCCTACAGGCCGAGTTTACCGGGCGACTGTACCTGGAAGAGCGCGCCGGCAAGGGTGGCCTGGGCACCGCCTACCTGCATGGGTTTGGCTGGGGGCTGGCACGCGGCTATGGCTACTTCATTGAGATGGACGCCGACTTTAGCCACAACCCCGACGACCTACCCCGCCTCCTGGCGGCCTGCCACACAGGTGGTGCCGACCTGGCCATAGGCTCGCGGTACATTACCGGCGTCAACGTAGTCAATTGGCCCATGAGCCGGGTGCTCCTGAGCTGGTTTGCCAGCTACTACGTGCGGCTGGTGACCGGCATGCCGGTGCACGACGCCACAGCGGGCTTCAAGTGCTACCGCCGACAGGTGCTCGAAACGGTGCTGGCGCGGCCCATTCGGTTTGTAGGCTATGCGTTTCAGATCGAAATGAAATTCCGGGCCTGGAAGTATGGCTTCCGCCTGGTGGAAGTGCCCATCATTTTCACCGAACGCGAAGTGGGCCAGAGTAAAATGAGCCGCCGCATCATCCGCGAGGCTATTGTCGGGGTGCTTCGGCTCAAACTGAGCAGCTGGTTTCAGCGGTGGGACCGCCCCTCGGTGCCCGCACCAGCGCCCCACGGCCCCCAACTCGCTAACCAGCAAGGCTAGTATGCGCCGCGCGTGGCTAGGTATCTGGCTCTGGGGGCTGCTACCCCTCACCGGGGTGACTCAAACGACGGCATTGGCCCCTGCGACACGGCCAGCGCTCGATTCCGCCGCTTGCCTGGCCAGGGCGCGGGCCCGAATCGAAGTGCTCTGCAGCGACAGCCTAGCCGGCCGTGGGTATGCCCTGCAGGGCCACCGTAAGGCTGCGGGCTGGATCGCCGAAGAGCTCTCCGCGGTGGGGCTTAGCCCCCAGACCGACCGTTTCACCTTTGCACTCAACCGGGTTACAGGGGCCCGGCTACAGGTTGGGGGCGAAACGCTTACCTACGGGCGCGACTTCCTGGTAAGTGGCCCCAGCGGCCCCCTGGTGGGCACCTACCCCGTTATCGACCTTGGGCACGGGCTACCCAGCCAATGGCAGCGGTTGCGACCACGCGTACCGGGCAGTCTGGTCGTCCTGCGCCCGGGGTTACCCCAGGGGCACGGGTTGCCCGACAGCCTAGCCCGGCTCTATGGCGCCGAAATCACGCAGCTTAGCCTAGCGCTGCAATTGGGGGGGGTTGGGGTCATCTGGCTGCGGCCCAAATTGACGGCTGGCTTTGCCACCGAGGCCTACCCACTGGCTGTGCTGGAGGTGCAGGATAGTATCTGGCGTCCCGCAACCCCAGAGGTAGAACTGGCACTAGCCACCGGGGTAGACGAAATAACCTCGCAAAATGTCTGGGCCCTCGTGCCGGGCGCCGTTTCGCCCGATACCGTGGTGGTGCTTACGGCCCACTACGACCACCTGGGCCGGGTGGAGGGTGCCACCTTCCGGGGGGCTTCTGACAACGCCTCGGGGGTAGCGTTCCTTTTGGCCTTGGCCGATAGCCTGGTGCGCCACCCACCCCGCTACAGCACCCTGCTGCTGGCCACGGGTGCCGAAGAGGTGGGCCTGGTGGGTAGCCAATCGTTTGTAGAGCGATTGGAGGGCCGCAGCCTACGCAGGGATGGGCCCTACGTGCTGGGCGTCCTCAATTTCGACCTCATGGGCAACGGCGAGGCCGGGCTGGTGGCGGTGGCAGGCCAGACCTACCCCCGCCTGTACACAGCGTTTGAAGCGGCGCTGCGCCAGCGAGCCCCTACGCTTCGCCTGCGGGCACGTGAAAACCGCCCCAATAGCGACCACTGGCCCTTTACCCAGGTGGGCATACCTGCGCTGTTCCTATACACCGAAGGCGGCCCCCCCAATTACCACGACATCTACGACACCCCCGACCAACTTGGGCTGCCGGTCTTTTACCCGGTTTTAGCGAGCGTAGTGGGGTTTTTGCACCGGCCAGGTCTTGCACAGATTTTTTTAAGTCCTTGATTTTCTGAGCCCTAGTGCTGCACGAATGCCGCTGCTGGAGTTTTCGGCACGGTATTGGTTAATCTAGTGGCATGAAAGATTCTCGCCGTACCGCCCAGCAACGTGCCCTCTGGCTTGCGCTTGCGCTGCTGCTGGGCACCGGTATAGGAGCCAACGCCCAGACTGCCGATGCGCTGCTGAGCCAGGCCGAAGCGGCCATCCGTAAAGCCAGTGCCGATGAACTGGCCCCCCACCTGAACGAGACCGTAGAACTGACCATTGGCAGCAAAGACGAGTCCTATTCTGCTACCCAGGCCAAGTTTGTGCTCAACGAGTTCTTCCGCAGCAACCCCGTGAAAAGCTTTACCTGGATGCACCGGGGCAACAACGGGGGCACCTACTACGCTGTGGGTGCGTACGTGACCCAAAATGGCCAGACCTACGATACCAACATATTTGTCAAGAAAGTGGGCAACGCCTTCGTGATCGAACAGATACGTTTCGAGGCCGATTTGTAGGCCGAACCGAGTTGTTGTGTGTAGAACGGCTCTACCTTCGGGTAGGGCTGTTTTTATTTGTGGTATGCAGTTTTCGGCCCAGAGCCCCGAGGTAAGTTTCCTAATCGAGCACGCGCTGCGTGAAGACATCGGCACGGGTGACCACACCACGCGCGCGACGCTCCCCACCGACCGACGGGCCCAGATGCAGGCGCTGATAAAGGCCGATGGCGTGGTGGCCGGGCTGGCCGTGGCACAGGCCGTGGTACTGGCGCTAGACCCCTCGGCCGAGCTAGTCTTCCACACCACCGACGGTGCGCGCGTGGCCCGGGGCACCGTCGCCTTCACCATCACGGGCTCAACGCACCGGCTGCTGATGGCCGAACGGCTGCTACTGAACCTGATGCAGCGCATGAGTGGCATAGCGACCCAGACCCGCAGTGTGGTTGACCTACTGGCCGGCACCGCTACCCGGGTGCTCGATACCCGCAAGACGGCCCCACTGCTGCGGTACATTGACAAGTGGGCCGTGCAGCTCGGCGGGGGTGTCAACCACCGCATTGGCCTCTACGACGCCATTTTGATCAAAGACAACCACATCGATTTTGCGGGTGGCTTTCTACCGGCCCTTACGGCGGCCGATGGGTACCGAAAGGCGCAGGGCCTTGACCTGCCCATCATTGTTGAATGCCGGACGCTGCTGGATGTCGAGACGGCATGCAACTTCCCGGGCCTTGAGCGCCTGCTGCTCGACAACATGCCCCCCGACACCCTACGCCGCGCCGTGGCCCTGGCCCGTGGCACCTATCCCACCGAGGCCAGCGGTGGCATTACACCTGCCAACGTACGGGCCATTGCCGAAACCGGTGTCGATTTCGTTTCGATGGGTAGCCTAACCCACACCGTCGCCGCCCTTGACATCAGCCTGAAAGCCCTCGCGTGAGCCCCAACCTGCCCGACTACTACGCCTTGCTGGGGCTCGACGAGCGGTACCACCTCGACCCCCGGCGCTTACGCGAGGCCTACCTGCAGCATGCCCGGGCCCACCACCCCGACCACAATGCCCAAACGGCCGATACCGCCAACCAGTCGACCGCCCTGGTCAACCAAGCCTACCAAACCCTGCTCGACCCCCACGCACGGCTGGCCTACCTCTTGCAGCGCTACGGCTACCTCGATGCCAGCGGCAAAGCCGAGGCCCAGCTGCCCCAGGCATTCCTTATGGAGATGCTGGAGCTAAACGAGGCTGTAGATGAGCTCACGGCCAAGACAGATGCCGAAACGGTGCGCCGACTACAGACCGAGATCGATGCACGCCAGGCCGAACTGCAGGCCGAGCTAGCCCAGACACTTGCGGCCTTCGACGGCAGCGCGGCTACCGACAGGGCCGCTTCACTGGCGCCTGTGCTAACGGGCTACCTGCAGCAGCGCTACCTTTTGCGGCTGGCCGAGAAGCTGCGTAGTTTTGCGCGGTAAGCCCGGGTGGCG
>JANRLA010000008.1:0-4244 GCA_033763015.1 Bacteroidia bacterium
TACCTGCCCCAGGGCCTCGATACCGCCCAGCGCTACCCCCTCATTGCCTACTTCTACGAACGGCTGAGCGATACCTACCACAACTACGTGACCCCCGCCCCGCAGCCCAGCCGGCTCAACATTGCGCTGTACGTGAGCAATGGCTACTGTGTCTTTGTCCCCGACATTGTGTACACCGACGGCTACCCCGGGCAGAGCGCCGAAGACTGCATCGTGCCCGGCGTGTTGCAGGTGCTCGCCGAGCACCCCTACATCGACAAGGGCCGGATGGCCTTGCAGGGCCAAAGCTGGGGCGGCTACCAGATTGCGCACCTAATCACGCGCACCACGCTCTTTGCCTGCGCCTACGCTGGGGCGCCGGTGGCAAACATGACCTCGGCTTACGGGGGCATCCGCTGGGGCTCGGGCCTCTCGCGGGCCTTTCAGTACGAGCGCAGCCAAAGCCGGATTGGGGGGCCGCCCTGGCAGCTGCCCCTGCAGTACATCGAGAACTCGCCGCTTTTCTGGCTTGAGCGCGTGACGACACCGCTGCTGGTCATGCACAACGATGCCGACGGGGCCGTGCCCTGGTACCAGGGCATTGAGCTCTACTCGGCCCTGCGGCGGCTGAACAAGCCGGTTTGGCTGCTCAACTACATCGGCGAAGACCACAACCTGGTGCAGCGCAAAAACCGCAAAGACCTCACCCTGCGCCAGCTCCAGTTCTTCGACCACTACCTCAAGGGGGCGCCACAGCCACGCTGGATGCAGCGCGGCGTACCGGCCACCGAGAAAAGTATCCGCCAGGGCTTTGAACTGGCACCTGAGGGGCGTTAAGTGGTACCCGTATGCCAGCTTTGGGCAGCCTATTGGTACTTAATGAAAGGTATTTTGTTTAAAAACTGACGCGTGTCATGGTTTGAGGCCAACGATAGGGAGAGGTTGAAACCTAACCGAATCGTAACCCAAACCTTACGCGTATGCAATACCTAAGACTTGCTAAGTACTGGCGCCCGCCAGGGTACCGGTGGGTGGTATGGCTCTGGCTCTTGGCGCCCGCTTGGGCTGCCGGGCAGGGCAGCAGCGAATACACCGGCGGTATGGTGGCCAAGCTCAATGAGAGTGGCACCAAGTACGTCCGCTTCATCAGCTGGGGCCAGTTCTGGGCCCGGGCGGTAGACAACAACCCCGGCACGCAGGTAAACGGCCACCCAGAGGAGACCTCGTACGACTTCAGCCTGCGGCGGGCCCGCTTCCTGATGTACAGCCAGATCAGTAAGCGGTACCTCATTCTGGTGCACTTCGGCATCAACAACCAGACCTTCACTACGGGGGGGGGCTCAGGCACCGGCGGCACAGGGGGCTATGGGGTGGGCAAGAAGCCCCAACTCTTCTTCCACGACTTCTGGAACGAGTACGCCATTGTGCAGGAGCAGGCCGACAAGCCCTTCAGCATGGCCCTGGGCGCAGGCCTGCACTACTGGATGGGCCTGAGCCGCATGACAATGTCGAGCACACTCAACTACCTGGCCATCGATGCCCCCATCTTCAACTGGCCGCTCATCGAAAACAGCGACCAGTTTGCCCGGCAGATGGGTATGTACCTCAAGGGCCGCGCCGGCCGGCTGGAGTACCGGCTGCACCTGAGCCGCCCCTATGCCACCAACAACGCGCCCGACACCAATGTCGCGGTCGACAACAACTTCGGCAGCAACCCCTGGAGCGGTGGTGGCTACCTGAAGTACGACTTCTTCGACAAAGAGGCCAACACGCTGCCCTTTTACGTCGGCTCGTACGTGGGCACCAAGAAGGTGCTCAACGTAGGAGTGGGGCTCTACAACACAGCCCAGGGCACCCGCAGCATCGACCCTGCCGACGGTATTACCCAGCGCCAACACCCCATCACCCTGGTGGCGCTCGATGCCTTTGCCGACCTGCCCGTGGGGGGCAATGGCATGGCTGTAACGGCCTATTCGGTGTTTTACGACTACGACTTTGGGCCCAACTACCTGCGCAGCATTGGCATCCTGAACGAAGGCGTAGCCGTACCCGGCTTTACGGGTACGCCCAGCGAGGCCGGCGCGGGCAACGCCCAGCCGACCATTGGCACGGGTACTATCTGGTACACCCAGGCAGGGCTTCTGCTGCCCAAATTCTCAGAAAAGGTTCGTCTACAGCCCTTTGTGGCCTACACCGCCAAAAACTTCGAGGCGCTGGAGGAAAACCTTAGCAACGTGGATGCGGGCGTGAACGCCTACCTAGACGGCCACCACGCCAAGCTCACCCTGCAGTACGGCTCACGGCCAGTCGTCATCAATGGCCTTCAGGACGGCCACAAGGGCGAGCTGGTCCTGCAATTCATGGTATTTCTCTAACCCCCCTTCACCCCTTTACCGTTTATCCGTATGCAAACCACTACTCCTGCACCCGTGGCGCTGACGCCCACGGAGCGGAAAAAAATCTGGCAGGTCATCGGCGCCTCCTCCGCCGGTACACTCATCGAGTGGTACGACTTCTACATTTTTGGCTCACTCGCCACGATTCTATCGCTCAAGTTTTTCCCGAAAGACAACCCCACGGCGGCCTTTTTGAGCACCCTGGCAGTGTTCGCTACCGGGTTTATCGTCCGCCCGTTTGGGGCGCTGGTATTTGGTCGCCTGGGCGACATTGTGGGCCGGAAGTACACCTTCCTACTCACGCTGCTCCTCATGGGCGGCTCCACGTTCGCCATTGGCCTCTTGCCCACGTACGAAACGGCGGGCATTGCCTCGCCGCTGCTCCTGGTACTCTTGCGCCTGGTACAAGGGCTGGCGCTGGGCGGCGAGTACGGCGGGGCCGCCACCTACGTGGCCGAGCACAGCCCCGACGGGCGGCGCGGGTATTTCACGAGCTTTATCCAGACCACAGCCACGCTGGGGCTATTTGTATCGCTGGGGGTTATTCTCGCGACCCGGCTCTCGGTGGGAGATGTAGCGTTTAACGAGTGGGGCTGGCGGCTGCCGTTCGTGCTCTCGTTCATCCTGGTCATTATGTCGTACTACATCCGGGTGCGGATGGAGGAGTCGCCCCAGTTCGCGAAGCTCAAGGCCGAGGGCAAAATCAGCAAAAACCCACTCAAAGAGAGCTTTACCAAGCGCGAGAACTTGCGCATGGTCATCATCGCGCTGGTGGGGGCCACGGCGGGCCAGGGGGTGGTGTGGTACACGGGCCAGTTTTACGCGCTCTCGTTCATGCAAAAGACCCTGAACCTCGACTTTGTGCAGACCAACGTTATCGTGGCAGTAGCACTGGCGCTGGCGACGCCCTTTTTCGTGGTCTTCGGTAGTCTGTCCGACCGCATAGGCCGCAAGCGAATCATGATGACCGGGATGCTGGTCGCGGCCCTCTCGTACATCCCCATCTACATGGCGATGAAGCACTTTGGCAACCCGGACGACCTGACGACCTCACACACCGTGCCGATGGCCTCGGCTGTGATGCTCACGCTACTGGTGTTCATTCAGGTCTTTTTCGTTACCGCGGTGTACGGGCCCATTGCGGCGTTTCTGGTCGAGCTCTTCCCGACCCACATCCGCTACACGAGCATGTCGCTACCCTACCACATCGGCAACGGGGTGTTTGGGGGCCTCACACCCTTCATTGCCACGGCCGTAGTGGCCAACACGGGCAACATCTACGCGGGGCTGCTGTACCCCATCTCGGTGGCGCTCATCACGTTTTTCATTGGCCGAACGCTGGTGCCCGACACCCACAACCGGTTACTGAACTAACGCACCCCACCTCATTACGGCACAAACGGGGGGCCATGCCCCCGTTTCTTTTTGCCGGGGTCTTGCAGCCGATGGACCGAGGGCCGTATCTTTGTGCTCTTGTCGCCGGGTAAAAGCGGCAAGGAAAAACAAAAAAGAATTCACGCCAGTACTTGCAAATTCAGAGAAGCGCGTATCTTTGCATCCGCTTTTCGAAAAAACGAGGAGCTGGTGGTCCTTGCTAGGGCCGGGCCGGAGGAAATGAAGCGGTAACGCGCTGAAGATCTGAGGGTTTGCGTTCTTTGACGAATTGGGTTAGCATCTAGATTCAGAAACGAGGTAAGGACCGCGTAGTGTCGGGCAACACGTCAAAACACTACGATGGAGAGTTTGATCCTGGCTCAGGATGAACGCTAGCGGCAGGCCTAACACATGCAAGTCGAACGGGGTGGCAACACCTAGTGGCGGACGGGTGCGTAACGCGTACGGAACTTGGCCCAGAGTGGGGGATACCAG
>JANRLA010000009.1:0-14178 GCA_033763015.1 Bacteroidia bacterium
AAGGGCTTTCTTGTTCGCGACCCGATCCTTTTCGCCGAGTTCAACCACTTTCTCGTAGAAAGGTTTTGCCAAGCCCTGGGTGGTTTCGGGGTCGAGGGCGCCCTGGGTACGTGCCATGCCCAGGTAGGCCGGCAGAAACTCAGGCTTGATGTCGATGACCTTTTGGTAGCCCTCGGCGGCTACCTCGTAGGTTTTGGCGTAGTAGGCCTGTTGGCCCAACTCGTAGTAGCTTTTGGCGCTGGGGTCGGCTTCGGTAGCCAATTTTTGAAACCGCAGGCCGCTGGCGTAGTCACGCTTTTTGTTGAAGTAATCGCGCAGGAACGTGTAGAGGTCCAACCGCGTAGCGTCCATCGAAACGGCCTTCAGGACATCCTCAACCCCACCCGTTTCATCGCCCGTTTGCAAACGGATTTTACCACGGTATTCAAAGTCTTTGGCCAACAGCAGGCTGGGGTCGCTTTTGGCAAATAGCTCGTCGATGTTGGTCTTGGCCAGGTCATACTTCTTCAGTTCGTAGGCGCAGTAGGCCACCAGCCGGAGCTTCACACGCGTAACGGTATCGACGGCCGTGAGTTCGGCGAGCGCAGTCTCGTACTGCGAACTGAGGTACAGGAACTGAGCGTAGCGGTAACGGGCGTTCTGGTCTTGGCCCCGAAGTTCTACATACTTGCGGTAGTACTCGGTGGCCGTTTCAAAACGCTGGGCCAGGTAGTAGAGCTCGCCCAGATCGGGGTACACCGGCGCGTAGCTGGGGTCTAGGGCCTGTGCTTCTTTCAGCGAGTTAACCGCCTCAGAGTACTTTTTGTAGAGCATGTAGTACTTACCAATCTTGTGATGGACAGTCACGAGCTTGGAGTTTAACTGCAGGGCCTTTTGGTAGTTGAATAGGGGCAGTTCTTCGATGCCACGCTCAAACCATACGTCGCCCAGGCTCTCGTAGATGCGGGGGTTGCTCGCATCAAAGGTTTCGGCGCGGGCTAGCAGTTCGGTTGCTTTTTCAAGCAGTTCCTGGTCGCCCGTGGTGATGTAGGCCTGCGCAATATCGACCAGGGTGCTGGGGTCGTCAGAGGCGGCGTCGTAAGCAACCTGAAACTGGACTTTAGCCTCAGCGATTTTACCTGTGTATGCGTAGTAGCGGCCCAGGCCCAAGTAGTTGTTGGCGTACTTTTTCTTACGCTCGATGCCATCGAGGAACGGTTGCTTCGATTTCTCGAGCAGGTCTTTGCGCAGGGTGGGTTCCTCCTGCAGTAGCGCCTCTTCCAGGTAGCTCAGGCCCAGGTAGTAAAATGGCTCGGGGCGTTTGTCGCTCTCGGCCAGCATTACCCGCACGGCATTCCGGGTTTCGTCAAAGTTCTGGTTATCCACCAGACGCTTGAGGTCTTCGGGGGTTTGCCCACTGGCTGCAACACCGCAGACTAGGAACCCAACAACCCAAACGAATACTCTTGGCAGACGGCGCATAGTAAAGGGCTTAAACGACAGGTAGGGACGTCAAAAAAAAACGAAGGGCGAAGTTACACATACATAACCTGTGCCCAATTTGGATTTAACAGTTTTACCACGCGTTCCGTTTCGAAGTATCGATCACGCGGGTAACTGACTGTTCGGGCAGCAGATCGAGCTTGAGGGCCACGCGCTGGCCCTGTTCGCCGGCGAAAAAGGTCTCAAAGCCCCGGCCCAAACCGTTGTGAGCGTCGCGGTGGATGACCCAAATCTCGCGCCGCAGGGGGTAGTGGTTCTGTAACAGGTTGTACGCGTTAGGCAGGTCGGCATAATCCCACTTCGCGGCAGGGTCGCGTGTCACCTCTACAATGTGAAGGTCGTTGCGGAACTGCTCGGCCGTTTTGTCGTCGCGGTCGCTGATCCACGCCAAACCAATAATGCCCAGGGCCGAAGGGGTTTGCTTTACGTACTCTATCACCGAAGCCTGCCCGCGGGCCGAATACACGTTGGGCGGCAAAGGCTTACCACCGGTAAGCGAATCGAGCAGAAAGCGCACCGTACTGCCGTTGGGGTCGTCTACCACCAGCTTAATGGTATCGCGGCTGGCGCGTACGCCCTCGGCCTTGAGCTGGTTCCAGGTCACGACCTCGCCCAGCACCACCTGCCTCAGCTGGGCCAGCGTAAGGCGCTTTACCGGGTGCTCGGGGTGCGTCACCACGGCAAGGGCATCGTAGGCTACACGGGCATACTTGGGCCAGATATCGGCGCCCCGCAATACCGCTTCTTCCTCGGGCTTTAGACGGCGAGGAATGACAATGAGCCGTACCGAATCGGCCAGCAGTAGGTTGACCGCCTCGGCCTCGCTCACGTAGCGGGTATTGAGTTTGGCACGGGTGTAGGTACTGCAGAATACCGCCACCTCGGCCTCTACCAAGGGCCGAACACTTTCCTCGGCCGCAATCGTGATTTCGCCGCTTTGGTACGTATCGGTATAGGTCTGGGTATCGGCCGGCCCCTGCCGGCCACAACCCAGTAGCCCCGCCAGGGAAAGCCCCAGCAGGCAAGCGAGGGGTGCGTGTAGCGTTCTCATGCTATATGAACGAATAGTTTAGTCGTTCTTAGTACCCCGGCACAATAGTTTTTGCAAAGGCTTTAGAAACTTTCGGTGCTTGCCAGGGCCGGGTCCCAAAAGTACGTGCCGAAATCCTGTACCTGGTTATCGGCAACCGGTACCCCTTCTGCCATCAGCCGCTCGGCCATAACCCCTGGCCCAAACTGATGGTGTCCGGTGAGCAGACCCTGCCGGTTCACCACCCGGTGCGCCGGTAAGGCGGGTGCATCGCCACGGCTACCGTAGAGCAGCCAGCCTACCATCCGCGCCGAGCCCTTACGCCCCGCGGCAGCCGCAAGGGCACCGTAGGTAGTTACCCTGCCGGCAGGGATGAGCCGTACCAGATCGAGGAGCCGGTCGGCAAAGTCGGTGTTGGGCTTTGGGCCTGGCATAGGGGTGTCACCGAAGGGTTGCCAAAAACTGGGGGCTAGCTAGGTGGGTGGCCAGTGCCGGCAGGCCTTCGGCAGCCGTTGCGCTGACAACGGTGAGGTTCGGGGTCGAGACCCAGGAAGGCGGATGGGGATCTACCAGAAACTTGGGAGCGCTGTGCTTGGCTTCGTCCAATAGCCCTGCTGCCGGGTACACGTTGAGCGACGTACCCACCACCAGGTAGACATCGGCCAGGGCCGAAAGCCACGCTGCGGGCCCAATAAGGGGCACTTCTTCGCCAAACCAGACGATGTTCGGGCGCAGTTGGCCGCCCTTGGGGCAGCAATCGCCGAGCGCGATGGGCTCGGCGCCTACCTCGTATACCACGCCGGTAGGGTGTAGGCTACGCGCCTCACTCAACCGACCGTGCAGGTGTACCACCTGCCGAGAACCGGCCTTTTCATGCAGGTTATCTACGTTCTGTGTGACGATGACCACATCGTACACCGCCTCGAGCGCCACCAGTGCGAGGTGGCCTGCATTGGGCTGCGCGGTGTGGGCTTGTGCACGGCGCTGGTTGTAAAACTCAAGCACGAGCGCGGGGTTACGGTGCCAGCCTTCCAGACTAGCCACGGTCATCACGTCGTGGTTCTCCCACAGGCCGCCGCTGTCGCGAAAGGTCTTCAGGCCACTTTCGGCACTAATCCCCGCACCGGTTAAGGCTACGAGCAGGGGTTTGGCGCCTTTGGTATAGCCCTGGGGGTCGAAGGCCGGTTGGGCGGGGACGAGGGTGCGTGCCATCAGCCCGAAAATACCTGGGCAAAAACCTCCAGCGAACGTGGGGGCCGAAATCCCTCGACATGGCACCCATAATAGGCCAGCAACTGGCCCAGCGCTGCTGACCGCTGGGCGCCGGGCACGGTAAACCCCTGCAGGTGGTCGGGGCGCGTTAGCGCCAGGCGCAGCAGCAACTGGTCTACCGGGCTGCCCACGGGGTCTGCGATGAAGCAGCCGCTGGTCAGGTCAAGGCACAGGGGCTCCTCCAGGGTTACCTCCGTGGTCGGGAAGAAGCCCAGGTAGCGGGTTAGGTGCACCAGGTGGTGCAGCACCGCGACGTACATCCCTGTATCCAGTTGGTCTAAGTGCGCTACGGCAGCGCACAGGTACCGGTACAGAGCCGGGTTGGGCGGCACTGCTCGCAACGACTGGGCGTATACCTCGGTCAAGAGCAGGGCATAGACCCGTTTGATGGGGTCGAGCTGAAGCTGATGGGCCGGGTAGAGCGCATGGCTTTCGTTCACGCGGCGCAAGCCCTCGCGGCCCGTGTCGTAATACACCACCTGTAGTCGCGTCAGTGGTAGCCAGGTGGCGTGCCGAGGCCGACGCGAGGGTGCCCGCACGCCTTTGAGGATAAAGTCGACGGCGGCGGCCTGCTCGGTAAAAAGCGTGGCAATGAGCGAGGTATCGCCGTAGGGCAGGGTGCGCACAACCAGGCCCTCGTCGCGCCGAATCATGCGTGGTCGGCGGTGGGGGCTTCCTGGTAAAAATTGCGGGTCGATACCAGCGTGGCGGGCCGTAGGGCCGAGGCCAGGGCCAGGGTTTCGCGCTCCTCGTCAAAGGCAGCCAGCAGGCGGGTGTACTCCTCGGCCGTGGTAAGGGTACGGGGTTCGGCTACAAGTGCCGTACGGGGGTTTTGAGGCAAGATGCGGCAGTCGATGCAGTTCACCTGGTCGCGCAGGTAGGGCAGTAGCTCGAGCGGTGGGGCCAGGTGAACACCTGCCGGGCCCGTAGCCAGGGTGTTGAGCACTACGCAATCGACCACCTGGTACAGCGCTTCCAGCAGGTCGCGCCGCACGATGTAGGCCGAATCGATGCGCTGAAAGAACGACCGTTGGCTGCCCGAAAACCCGCTGTTGGGCACCATCTCTTCGCTCAGGCTGCCGCTCAGGCGCTTGGTTTCGAACGCCGTCTGGTCGGGGTCATCGGTCGTGCCGGTATGCACCAGCAGGGTGCGGCCCGGCAGCTTGTGGTAGTTGGTGACCAGTTCACGCAGTGCACTACGGTCTGCCAACAGGCTACCGGGGCAAAACACTAGGGTTACGCGCATGGTGCAGGCGATGGGATGTGCCCACGTAGAGCACCTAGGCGGGGCTACGGGTTTCCGTTTGTGCGGATGTAGGCAATTTTGGCTACTCCGCCCGCGCTACCATCGGTTCGGGCCAGCCAGGCCAGGTAGACCCCACTTTGCACCAGTTGGCCCTGGCGGTCGCGGCCGTCCCATACAATACCACCGCCCTGGGCCCTGAGTTCGCGCACCAACCGGCCCGCTACATCGGTCAGGCGCACGACGCTACCCTCGGCAACCCCTTGAATCGCGATGGTACCCGTAAAGTCGGAGTACACCGGGTTGGGGAATACCACGAGCGTTTCGTTGTCGGCCCGGGGTTCCGTTACGGCGCTGCGGTAGCTCACCAGCCCGCCCGGGGTAGCAAACAGTACCTCGCCCGTGCTGTCATCAATAGCAATGTCGCGGATGGTATTGCTGGGCAGGGGCGAGTTGTCGGTCGTAAAGCGAGCCAGCACCGCATCGCCAGCTGCCGAAACGTAGTACACGCCCTCGCCGTCGGTACCCAGCCACTTGTTGTTGGCCCCATCCACAGCGATAGCCGTTACAGACAGGTCGCGCAGGAGTGGGAAGCCATCTAGCAGCGGGGTCACGGCATCGGCTGCCGTACCACCGCTGAAGGCTGCACCTGGGCTGAAAATCACCCCTACCCCGTTGGTGGTGCCCACCCAGAGCGCCCCATCGCGGTCTTCGGCTACGCTGGTTACCCCTGCGGCAGGCAAGTTGCCGTTGCCAGTGCCGGTGGTAAAACTCCGCTGGCGGTCGTTGGTGGTCACCTCGGGGTCGCTACCCGGGTCGTACACGATAAGCCCGCCGGCACCTGGGTTGCCAGGATCGTTGAGGAGGTACAAAAAGCCCGTCGTCGGGGAGTACTTAACTGTGAGCAGCCGTGTGGATCGGTTCAAGGGTAGGTTCACCCAGGTATCGGCAGGGGTGCGCACCTGCAGCGGCCTACAGCAGTTGAAGCAGGCCACGTACAGGTTGCCACGCGGGTCGAAGACCAGGCCCTGGTGGTACGATACCTCGCATAGGCCAGTGGTAGAATTGAAAACAATGCCCGATACCGGGCTGCTCTCGATGGTATAGCTCCGCACGGGTACCCGGCCGTTGGTTTGCACCAGGCCATCGCTCCACGAACCAAACCATACATCGCCAGTCGTAGGGTCGTGGGCTACCCCGCCAAAATTGAACCGTACCGAATCGCCCAGGGTAGCCCGGGTAGTGCTCAGTACCGTGTACGCGTTGGCGCGCGGGTCTACGAGCCATACCCCCGCCCGCTGGTTAAAGTCGGGCACAAAGCTGGCGGTAGGCCCGGTGGGGGCTACGTATACCCGCCCCCCCACAGCCGCTACACCGCGGGCGCCATTGAAGGGCAAATTGGGTAGGCGTGCAAACGTCTGTGAGAACGTAGCGCCCGAAAGGCTACCTACGCGCAGGCCCGAGTCATCGCCCGAAACCACCCAACTGTCGTCCGCTGCAACGGCGGCCCGTTTGGCCAGCACAATAGGCTGGCTTGCAACTAGGCTAGGCGCCTGGTCGTAAACAAACCAAAAGTCGAAGAACGTCACCCACAGCCGTTCACCCGCAGCCGCTACCTCTTCAGCGCCGTTGATAAACAATCCGGTAGCCACAAACCCATCGGCTGTGCCCCGGTATAGCGTTGTGCCGACCGATACCCATAGTACGGTATCGGTGGCGGCCAGCCAGCGCAGCGTTCCGGTGGGCAAGCCGTTTTGGCCCGTTTCAAGGCGCCAGACGTCGGGCTGGCTCAGGTTTGCGGTCAGCGGGGCGCTGTACAGGCCGTCGTCGAGCAGAACCCACACGCGCTCAAAAAGGACTTCAACTGCCCACACGGGCCGGTCAGGGCCCAGTGGGCTGATGCGGCGGACCGAGAAGCGGGTGGCGCGTTCGGCCAGGTCGTAGCCCACGAGGCCGAAGTCGGTCGCGGTGTACACCAGGCCACCGGCGGCCTCAAAGTCTCGGATGGCTTTGTTGGTGATGGTGGTGTTGCGCGAAATGTCGGTCACGAGCCGAATGTTGTCCAGCGCAGTAAAAAAATCAATCCGTCCATCGGCGTAGCCCACCAGCACCGTACCCGAACTGGGGTCGCTGCCGATAGCGGTGGGGTCTATACCACTCAGTCCCTCTGTGGTGCCATACTCGGCGTAGGTGCCATCGGCCGCATCGTAGACGACAAACCCAGCGGCCGAGAGGTGGAAGTACTGGCTGCCTGAGATGAGCACCCCGCGGCACTCGCCGTGCCCGAAGTAGCCCCGCCACTGGCCCAGGGCCTGGGTTTCCTGGCCAACCGCCACCGGGCCCCGGCCCAGAAAAACGAACATGCACAGGGCAAGCGCCCACCCGAACTGCTGCATAGCTGCCAAACTACGGCACTTTGCTTGCAGTTGGCCACAACCGCCGTACCTTTGCGCCTGCTAGGTGTACGACCAGCTCCTCGTGAACCCCGCCAGGGCCGGAAGGCAGCAACGGTAGCGAGTTGAGCGGTGCGATATGCCTAGCATTTTTTTTGCCTACTGGGTACCGCCCACTACCTTTCTGCCATGAAGTTCTTCCTCGACACCGCGAACCTCGACGAAATCCGCACCGCCCAAGCGCTCGGTGTGCTTGACGGCGTAACGACCAACCCCAGCCTGATGGCCAAAGAGGGTGTACGCGACTTTGAGGGCCACTACAAAGCCATTTGCGAGATCTGCGAAGGCGGCGATGTCTCGGCCGAGGTCATTGCCACCGACTTCAAGGGCATCGTGAAAGAGGGCAAGGCCCTAGCTAAACTGCACGATAGCATTGTGGTTAAAATCCCGATGATTGTCGAGGGCGTTAAGGCCATCAAAGCCCTGGCCGATGAGGGCATTCGCATCAACACGACGCTCATTTTCTCCTCGCCCCAGGCCCTTATTGCCGCCAAGGCCGGCGCGGCGTACGTAAGCCCGTTCGTGGGTCGGCTCGACGACATTGGCCACGACGGCATGGAGCTCATTGAAGAGATCCGCACCATTTTCGATAACTACGCCCTACCGACCGAGATCCTGGCGGCCTCCATCCGTCACCCCCAGCACATTGTGCAGGCGGCCCTCTCGGGCGCCGACGTGGCCACGCTGCCCTACAAAGTGCTTGAGTCGCTCTTTAAGCACCCGCTTACCGACCGTGGGCTCGACCAGTTCCTGGCCGACCATGCCGCATTGATGGCAACACTAGGCGAAAAACCCGCCGGAAAAGGGAAGAAGGGTTAGCCCAGGTGTTGGGCTAGCCAGCCGGTTAGTTGATAGCCTCCTGCTCGGCAAACCACGTTAAGAGGTAGCGATAGCTGGCCTGGGCCAGTTCGTCGAGGCAGACTTGGCGTAAGGTGCCAGGGTCTTTGTAGGGCGGGCGTTCCGTAGCGAACGCATGTCGGTCGTTACCGGGCGCCAAGATGCCTAGTACCATGTCGAATGCCCCCTGGGGCCGGTTGGTGGGTGGCCGCAGAGTAAGCGACACCTCTGCTGGATCGTGCCCTTTAAGGTAGTTGTAGGCCAGTTTTTCGTTGTGCGTAGCGGTTACCAATCCGCTTCGGATGACTTGCCCAGAAGCTACATGCACCAGTCGTAACTCAAGTTCATATCCAAACTGCACGTCGCGACTGACTTCTTCAAAACTCACGGGGGTATCGAACACAGGTTCGGTATGCTCCTTGCCTTGGTACATGAAAGTGTGCCAACGGCGGGCGTAACCTACCCGAGGTGTACGTGTTTCGGGTTGCACGACCTCATCGGCACGCAAGGCAGCCACAACAAGTGCATACTGGGCACCGCCCACGGCAATTTCAAGTGAATCGGAAACTGCGGCGGGATCTACCTCGGTGCGTTGTTGCTCTTGGTTTACACGTTCGAAAATTTCCCGATCAATCAGCTTAAGAAATGGGTAGCCCACGAACCGTTTGGAAAGCTGTAGCCGATACCCGGCCGAAAACATATCCGGTACCGACTCGGTGAAAAGCAATGCCACAGGGATAGGTTTCGCCTCAGCGGCGCAGGCATTCCGTAGGGCCAGTCCGGCAGGTGTGGTGTGTGCCCAGCTAAGTGTTGCCTGGTAGGCTGCCTGCCTACGGTTCTGCGCCAACAACGCGTTGACCATTCGGTAGTCGTCGGCGTAGAGTACATCCATCGCTTCGTTGAGCCCTTGGCCCAGGACGAGCGTATCGAAGCTGCACGCGACCTGCAACGCCTCTAGCGCACGTAAGACCCCATAGGCGTGGCCGTAAACAGCCACTAGTTTGACTGTGTCTTGGGCCAGGGCATACTGCAAACCTGCCTGTTGGTCGCGCACCAGTAGGGTATCGGCTACACGCGCCAACTTTTGCCCAAGGGACGGTTGGCGCGGGGCCTGCTTCTCGAAAGCGGCTAGGTAACTCTGGTAGGCAGCCAAGTAGCGGCCTTGGGCAAACTCGGCATCCCCGTTGCGTTCAAGGCGTTTAGCGGTCTGGCCGAAGCCCAGCACCGCCGAAGCTACCAGTACGATGCATCCAAGGGTTTTTACCATATCTCCAAGTTAGGGCATCACCTGCGTCAGCCAGGCCACGCACGTGTCAAAGAAAAGCAAACCCAGTGCCAACGTAACCCCCGCCGTGAGCGCCACCACGAGCGCTAGTTTGGGTACGAACGCATCGGTACGGCCCTCACCCCCACCCTGGGCCAGCGCCCGCAGCGGCTTGAGGTAGTACGCCAACCCCACCACGGTGAACACCACCGCGCCCACCAACAGCACCAGGTACAGCCCCGCGCCCGTGGTAGTGTAGGCCGACCACAGGGGCAAGAGCAGGGTGAGCTTGCCGGTAAACCCTGCCGTAGGGGGCAGGCCCACCAGGCCCACCAGCGTGATGCCCAGCGCCAAGGCCCAGCCCCATCCTGAGCGTCCCAGGCCCCGCCACTGCTCGAACACGAGGGTGCCACTGCATCGCTCGTAGTAGCTGGCCGCCGCTACCGCGCCCAGTTGCAGCACCACGTACACCCCGGTGTAGAAAAAGGCAGCGGCCCAGCCGGTGGGGGTATTCAGGGCCGGGCCCAGGAGCAAAAACCCCGCTTGGCTGACGCTGGAATACGCCAATAGCCGCAAAAAGTGCGTCTGCTGCAGCGCCAAAAGGTTGCCCAGCGACCAGCTGAGCAGAATAACCCCCGTAAGTAGCAGCGGCCAGGTGGCGCCCAACCCCGGGGCTAGCCCCACAGCTAGGTGGTAGAGCAGGCCCATCGCCCCGATCTTCGGCAGGGTTGCCAGGAGCCCTACCACCCATGTGGGTGCACCGCTGTAGACATCGGGCGCCCAAAAGTGCAGTGGCGCAGCGGCGAGTTTGAAGAACGCGCCTGCCAATGCCAGCCCCGTAGCCACCCCCAGCTGCAATGCAGGGGCAGCGGCGTACACCTCAGGCAAGAGCTGCAGCGACCCACTCAGGCCGAAGAGCAGCGAAAACCCGTAGAGCATCAGGGCCGAGGTAAAGCCCCCGTAGAGCAGGTACTTCGTGGCGGCCTCGGCACTGGGGCCTGGTGCGCGGCTGTAGGCCACGAGCACGTACGAGCAGATCGAGACGAGCTCCAGCGCCAGGTACACCAGCACCAGGTTTTGGGCCTGCACCAGTAGCTGCACGCCCCAGAGCAGGCCCAGACTCAAGACCCAGGCCTCGCCAGCGCCGACGCCGCGTGTCTTAAGCAGTTTGCTCTCGGGCGCAGCCCAAAGCCATAGCAGCGCCGCGCCTGCGGCCAGGAGTTTGAGGTAGGTGGTGGCGGGCGCCACGCGCAGTGTACCGGTCAGGACCACGTGGGCACTTTGGCCCACCTGCAGGGCAAGCGCCAGGCCGTCGGCCAGTACCACACCAAGGGCAAGTGCCCAAACTAGGCCTGGCCTGCGGCGGCCCAGGCCCAGCTCCACCAGCAGCAACAGGCAAATACCCCCCAGGAGCACTAGCTCGGGCGCGAGTAGCGCTAGATCGGGGGCCAGCTGTGCCAGAAAGTCGCCCATAGGTTAGGGGGCCAGCAGGGTTTGGCTCGCTTCGAAAAACGCGGCCACCCAAGCCGTGATAGGCCCCAGGCCCAGGGCAGGCCACAGGCCAAAGAGCAGGATGAGCCCCACCAGGGGCCAGAGCAAGAGGTGCTCGCGGGGGCTTAGGTCGGTGAGGCGCGCCTCCCAGTCTGCCCCACCCGCTACGCGCCAGGGGCCCAGGAACATTCGCTGGAAGGCCCAGAGGAAATACACTGCCGCAAGCACAACCCCGGCCAGGGCCAGCGCGGCGAGCCACAGGGGCACGTCGGTAGTAGCCCCAAAGGCGCCCATGAGCACCAAGAGTTCGGCTACAAAGCTGGCCGTGCCCGGTAGTGCCAGCCCGGCAAAAAACGCAAGGGCCACCACGGCGGTGTAGCGCGGCAGGCGCTGCCAGAGCCCGCCAAAGGCGCTAATCTGGCGGCTGTGCACCCGGTCGTACACCACCCCCACCAACAGGAACAGCGCGGCGGTAACCAACCCGTGGGCAAACAGCTGGTACAATGCCCCCGAGAGCCCCAGCGCTGTGCCCGACGCCGCCCCCAGCAGTACGTACCCCATGTGCCCCACCGAGGAATACGCCACCAGCCGCTTGAAATCGGTCTGGGCCAGGGCCACCAGCGAGCCATAAACGATGCCCACTACCCCCACGAGGGCCATCCAGAACCCGAGCGCCTGCCCCGCCGCCGGGAAGAACCCGTAGGCTACTCGTACCAGGCCATACCCCCCGGCCTTCAGCAGCACCCCTGCCAGGAGCACCGAAATGGGCGTCGAGGCCTCTACGTGCGCGTCGGGTAGCCAGGTGTGTAGCGGCACCGCCGGCAGTTTGATAGCAAAGCCAATCAGCAGCAGCACAAACCCTACCTGCTGCCCATAGGGTGTGGCGTAGAATGCACCGGGCGCGCGCAGCGCGGGGTCGGCCAGGGCCTGATAGGTGGTACTGTGTACCCCGGCCTGGGCAAACGGCAGGCCCACCACCACCACCAGCATGGCTACCGAGCCCAAGAGCGTGTAGAGGAAGAATTTGAGCGCCGCATATGCCCGCCGCTCGCCGCCCCAGCCCCCGATGAGGAAGAACATGGGCAGCAGCATGACCTCGAAGAAGAGGTAGAAGAGCAGGAAGTCGAAGGCCAAAAAGCAGCCGACTACCGTCGCGTTGAGCAGCTGCAAGAGGGCGAAGTAGGTGCGCGGACGGCGGCCTTCCTGCCACGAAGCCCCTACGGCAATGGGCATGAGCAGCGCGTGGAGCAGAAGTAGCAACCCGTTGGCGCCATCCACTCCCAGGGCATAATCGGCAGCCAGCGTGCCCAGGCTGCCCAGGTTAAGCCGAAGCCAGGGGGTCGTTTCGTAAAAGGCCACCGGCATCGGGGTGGCAGGCGTAGGGCCCAGCAGGGTGCCTGTGCCTACGGCGGGCAGCACCCACCCCACCACCAGCAGGAGCTGCACCAGCGTGAGGACAAGGGTGGCCCACCGGCTAAGGTACGCCCACCGGCTGGGCAGCAAAACCACTGCCAGCGCACCCGCCAGGGGCAATAGCCAAAGCCAGGAGAGAAGACCCACCACCGGTTTAGTTGGGCAGCAAAGGTGCAAAGCTTTGGCCGCTCCGCCAGCCCAGCACCAGGGCAACAACCAACACAAGGCCAACGAGTGTGTAGGCCAGGTAGCGCTGGACACGGCCCCGCTGCAGTACCCCCAGCCGACGGCCCGAGCGCAGCAGGCCCTCGGCCAGGGCGTTCACGGCAGGGTCTACTACCCGGCGGTCAATGCCATCGGCCAGGGTACGCAACGAAAGCTCGGCGTGCAGGGGCCGAAAGCCCACCACCACCCGCTGCACCACTGCCAGCAGCCCGCCCACCACATAGCGTTCTACCCCCCCAGCCAGGCGAGAGAGCCCGCTAATCGCCCCAAACAGCCAGCGGTAAAGCGTCGGAAACCCCAGTTCAAAGACCAGGCCCGCACCCTGCCACAGAGCCCCCGTTCGGTAGGCACGGTACACCAGGAGTGCCGCTACCAGCTGCCCAAAGCCCAGGGTGGCCCAGAGCCAGCCTTCCAGCACGAGTGCGTGCCCTTCCGCCATCGCCGGGGGGCGTAGGCCCACAAGGCCCGCTAAGGGCACGTACAGCAGCGCCAACGAGGCTACCCCCAACAGCACCAGCGGTGCCCGTTGCCATCCACTGGCTTCGCGCACCTGAGCAGCCAACGGTTTTGGCATCCGCGGCGGGCCCAGAAAGACCATTGCCAACCACCGCAGGCTGTAGTACGCCGTCAGCGCAGCGGCAAACACCAGTAGGGCTCCGGCGGCAGGGGCCACCCAGAGCGCCTGCAGCAGTATGGCATCCTTCGAGAGAAACCCTGCCGTGAGGGGTAGGCCCACCAGGGCGGCTATCGCTACGCTGGCCACAGCAAAGGTGATGGGCAATTGGCGCCAGAGGCCCCCAAGTGCCCGCAGGTCACCCTCGGCATGGCTCACACCCAGCCCGTCGGCGGCCACGTGCACCGCGTGCTGCACACTACCGGCCACCAAAAACAAGCCCGCCTTAAAGGCCGCATGGGTGAGCAGGTGCAGCAGCGCCAGGTGGGGTGCGCCCAGCCCGACGGCGGCCACCATATAACCCAGCTGCGCGACGGTCGAAAAGGCCAGCACCCGCTTGAGCTCCCATTGCCGCAGCGCCAGCACCGAACCCACCACCGCAGTAAGCACCCCCACGACCGTTGCGGCCAGCAGTACGGGCGGCGCCAGCAAGGGGTAGGCCCGCACCAGCAGAAATACCCCCGCCGCCACCATGGTTGCCGCGTGAATGAGGGCCGATACCGGTGTGGGGCCCGTCATGGCATCGGGCAGCCAGCCCTGGAAGGGTATCTGGGCGCTCTTGCCCATCGCCCCCACCAGTAGCAAAGCCCCCACCCACACCGAGGGGGCAGGTTGCCCCGAAGCGAGGAGTGTAGAGAACGAAAGCGATTGGTACTGGGCCCAGAGTAGGCCCAGCGCTGCGATCAGCGCCACGTCGGCCACGCGGTTCACCCAAAAGGCCTGCGTGGCGGCGCGAGCCGCCTTTGGGTTGTGGGTATCGAAGCCAATGAGCAGGTACGAGCAGGCGCCGACCAG
>JANRLA010000010.1:0-35726 GCA_033763015.1 Bacteroidia bacterium
GGCGCAGCTCGTTGCTGCGGGCCACCACTTCCTGCGTCCGGTCGTGCACCCGCTGCTCCAGTTCTTCGTTCCGGGCCTGTAGGCGCACCAGGTTGTAGCGGTACGCGCCCACCACGCCGCCGGTGAGCACCAAACCAATAAGGAGCCAAAACCACACCCGCTGGTACAGCTTGGGCTGAATAACAAACACCACCTGGGCACCGGTGGGGTTGGCTACACCGTCGTTGTTGGCACCCCGCACGCGGAAGGTGTAGGTGCCAGGCCAGAGGTTGGTGTAGGCCACCAGGCGCTGGGTTCCGGCGGGTTGCCAGTCGGAATCGAAGCCCTCAAGCTGGTACTCGACATGCGCCTTGGGGGTAGCCACAAAGGTGAGGGCCGAGAATTCGATTTCGATTTTGCCGACCCCCGGGGCCAGGGTGAGGGGCTGGTGCACGTTCATCGCCTGGCCGTCGGCCACAACCCGGTCGATGGCAAAGAGGGGTGGGTGGGCGTTGGTGGGCAGCCGCCGGGTATCGACCACCGCCAGCCCGCCGTTGGTGGGCAGCCAGAGGCGCCCATCGGAAGCGACCAGGCCGTTGGGGTAGCAGTTGGGCGTGCATTCTGAGCTGCGCATACCGTCCACCTCGGCGAAGTGCTCGGCCGTGAGCTTGTCGGTGCGTTTGGCGGCAAAGTCGTACAGCTGTTGCTTGCTCACCTTGTACACCCCGTCGTTGGCCCCGAGCCAGAGGTTGTACTCGTCGTCTTCGAGGATCTGGAATACCTCAGAGCCAAAGGTGCCGTCGCGGCCGGTAAAGCGGTCGAACTTATCGTCTTTCAGGCGCGAGAGGCCGTTGTTGGTGCCAATCCAGAGGCACTTGTCGCGCGGGTCTAGGTACAGGTTCATGACCACCCCGCTGAGCAGGCCCTGCGCTTCGGTATAGGCCCTGAACTTGCCCTGGTACAGGTAATAGAGCCCGGCCCCGTCGGTACCAATCCACAGCCCGCCGCGCTCGTCGAGGGCCAGCGAGAGCAGCGAGTTGGTACCCAGCCCATCGGCGGTGGTGTAGTTGGTAAACCGGCCTTGGTAGAGGTAGCTCAGCCCATTGCGGGTGGCCACCCAGAGGCCCTTGTCGCGTGAGCCCAGAATGACGCGCACGTAGTCATCGGCCAGCCCCTCGCGGGTGGTGTAGCGTTCGACCACCCGGCCGTTCTGGAGCCGGGCAAGGCCCCCACCGTAGGTGCCTACCCAGAGCGACCCGTCGGGGTCTTCGTGCAGCGCCCGCACGTACCGGGCGCCCAGGCTGGTACCCAGGTCTAGGGTGGTAAACTTGCCGCCCTGGTAGCGCACCAGGCCCCGGTTGTTGGTGCCAAACCAGATGGCCCCCGTGCGGTCTTCGAGGATGCCGTTGATGTTGTTGTCGGGCAGGCCCTCGGGCGTGCCGAAGCTCAGGAACTTGCCCTCACTCAGGCGGTACAGGCCCCCGCGTTTGGTGCCAAACCAGACGTTGCCCTCGCGGTCTTCGCAGATGGAGATGACCTGCTCGTCGGCAATGCCCTTGCCGGCGTCGAGGTACGTAAAGCGCTCGCCCAGCATGCGGTTGAGCCCCCCGTTGAGGGTACCGACCCAGAGCACACCTCCGCGGTCGAAATAGAGCACCCGTATGGCGTTGTCAGACAGGCCGTTGGCCGTGGTATACTCGCGGTAGCGCCCATCCTGGTAGCGCAATAGCCCTTTGCTGGTGGCCAGCCAGATGGCCCCGTCGGTTGCGCGGACGAAGGAGTAAAAGTCGCGCCGTGCCGCCAACGCCTGGGGTAGGCGCAGTTCTTCGGCCTTTTCGCCAACCACCCGAAAGAAGCCCGAGTGCGTACCCACCCAGAGCTCGCCCGGCGAAACCTCAAGTATGGTGAGCACTGATTCCTCGCCCAGGCGCGAGGTGGTATCGATGGCGGTAAAGACCCCGTCGCGGTACCGGCTCAGGCCCGTGCGGGTGCCAATCCAAAGGGTGCCCGCCTGGTCTTCGTAGAGCGAAATGACGATGTTGTTTGAGAGGCCATCTTGCGTGGTGTGCACCGTGTAACGGCCGTTGCGATAGCTGATGAGCCCGCCACCGTTGCTGCCCAGCCACAGGGTGCTGTCGCGGGTTTCGAGAACCGAGAGCAAGCCGTTGATGCTGAACTCGGGCACATTGCTGCGGTCGAAGGTCTTGAGGCGGATGCCGTCGTAGCGGGCCAGCCCTTTGTAGGTGGCGGCGTAGAGGTAGCCACTGCGCGCCTGGTACAGGCCATGCACGGTGCTCTGCGGCAGGCCCGCCTCTTTTTGAAACACCTGGAGGTTGTACTGCGAGAGCTCTTTGGTGGGGTCGAGCCGCTGGCCGTACCCGGCCACCAGGCCCAGCCACAGCGCCAGGGCAGCCCCAACGACTCTGCGCACACCGAGCGGTGCCTTCGTCTTACTCACGGATACCAATCTACGCACCCCATACCCGACCTTTACCGCTGGTAAACAGTCTTAACGCCTCGCCATGGACCTAACCCTGAAAGATACCCTTACCGTAACACTGGTATTGTTTGCGGTGATAGACATCCTGGGCAGTATCCCGGTCATTGTCACGCTGCGCGAGAAGGGGCGCAACATTGCCCCCGGCAAAGCCACTGTGGCTGCAGGCCTGCTTATGCTGGTGTTTCTGTTTTTGGGCGAACAGCTTTTGGGGCTCATCGGCATCGATACCCAGAGCTTTGCCACGGCCGGGGCCATTGTCATCTTCCTCATTGGGCTGGAGATGATACTGGGTATCAACCTGTTTCAGGGCCACCCCAGCTCTGAGGTGAGCACGTTTGTGCCGCTGGTGTTCCCGCTCATTGCCGGGGCGGGCACCCTAACCACGCTCATTGCCCTGAAGTCTACCTACACCACCCCGACCATTCTGGTGGGGGTGCTGGTGAACCTGGTGGTGGTGTATGGGGTGCTCCGGGCAGTGCCCTGGTTCCAGCGGCAGCTGGGTGTGGGCGGGCTCGAGGTGCTGCGGCGGGCGTTTGGCGTGATTTTGATTGCCCTGGCGGTCAAGCTCTTCAAGAGCAACTGGGTAGGGCTAAACGGCTAGTTTGCGCCCACCCCACAGGGGGTGCCCGGGTGGGCCGGGCACCTGTCGGCAACCTCTGGCACAGGCAAGGGCCGTCGGTGGTAGTTTTACCCGGCTGGGCACTCCCCAGCCGGTGCTGCCGTGGACATCAGCTTCTTCTTTCGGCCCCTCGACCCCCAAGCCTACGAGCCCCACCTAGGGGCCAGCCCCCAGAGCCTGGGTAGCCTGGTAGACTTTTACCAGGGGCCCTTCCCCCACTGGCACGACGCCGACATTGTGCTCCTGGGTGTGCCCGAAGACCGCGGCACCCTGCTCGAACGCGGCCCCGCTGCCGCCCCACGGGCCATCCGCGAGCGCCTGTACCGCCTGGCCGCCCCTGTACCCGGCCTGCGCCTAGCCGACCTGGGCGACCTGGCACCCAAAGACGACCTCGACGAGGTATACCCCGCCCTGGGCTTCGTACTGGGCGAGCTGCTCAAGGCCCGCAAGACGGTGGTGCTCCTGGGCGGCACCCACGACCTGGTGTACGGCCAGTACCTGGGCTACCAGGAGCTGGAAACCAACATCGAGGTGGTGAGCATCGACGCCCGCCCCGATATGCTCGACGCCGAAGTGGCCCTGCACCACCAGAGCCACCACAGCCAGGTGTTCATGCACAGCCCCAACTACCTGTACCACTTCTGCAACCTGGCCGCCCAGAGCTACTACATCACTGAAGTGGAGCGCAAGACGCTCAAGGCCATGAATTTTGAGCTCGTGCGCGTGGGCGAACTCAAGGGCAACATCCGCCGGGCCGAGCCCTACCTGCGCATGGCCCACCTGGTGAGCTTCGATATGGGGGCCATCCGCGCCAGCGATGCCCCGGGTGCCAGCACGGCCCTGCCCGCCGGGCTTACCACCGAAGAGGCCTGCACCGTGGCCCGCTACGCCGGTATGGGCTACCGCTGCAGCAGCTTCGGGGTGTACGAGCTAACCCCCGCCCACGACCCCCGCGGCCAGACCGCCGAGCTGGGCGCCCTGCTCGCCTGGCACTTCATTGAGGGCTATTACAACCGCAGCCCCGACCAGCCCAAGGCCGACCGCAGCAACCTGCAGCGCTACACCGCCGCCCTCTACGGGGCCATCCCCGAGATTGTGTTCTTCCGCAGCGACGCCACCGACCGCTGGTGGATGGAGGTGCCCAGTCCGGCCCAACTGGCTGGCAAGCGCGGTCCCAGCCAACTGGTGGCCTGCACTGAAGACGACTACCACACCGCGCTGCACAACGAAATCCCCGAGCGGTGGTGGCTGGCCCACTACAGGTTTTAGGTAACCGGTATTTCAGCGTTACTTACCACTATGAGAAATCAGGGGATTGAGCTCATCTACCCGGGCCACATTCGGACATTGAAGATTCAGAACTTCAAGTCCATCAAAAGCCTTGAGCTAGAGCCCAAACGGGTAAATTTATTTATCGGAAAGCCAAATACCGGGAAGAGTAACGTGCTAGAAGCTCTTTCATTGCTAGAAACTAGACCCATAAAGAACTATATTAGATTTAGAGACATTTTTGACATTTTTTGGGAAACAGATCCAACGAATAAAATATCAATAACCACCGAATTGACTTCTGTATCACTGTTTTATGAAAGAGGCGTGATTTTTGAGAGGATAGACCAGGTCGATGAGTATAATAAATTGCGGGATACCGATAGATTAAATTTCAAGTATAAAACAAGAACGGGGCTTGATAATGTTTACGACTTACAAAGTCCAATAAACTACGATTTGGGAGGGCATGAAACGGAGGAAAAGGTTGCATTGATTTATCCACCAGGTGCAAAAACTAATGAAAGTCATAACCACCCTAAGTTAAGAACTCCCATAATCGGAAGCTCTCTCAAGTATTATAAATTCAAAGAGGGCATTGATTTTTCGAGGCATGAAAATACCATTCAGTTGCTTTCTCCTTTTGGCGACAATCTGTCAATGGTATACAATTATAACAAAGATGTTCAAAAAGTTGTGAATGAACTTCTATACGCGGAGAATTTTAGTTTAATCTACAGAGCTCAAAATAGGACTCTTGAGGTAATTTCCAAACCGGATTCAAAATACTTACTACCACTAAACTCATTGGCAGACACCTTTCTGCGGCAAGTATTCTTCTTGACAGCCATTCATTCGAACAAGCAAAAAGTGCTGGCCTTCGAAGAGCCTGAGGCACACACCTACCCGCCGTTCATTAAACAGCTGGCCCTCGAAATTGCAGGCGCGCATGAAAACCAGTTTTTCATTGCTACCCACAGCCCGTATTTGGCAGAAAATCTCTGGGAGAATCTAGATGAAAATGAACTCCAAGTCTATGTCGTAAGCAACAAGGGAGAAGGAACAGAAGTAAACCCGATCCCATCAGCAGAGCTCGGTAAGTTGATTCGAAACAGGACTGATTTATTTTTCAATTTAAGTCGATTCAGTTAATATGCGCGTATATATTCCTGAGTGCTACCTAGATAAGGCTATAGTCAAGAGGTGTATCGCGCTTGCTAGTGTTGATGATATTTATGAAATCGAAAAAGCCGTCAACTTCACAGGGTCGGTTGGTAAACTAACCGAATCCCGCTCGACCCAGCTGGTGGCATTCGTTGATGATCCTAAAAGAGAGTATCACAAACGTAGTAACGACACCTACAAAGCTCTTAGCTTGGTTACGGACTTTAAGTTTGGAGTTTGCATTAAGCAGGTTCCCGAAAAATTTGCATGTTTGGTTGAGCTTGAATCTACCGCCGAAGAGTGGCTTCGGAATTTCTTCGAAGAATCACTTTTTGCCAAACATGGCATAAGGCTTGATTTAGAAGCCCTGAAAAGATCTTCTGCAACCCATGAGTATGCCTCATTACACAATTTTCTAGACGATGGCTTGCGCAACACGGTGGGTGGCAACTACCTACTGAATGCTCTTATTGACCCAAAGCCTGTACTTTCTAAAAAGCGAAAGTGAGCAGTAGAGCCCCCTACCCCAAGAACGACCCGCGCGAGCTGACCGCCTGGTGCCTCTACGACTGGGCACACAGCGTGTACAGCCTGGTGCTGGCCACGGCCATCTTCCCCATCTACTTTCTGGCCGTGGTGCCCGACCGCGTGCCCCTGCCCTGGGGCGGCACCTTAGACAACGTCACGCTGCGCAGCCTGGCCACCAGTGTGGCCTTCCTACTCATTGCCGTGCTGGCCCCGCTGCTGGGGGGTATTTCAGACACCCGGGGGTGGAAGAAGCGCTTCCTGGCGGTGGCCTGTTTTCTGGGCTCGGCCTGCTGCGTGGGCCTGTACTGGTTTACGAGCGATACCCTGTGGCTGGGTACGGCCCTGTTTGTGGGGGCTACCCTGGGCTACGCCCTGGGCGAGACGTTTTACAACAGCTTTCTGCCCGACATTGCCACGCCCGACCGCTACGACCGGGTCTCGGCGCGGGGCTTCAGCCTGGGGTACGTGGGCAGTGTGCTGCAGCTGGTGGCCGCACTGGTGCTCGTCGAGCAGCACACGTGGTTTGGGCTGGCCGAGGGCCAGGCCATCCGGCTCAGCTTTGTGTTTACGGGCGTGTGGTGGGCCTTTTTTGGGTGGTACGTGCTCAGTGTGCTGAGGCAACGGCCCCCGGTCGAGCACCAGCGCGGTACGGGTAGCCTGCTCACCCGGGGCTTCCGGGAGCTGTGGGATTGCACCCGCACCCTGATGCGCGTACCCGTGCTGTGGCGCTTCCTGGCCACGTTTTTACTCTACAACATGGCCATCCAGACCGTGATGTACGTGGCGACCGACTTTGGCGTCAAAGAGCTGCACCTCGAAACCGGGGCGCTCATCCAGATCCTGCTCATCATCCAGCTGGTGGCCATCCCGGGGGCGTACTTCTTTGCCTGGTACAGCCGTACCCGGGGCAACATCCGGGCCCTCATTCTGCTCATGGTTATCTGGATAGCCATCTGCACCGCGGCCTACTTCACTCGCAGTGCCCTGCAGTTCAATATTCTGGCGATGGTGGTGGGCCTGGTCATGGGCGGGGTGCAGAGCACCAGCCGGGCCACGTATACCAAGTTGCTGCCGGCCGACCACGCCGGCAATGCGGCCATGTTCGGGTTCTACAACGTGCTCGATAAGATTGCCATCGTGCTGGGTACGGCCACCTTTGGGGTGGCCAACGAGCTGTTGGGCTCGATGCGGCCCAGCATTTTGTTCCTCATCACGTGGCTGGTGCTGGCACTGGTGGCGCTGGTGTGGGTCCCCTGGCGCAAACTGACCGCGGGCTACATGCTCGAAAGCCGTATCTGACACCTATATTTAGTGCCTATGCGGTGGTTTTGGGCACTCATACTAACGGGCAGCAGCCTGCACCTGGCGGCGCAAACCGACAGCACGGCCAGCGACAGTCTGGTGGTGAACCCGGTGTATGTCGTGAAAGAAAAGCCTGTTCGCCCACAGCTCAAGCTCAAGCTCGCCGGGGTAGAGGTGACCGGCGACCGGTACAAAATCAACTACGACTCGCCCTATACGGGCATGATCGAATTCTCATTGCTCGACCCCAGTGGCAAACGGGTGTTTTACAACCAGTACGTCTGCTCCATTGGCCTAAACTGGATCAACCTGAAGGCGGGTGCCTTCCAGAAGTTTGGGGCCGGGGTGTACACGTACGTACTGCGCTTCAAAGACGAAGACTACACCGATACCCTGACCATAGCGTTCTAGCAAGCGCCAGGGGCTATGTGCCTGGTGGGCCCAGCGCCTTTGGGGTATATTTGGCACCGCAAGAGGGCGTGGGGCGTACGCCAACCGCTTATTTGCAGCACTTTAAACCGCGCAGCAAACCATGGCACGTGTTGATCTGGTGATGCCCAAAATGGGCGAAAGCATCATGGAAGCCACCATCATCCGGTGGGTGAAAAACGTTGGGGATGTGGTGGAAGCCGATGAAACCGTGCTCGAGATTGCCACCGATAAAGTCGACAGCGAGGTGCCTGCCGTCGCCGGAGGTACGCTCGTTGAGGTGCGGTTCAAGGAAAACGACGTGGTGCCCGTAGGCGAGGTTATCGCCGTGATTGATACTGCAGCCGTAAGCAGCGCCCCAGCGCCAGCAGCCCCTGTGCCTGCCGCAACCCCCGCACCCCAGCCGCCCGTAGCCGCCCCGGTAGCCGAACCCATTATGGCCACCCCCGAGCATACGCTTGCTGCCGCTGTGCTCGAGCAGCCCGCCCAGGGCCGGTTCTACAGCCCGCTGGTGCTCAACATTGCCCGCGAAGAGGGCATTGGCATGGCCGAGCTCGACCGCATCCCGGGCACCGGGGGCGAAGGCCGCGTGACCAAGCGCGACATCCTGGTGTACCTTGAGAGCCGGATCAGTGGTGCACCCACGGCCCCGCCGGTGGCTACGCCCACCCCGGCCAACGAATTGGCAGCGGTGCGGCTAGAGTTTAAGCCCCCGGTGCAGGAGCCGCCCGTCCCCCGGGTCGAGATCGCGACCCCCAAGCCGCCCCAGCCTGCCCCCGCGGCCGAGGTAGCACTAGTGGCCAAGCCTGATACCAAACCCCACACAGCCACCGGCCCCGAAGTGGGCGGCCTGAAGCCCAAGAGCTTTACCATCAACGGGGAATACGAGATCCTGGAAATGGACCGTATGCGGCGCCTGATCGCCGAAAACATGGTCTACTCCAAGCACGTGTCGCCCCACGTTACCTCGTTCGTCGAGGCCGATGTGACGAACATTGTGCAGTGGCGCGAGAAGCACAAAACGGCCTTTGAATCGAAGTACGGCGAGAAAATCACGTTCACGCCCATCTTCCTGATGGCCGTTGCCAAGGCCCTGCGCGACTTCCCGCTGGTGAACATTGCCGTAGACGGCGACAAGATCCTGAAGCGCAAAGACATCAACCTGGGCATGGCCGCCGCGCTGCCCAGCGGCAACCTCATCGTGCCGGTCATCCGCAACGCCGACCGCCTGAACCTGCCCGGCCTCACCAAAGCGGTAAACGACCTCACGGCCCGTGCCCGCGCCGGGAAGCTGGGCCCCGACGACATTGCCGACGGCACCTACACCGTGAGCAACGTGGGCACCTTTGGCAACGTAATGGGTACGCCCATCATCCTGCAGCCCCAGTGCGCGGTACTAGCCGTGGGGGCCATCCAGAAAAAGCCGGCGGTCCTTGAAACGCCCATGGGCGATGTTATTGCTGTGCGGCACCGTATGTTCCTCAGCCACTCGTACGACCACCGAGTCATTGACGGGGCATTGGGCGGCAGCTTCGTGCGCCGTGTTGCAGATTACCTGGAGGCGTGGGACGCAAACGAGGCCGTCTAACCTACAGCACGCTCAACGACAGGTATTCTTCTTTGCTGTGGGGCGGGCGTTCGGGCTTCTCAAGCGCGTCGCGCAGGTCTGAGCAGTACTGGATATCGAGCCGGAAAGCCACATTCTCAGGGTACTTCTTCAAAATGTCGGCCCGACCGGCTATGACGGCCTGTGCAAACCAGTTTTCGGGGGGCAGGATCTTACGGTGCGTCCGTAGGCCTATGGCGTACATCTCCTCCTTCCAGGTGGTAAAATACCACTCCATTGAGGGCTGATCGAACGACTTGAGGGCCCGCTTGTCGAAGATGAACTTGGTCAGGCTTTTACGCCGCACCAGTTTGGCCATGCGCTCAAACATCCGCCGAAAGTTGGCGATGGGTATGTAGGGCTGGGTTACTATGCAGAGCAGCACACGTTCCTGCTCGCTGTAGTACACCTTACCGTAACGGGTACCGAATGCCCGTTTGAAGCGTCGTTTTAAGAGGTCGAGTTCGTTAGGGGTCATCATGCACTTAAAACATTTGTTTACTCAAGCAGTGTTCCAAACACATGCATAAATTATTGATTTTTAAAACTTTAGGCCCATCACCAGCACGTCGTCGGTCTGCGGTGTATGGCCCTTCCAGCTTTCGAAGCCAGCCCGGATGCGCTCGCGTTGTTCGGCCATGGGCAACGCCTCGACTTCGAGCAAAAACTCTCTGAACCGAGTCTTGAGCAGCTTCTTACCGGTCTCGGCGCCAAACTGGTCGGTTATACCGTCAGAAAACAGGTACACCCGGTCCTCCGGCTCTACGCGGATGACGGTGTCGTCGAACTGCTTGGTGGGCTGCAGCGAGGGCCCTATGCTGTCTATACTTCCGGTGTACTCGTGTATGCTGCCTTTGCGCAGCAGAAACAGTGGCCTATGGGCCCCGGCGAAGGTGAGTTCGCGCAGTGCGGGCCGGTAGTGTACCAGGGCAATGTCCATCCCGTCGCGCACCTTACGGGCCTCGGGGTTGCTTTGGCTCAGGCTGGCGGTCATGAGCCGGTCAAGCTCGGTCAGGAGCCGGCTGGGGGGTAGGTGCGGGTGCACGCTGATGGTTTCGTTGAGCAGCGCGTAGGCCAGCATGGCAATGAGCGCACCGGGTACGCCGTGGCCCGTACAGTCGAGCGCAGCGATAAGTACCCCTTCGTTGTAGGGGTGTACCCACGGCAGGTCGCCACTCACGATGTCGCGGGGCTGGTAGTAAATAAACCCATCGGGCACGTAGCGCCGCAGGTCATCTTCGGTAGGTACGGTTGCCTGTTGGATGTAACTGGCGTACTGTACGCTGGCGGTGATGTCCAGGTTCTTGTCCTCCAGTTCCTGCTTCAGTTCGGTCAGGTAATCGGTGGTCTGCTGCAGCATTTGCTGCTGAGCCCTGAGGCGCTCTTCGTACACCGTACGGCTAGCACCCCCCAGGGTAAAGGGCCAAGACAACCAACGGGGGAGTGCAACCATAGCAGCAGCGTAAAATGCTGACTACCCTACAGTTTGCGCGGGGTATACGTTACCCGCCGGCAACGGAATAGAACCGTTCTACGCGAGGCTCATGTCGAACCGTCGCCGGTAGGCCTGCGTCGTGGGGTGGCTAGCCCCCAGGTAGCCAAACAGCGCCACCCCGTGCTTGCGGGCCGCGCCCTCGCGGTAGTTGGGCTCGCGGATGAGCCCCTCGATGAGGGCCTCGAGCGCGGGGCCGAACGCCTGCTGGGTGAGGTGACCAATGGCCTGCAGGTAGTGGGGCTTGGCCGGGCCATCGGGCAGCGCTTCGGTGCTGGGGGGGTAGTGCAGCAGCGCAGCCAGGTGGCGTATCGCGTCGGCTTCCAGTTGCAGCTTGTCGCCTTCGCGGATGTCTTTAACGAGCTGCTCGGCCTTTTGGGGCTCGGCAAACAGCCGGAGCCGGGCATCGAGCAGGTTGCTGGCGGGGGTGCACTCGCTCAGGCCCTGAAACTCGGTAAGCAGGGCTTTGGCCTGGGGGGCATCGTCGGCCTGCCAGGCGGCCAGGGCCCGCTCGAGGATGCGCTCGGCCTCGGTGGGGGGCAGGTGGGCCTGCAAAAAGGCCTTGATCTGGCTTTCGGGCAGTACGCCCACAAACTCGCCAACCGCCGCCCCGCCCACGAAGAGTTTCACTGCGGGTATGCCCTGCACGCGGTACTGCTGGCTGATGGCGGGGTGCTGGTCTACGTTCACTTTGCGCAGTTGCCAGCGTCCCTTGGCCTCGCGCTCAAGTTTCTCGAGGATGGGCGTAAGGATGACGCAGGGCTGGCACCAGGGCGCCCAGAAATCGACGAGGGTGGGGGTACTCTGGCTGGCCTCGAGTACCTGCTTCTGAAAATCGGAGACGTCGTGGTGAGATGCCATACAAAATGCGTTTGCCTAGTAACGGTGGGTGTTGCAACAAGGTTTCGGGTCGAAGTAGCTACTGGTCGCTTACAGCCAGCCCCACAGCAGGTCGGCCAGGGCCAGTGCGCCGAAGACTACCGAGGCGTAGCCATTGGCCGTGAAGAATGCGCGGTTGATGCGGCTCAGGTCGGTGGGCGTTACCAGCCGATGCTGGTAGACCAAGAAGCTGGCAAACAGCACCGCCCCGGCCCAGAGCAGCACCCCGCCCCCCACCCAGTACACAAACCCCGCCAGGCACCCCGCGCTCAGTACGTGCAGCGCGCGGGCCACCGCCAGCGCGCGCTGCCCCCCCAGCCAACTGGGGATTGACAAGAGGCCGTTCGCGCGGTCGAAGGCTTCGTCCTGCAGCGCGTAGATGATGTCGAAGCCCGCCACCCAGCACAACACCACCACCCCGAGCAGCACCTCGGGCCCCGCAAAGTGCTCGGTGACCGCGATGTAGGCCCCCACCGGTGCTAGGCCCAGCCCCACGCCCAGCACCAGGTGGCAGAGCGGCGTGAAGCGCTTGGTGTAGCTATAGCCCAGCACCACCGCCAGGGCCACGGGTGAGAGGTAGAAGCACAGCGGGTTGATGAGGTACGTGGTGCCGATGAACAGGGCGCAGTTGAGGGCCACAAACACCAGGGCCGCCCGCGCCGAAATGCGCCCGGCGGGGATATCGCGCACCTGGGTACGGGCATTGCGGGCATCGAGCGCGCGGTCGGCCCAACGGTTAAAGCCCATGGCCGCCGAGCGGGCAAAGACCATGCACAGCACCACGTAGAGCACCACCCAGGGATTGTACGCCCAGTCTACGGCCCTTAGCCCCAGGGTAAGGCCCACCAATGCGAAGGGCAGCGCAAAGACGGTGTGCGCAAAGAGGACCAGGCTCAGGTAGCGGGCCAGCACGTGGGCAGCTGTAAAGGGTTTGCTAAGAACGGGTTGTAGCTTAGGGCGGGTGCCCAGCAAAAGCTAAGTTCGGGCAACTTTTCTGTTACACCCCCAATCACCCCCACTATGAGCAAGAAGACCGCACTCATTACTGGTGGCAGCTCGGGCATCGGCCTGGGCATTGCCACGCAGCTGGCCAAATCGGGCCACTACAACGTCGTTATCAACGGGCTGGAGAAAAACGGCGCCGACATTGCCGCCAACCTGGCCAAAGAGACCGGCACCGGCGTTACGTTCCACGGCGCAAACATGCTGGAGCGCGCCCAGATTGAAGAGCTCTTCAAGACCACCGAAAGCACCTATGGGCCGGTAGATGTGCTGGTCAACTGCGCGGGCGTGCAGTTTGTCTCGCCCATCGAAGACTTCCCCATCGAGCGGTACAACCTGATTATCGGCGTAAACCTGACCTCGGCCTTCCACACCACCCAGTTGGCCTTCCGCACTATGAAGGCCCGCAAGTGGGGCCGTATCATCAACATTGCCTCGGCGCACGGGCTGGTGGCCTCTGAGTTCAAGAGCGCCTACGTGGCCAGCAAGCACGGCATCGTGGGCTTCACCAAGGCCATCGCCCTGGAGGGTGCACCCCACGGCATCACTTGTAACGCCATCTGCCCCGGCTATGTGTGGACGCCCCTGGTCGAGGGCCAGATTAAAGACCAGGCCAAAACCCACGGCATCAGCGAAGAAGAGGTGGTGAACAAGGTGATGCTCTACAAGCACGCCATCAAGAAGTTCAGTACCGTCGAACAGCTCGGTGGCCTGGCCCTGTTCCTGGCCAGCGACCACGGCGAAACCATGACCGGCCAAGCCCTGGCCATGGACGGCGGCTGGACGGCCCAGTAGCCCATACCTCACCGAACCGACACAGAAAAGGCCCTACATAGGGCCTTTTCTGTGTTTTACACCGCTGCCAGCACCACCGGCACGGGGTCGGCCACGGCGCCCTCACCGTAGACGCCTGCCTGGTACTTGCGGCTGGGCGAGTCAATGAGCGCCCCCAGGCTCAGCGCGGGCCACTTGGCATCCACGGCGGCAATGGTATCGGGGCGGCTGACGAGGATGTTGGGCCAGTCGCGCTGGAAGCCGTCGAGCTCGGCGGTTTTGCGCGTGCCGTCCAGGCACAGGTGGCTCACCTCGGCGGGGTGGGTGGCTTCAACCACCAGGCTGTCGCGCTTCACATCGGTGTTGTTGCAGAAGCGCCACACGGCATCGCCCACGTGGCGCAGGTCCATGATGGCATCTAGGAAGAGCAGCACCTTTACCCCGGCAAACTCTTCGCGGGCGCACAGGGCACGGGCCAGGGCTTTGACCTGGCCTTTCCGGGTCTTTTCGATGCCGACAATGACCAGGCTGATGCCATCGGCCAGTAGGTCGGTATTCAGGGCCCGCACTTCGGGGTGGGCGGCCTGTAGCTGGGCCAGGTCGAGCCGGATGGTGGTGGGATCAATCCAGGCCGGGGGGCCCACGAGGTATTCAGCGTCCTGTTTCTGGGTGCCGTCAATGCCCAGTTTGCCACCAAAGGCCATTTTGCTGCAGCTGTGGTCGAGCACATCGATGGGCCCCTGGCCCAGCACCAGGTCTTGGGCGGGGTCGAAGTGGCGGCTCACGTAGCGGGCCAGGTCGCGGTAGTTCTTCAGGTTGGCCTGGGCATCTACAATGAGCATCATTTTGGTGAACATCATCTGGCCCGCCCCCCAGAGGCTGTTCATGACCTTGAGCCCTTGGCCGGGGAATTCCTTGTGGATCTGCACGATGGCCATGTTGTGGAACACGCCCTCAACGGGCAGGTCCATGTCCACAATCTCGGGCACCATCGTCATCTTGATGGGTGCCAGGAAGATGCGCTCGGTGGCTTTGCCAATCCAGGCATCCTCCTGGGGCGGGATACCCACGATGGTGCTGGGGTACACGGCCTGCTTGCGGTGGGTGATGGCCGTGATGTGGAAGCGGGGGTAGTAGTCGGGCAGGCTGTAGTAGCCGGTGTGGTCGCCGAAGGGGCCTTCGAGGACGAAATCTTCATTGGGGTCTACATAGCCCTCGAGCACGAAGTCGGCGTCGGCGGGTACCTCCATGTCCACCGTCAGGCATTTCACGAGCTCTACCTTCTTCTTGCGCAGGAAACCCGCCAAGATGTACTCGTCAATGCCATCGGGCAGGGGCGCGGTTGCAGCGTAGGTATAGGCCGGGTCGCCGCCCACCACAATGGCCACGGGCATACGCTGGCCCAGCTTGCGGTACTCTTCGAAGTGGCGGCGGCTCACCTTGTGCAGCTGCCAGTGGATGGCGGTTTCGTTTTTGCCCAGTACCTGCACCCGGTACATGCCCACGTTGCGGCTGCCGGTGAGGGGGTCGCGGGTGTGGATGACGGGCAGGGTTATGTAGCGGCCCCCATCGGCGGGCCAGCACTGCATGATGGGCAGCTTGCCCAGGTCTACTTCATCGCCCTTCCAGACCACTTCTTGGCAGGCGCCCTTGCCCGATACCCTTTTGGGCATCCAGCTGGCAAACTGGCCCAGCTTGGGCAGCATTTTGAGCTTGTCGGCGATGCTCTCTTTCGGGGCCGTGAGGAGCTTGAAGAGCGCTTCGATCTCGCGCGCAATGCTGTCGAGCGACTCAACGCCCAGGGCCAGGGCCATCCGCCGCTCACTGCCCATGCTATTGATGAGCAGCGGGAAGCCCGTGCCGGTGTTTTCGAAGAGCAGGGCTTTGTTGCGGCCCTCGCCGGCTTTCGAGATGCGATCGACAACCTCGGTGATTTCGAGCACGGGGTCTACGAACTCGCGCACACGCAGCAGCTCGCCCTCAGCTTCGAGGCGGTCGATAAAGGCAGTAAGGTTTTTGTAGGCCATGACGATGGGCAATTTACCGTACAACTTTCAGTTTTGATTGAAAGTTCGGCGAAGGGTTCGCGGCTCCCTACAAATGGTATTAACACTCCTTTGCCAATAGCCCGAACCCAAGCCCCCACCTTCGTAGTTGCACCAACTACTTGGTTGACATGAAGTGGAAACGACTTGCGGTTTGGGCTGTACTGGCAGGTGTACTGGCCTGGGTGATATACCAGCGCCTGGCGCCCAGCTCAGCAGCAACGGGTAGCCCACGGGGCCCCGGCGGGCCGCCGCAGGCCCTGCGCGCACGGGTGTATGTCGTGAAGCCCGAGCCCCTGGCCAATGCCATCACCGTGAGTGGTACGCTACTGGCCAACGAAGAGGTGCAGCTCACGAGCGAGGCCAATGGCAAAGTGACGGGCATTTTTTTTGACGAGGGCGGGCGCGTAACCAAGGGGCAGCTACTGGTGCAGCTGAACAACGCCGAGCCCAAAGCCCAACTGGAGCAGGCCAAAAGCCGACTGGCGCTGCTCGAAGCCCAGGAGTACCGGCAGCGGGTGCTGCTCGAAAAAGAAGCTGTCAGCCAGCAGGAGTACGACATTGTCGCCAACGACCTCCGGGCGGCCCGCACTGAGATCGAGCTCATCGAGGCCCGGCTGCTGCAAACCCAGATTGTGGCCCCGTTTGGCGGCACAGTGGGCATCCGGCGGGTGGCCGTGGGCAGTTACGTGCGCGCCGGCGACCCCATTGCCAGCCTGCAGAACCTCGATGTGCTCAAAATCGAGTTTGCCGTACCCGAGAACTACGCCCAGCAGGTGCGCCCGGGCACCGAAATCACGTTTCGGGTGCGCAACACCACCCAAGCCTACACCGCGCGAGTGTTCGCCCGCGAACCCAAAATCGACCCCGCTACCCGTACCGTACTGGTTCGGGCACAAGCCCCCAACCGTGCCAACCTGGTGCCGGGTGCCTTTGCCGACGTTGCCCTGACCTTGGGGGTAGACCCTGCCGCGGTGGTAGTACCCACCCAGTGTGTGCTCACCGAGCAATCGGGGCAACTGGTGTACAAGGTTGTGCAGGGCAAAGTACTGCCCGTACGTGTCGAGATTGGGGGCCGCTACCCAGCGTATGTGCACATCCGCGAGGGCCTGGCCACCGGCGATACGGTACTGGTAAGTGGCATTTTACAGGCCCGCCCGGGCAGCCCGGTAACCGCCACCGAGGTGGTAACCGGCCCCTTGGTGGGCACCCAACCCCTCGTCGACTAACGCGCTGGCTATGGCTTCTCTCTCGGCAACCAGTATTCGCCGCCCGGTCCTCACCCTGGTCATCAACCTGGCCATCGTGCTCTTTGGTGTGGTGGGGTACCAGTACCTGGGGGTGCGCGAGTTCCCGATCGTAGAACCGCCGGTAGTGAGCGTGCAGGCCACCTACGTTGGGGCCAACCCCACGGTCATCGAAAGCCAGGTTACCGAGCCGCTGGAAGAAAGCCTGAATGGCATACCGGGCATCCGTTCCATTTCGAGCACCAGCGCCGAGGGCAGGGCTTCGATTTCGGTCGAATTCGAGCTGGGCATCGACATCGATGTGGCCGCCAACGACGTACGCGACCGCGTCTCGCGGGCAGCGAACAACCTGCCCGAGGACATGGACCCGCCCACCATCAACAAGGCCGACGCCAACTTCAGCCCGGTGGTCATCATGTCGGTGCAGAGCTCAGAGTTCAATGCCCTCGACCTCTCGCGGTTCAGCAACGACTTCTACAAAGAGCGTCTGCAGACCATCCCCGGTGTGGCCGAGGTGCGCATCTGGGGCGAAAAGCGCTACGCCATGCGCCTGTGGCTCGACCCCGGCAAGCTGGCCGCCTACCGCCTCACCCCACTCGATGTACAAGCAGCCCTGCAGCGCGAAAACGTGGAGCTGCCCACCGGGCGCATTGAGGGCGACCGCACCGAGCTCTCCATCCGCACCCTGGGGCGGCTGCGCAGCGAGGCCGACTTCAACCGCATGGTCATTCGCGAAGCCGGTGGCCAGGTCGTGCGGCTCGAAGACATTGGCTACGCCCAACTGGCGCCCGAAAACATGCGCGTGCTCGCCACCCGAGATGGGCTACCGGCCAACCAGATCGCACTCGTACCTCAGCCCGATGCCAATACGCTGGCCATCGCCGAGGAGTTTTACCGGCGGGTAGATGCCATTGCCCGCGACAAACCGGCCCACGTTACCACGACCATCCTCTTCGATACCACCCGGTTTATTCGCCAAGCTATAGATGAGGTCATCGAGACGCTCATCGTGGCCTTTGTGTTGGTGGTGGCGGTCATTTTCTTGTTTCTGCGCGACTGGCGCTCGACGCTCATCCCGGTACTGGCCATTCCGGTAAGCCTCATCGGCGCGTTTTTTCTGATGTACGCGCTCCAGTTCTCGGTCAACGTGCTTACGCTCCTGGCGCTGGTACTGGCCATTGGGCTGGTGGTCGACGATGCCATTGTGGTGCTGGAAAACATCTACAAAAAGATTGAAGACGGCGAAGAGCCCATCCGGGCCGGGCTGCGGGGCTCGAAAGAGATTTACGTAGCCGTCATTGCGACCACGGTCGTGATCTGCGCGGTGTTTTTGCCCATCATCTTTTTGCAGGGCATTGTCGGGCGGCTGTTTTTCGAGTTCGGGGTGGTACTGGCCGGTGCAGTGGTCATATCTACGGTGGTGGCCCTGACCCTGACGCCCATGCTCAGCAGCCGCCTACTGAAGGTGCAGGCCAAGAAGCCCTGGTTCTACCGCGTGACCGAGCCCTTTTTTGAGCGGCTGACCCAAGGCTACGCCCAGAGCCTGAATGCCTTTCTGCGGCGGCGCTGGCTCGCATGGGCCGTTGTGGCCGGTAGCGCCGTGGGTATCGTGGGGCTGTACCGGCTGCTGCCAAGCGAACTAGCCCCGCTGGAAGACCGTGGCAACATGCGCGTCATCGCCACGGGCCCCGAGGGTGCCACCTACGAATACATGCGCGGCTACATGCGCTACCTGGAGCAGTACATGCTCGACTCGGTGCCCGAGCGGCAGGGCTTCATCAGCGTGACCTCGCCCAGTTTTGGCACCAGCAGCGCCAATTCGGGCTTTGTCTACTTAGTGCTCACCGAGGCCAGCGAACGCACGCGAAGCCAGAACGAAATCGCCCAGAAAATCCAGCGCGATGTGGCCGCCAACAGTGCCGCCCGTGTGTTTGTAAGCCAGCCCCAGAGCATTGCCGATAACCGGGGCGGGCTGCCGGTGCAGTACGTCATCCAGGCGCCCAGTTTTGACAGCCTGGCAAACTACCTGCCGCTGTTCCTCGACAAGGCCGGACAGCACCCGGCATTTTCGCGCGTGGACGTGGATCTGAAGTTCACGCGGCCCGAGTTGACGGTCGAGATTGACCGCGAAAAAGCCCGCTCGCTCAACGTTTCGACCCTCGATATCGCCCGAACGGTGCAGCTGGGCTACAGCGGAGCCCGCTACGGCTTCTTCCTCATCGACGGCAAGCAATACCCCATCATCGGCGAGTTGGCCCGCCGCGACCGCAACGACCCCGCCGACCTGCGGGCGCTCTACGTGCGCAGCCAAAACGGCGAGCTCATCCAGCTCGACAACCTCATCCGTACCTCCGAGATTGCCACCCCGCCCCAGCGCTACCGGTACAACCGCTTCGCCAGCGCCACGGTGTCGGCCGACCTGAGCCCCGGCTACGCCCTGGGCCAAGGCATAGAGGCCATGAATGAAGTGCGCGACGAAATTTTACCCGAAGGCTTTACCACGGCCCTGAGTGGTACCTCGCGCAACTTTGCCGAGAGCACCAATTCGTTGCAGTACGCCTTTGTGCTGGCCCTGGTAATGATCTACCTGGTGCTCGCGGCCCAGTTCGAGAGCTGGCGCGACCCGCTCATCATCATTTTTACGGTACCCCTGGCGCTCTTTGGTGCCCTGTTGGTGCTGTGGTACTTCCGCCAGACGCTGAACATCTTCAGCCAGATCGGCATCGTGATGCTCATTGGGCTGGTAACCAAAAACGGCATCCTAATCGTCGAGTTCGCCACGCAGCTCAAGAACACGGGCCTTACACGCCGACGGGCTGCGAGCCGGGCGGCCGAAGAACGCTTCCGGCCCATCCTCATGACGAGCTTGAGCACCGTACTGGGCTTTTTACCCATCGCCCTGGCCCTGGGCGCGGGCGCCGAAAGCCGGGTTTCGATGGGCATTGCGGTGGTGGGGGGTGTGCTGCTCTCGACGGGCCTCACGCTGTACGTCATCCCGGCGCTTTACACCTACCTGGCCTCACGCACCCTGCGGCAGGAGATTACTGACGACGACACCGAAGGCCCCGCGGCGCAGCCGGTGCCACCTGCGGTACCCACCCTCGAACCCCAAGCTGCCTAGCCCATGCGCCGACTGTTTGCCTTAGGGGTGCTTGCCGGGGGCCTCACGCTCGGGGCCACTGGCCAGACCCTGAGCCTAGAAGAGGCCCTGCAAACGGCCCTTGCCCAAAACTTCGACATCCGCATTGCCCGGCAGGCCGAAGCGCTGGCCGCCAACGATGCCGAGCTGGGCACGGCGGGCCTCTTGCCCCGCGTCTCGCTCAATGGCAATGGGGGCCGTACAGTCAACCAAATCTTACGGCAAGGCAACCCCGCCGAACGGCCTTACCCCGAGCGGAACAACGTGGCCAACGAAAACTTCGGCGCCAACCTGGCCCTGAGTTGGACGGTATTCGATGGGCTGCAGGGCCCCTCGTTCTACCGTCGCTTCCAGCTGCTGCTTGACAACAGTACGCTCCAGACCCGCCTGGCCGCCGAGCAGGTAGTGGCCGACGTGACAAACGCGTACTACGCCATCGTCTGGCAACAGGAGCAGCTGAGGCTCTTGGAATTCACCGTCGAAATCTCCGAAGAGCGGGCCCGGCTGGCCCAGGCACGCAAGGCCGTGGGCTCGGGCTCGGGGCTCGAGGCACTGCAAAGCGCCGTGGATTTGAATACAGACCGCTCGGCCTTGGTGCGCCAGCGGGCTGCCTATGAGCGTGCGCGCGTCGATTTGAACGAGCTGCTGGGCCGATTGCCCACTGCAACCGACATCCCCAGCGATACCACCATTGCGCTCGATACCACCCTGGTACTGGGCCGGTTGCAGGCGCAGGCCGAGAGCCAAAACCGAACGCTGGCAAACCTGCAGCAACAGTTGGCACTGAACACCGAGACGGGTGCGCAACTGGCTGGGGTTAAGCTGCCGAGCCTAAACCTTGTGGCCAGCTACAACTTTGGCAGCAGCCTTTCTGACCCCTTTTCGCGGTTCTTCAATACCACGGCGCTGTATTCTGAGACCTGGGGCTACAACCTGGGCCTACAGGCCAGTTGGGTCATCTTCGATGGGTTTGCCAACCGGCGGGCGCTGCGGGCCAACCGCATCCAACACGAAACGCTGCAGCTGCAACAGGAGCAAGCCCAACTGCAAGTGAGCGCCGACCTGACGCGTGCCTACATTGACTACCGCAACAACATGGAACTCGTGGCCCTCGAGGGCCAGAATACCGAAGTGGCTCGCCAAAACGCCGACGCGGCCCTGGAACGGTACCGCGTCGGGGTAAGCACACCACTTGAGCTCCGCGAGGCCCAGGTGGCCTTCGTAGACGCCCAGAGCCGCCTGCTTACTGCCCGCTACCAGGCCAAACTGGCCGAGACCGAGCTGCTGCGGCTCTCGGGCGCCCTACCCGCCGAGTAGCACTACTTGAGGGCAAACCGTACGGGGACGTTCACCCAGCAGTACACCGCCCGGTCGCCCTGAAGGGCAGGGGTAAAACGCAAGAGGGGTAGCTGTTCGACGACTGCCTTGCTTAAAACAGCATGGGGGCTGCGCAGGATGCGGTGGTCCTGGTAGTGGCCCTGGGGGGTGACCAGTACCCGCACAACGACCGTGCCCTGCAGGCCAATTTCACGTGCCACCGGTGGGTAGCCAATGGCCTGCCGGAACTGGTCCATGTTTACCGGCGCCGGTTCCTTCTGCACGTAGGGGAAGTCGGTATCGCCGGGGATGACTTCTACCTCTATGGGGGGGCCAAGCCCCGTTTCGGGGCCGCCGGGGCCGTCGCCACCGCCCGGGCCCTGGGCGAAGGGGTCGCCGTCTTGGGTGGTGGTACCGATGAGGGCGGTAGAGGCCTGGAGCGAATCCTGGTCGGGCATCTGCTCAATCACCGCTTGCGCATCATCCGGGACTACTGTCGGGACCGTAAAGCGCTGGGTGGCCGCTCGGGGCGGGGCCTGTACCCGGGGCAAGGGCGGCACGGGGGGTGTTTCCTCACTACTTGGAGGCGGTTGGAGATAGATAACTCCCCTGACAGGTACTGCGTGTACCTCAGCTACATCACCCTCTAGCCAGTGGTGGGCTTTGGGCGAAAAGGCGGCCAGGGTAACCAAGGCCGTGGCATAGCCTAGGCCCGTAAAGAGCGCCCGGGGTGCCCCCCGGCGCAGCGCGTAGGCCCCGTAGCGGCGATTCCGGCCACGGAACACCAATTCGGTGAGATCGGCTTTGAGCATCTTCATAATGACTAGTGATTTAGTTGATATGGACTAAGCTAGTAGTTGATATGATCTCTGTCAACTACTTTCTTCGTTTTAACAAACGTGCGCGGGTGGGCCGCCTACTTTCGCCCTGTGCACGACGCCACGACCGACCGCTCGCTCGACCCCACCGACTGGGCCGCCTTCCGCGCCCAGGCCCACCGGGTGCTCGACGATACCCTTACGTACCTCGAAACCCTTGCCGACCGGCCCGTCTGGCAGCCTCCCACCCCCGAGGCCCTGGCCAGTTACCAGGCCCCGCTACCCGAAACGCCCGGCGGCTTCGGGGCCGCCTACGCCGAGTTCCTGCAGCACATTGTACCCCACACCATCGGCAATCCCCACCCACGGTTTTGGGGCTGGGTGCAGGGCGGCGGTACGCCCCAACTGGTGCTGGCCGAGCTGCTAGCCACGGCCCTGAACACCAACAGCGCCATTGGCAACCACGTTGGGCTGTACCTGGAGCTACAGGTGCTGGGGTGGCTCAAGGCGCTGCTGGGGTGGCCCGAAACGGCCAGCGGGCTCCTCACCAGTGGGGCCAGCATGGCGAATGTGGTCGCCCTTACCGTCGCGCGCAACAGCCTGCCGGGTACCGATGTGCGAGCCGAGGGGCTGGCGCCGCTGGGCAGTAAGCTGCGGGTGTACTGCAGCGCCGAAACCCACAACTGCGTGCACAAAGCGCTCGACCTCATTGGCCTGGGCCGCGTTGCTCTGCGCAGTGTGCCGGTAGATGCAGATTACCGCATCAACCTCGCGGCCCTGGAGGGGGCCATTGCCGAAGACCGCGCCGCCGGGCTGCTGCCCTTTGCCCTGGTTGGCAACGCGGGCACGGTAAACACCGGTGCCACCGACCCGCTGGATGCCCTGGCCGACATTGCCGCCCGGGAACACCTCTGGTACCACATAGACGGGGCCTTTGGGGCCCTGGCCTGGCTGGTACCCGAGCAGCAGGCCGCACTGCGGGGCCTACAGCGCGCCGATAGTCTGTCGTTCGACCTGCACAAGTGGCCCGCCATCCCCTACGAAGCCGGGTGTGTGCTGGTGAAGGATGCCGACAAGCACCGCGCGGCCTTTGCCAGCCCCACCAGCTACCTGGCCCACCACCCGCGGGGCCTGAGCGCAGGCCCCGACCCCCTGGCCAACTTCGGGCCCGAGCTCTCGCGGGGCTTTCGGGCGCTCAAGGTCTGGTTTGGCCTCAAGGTGCACGGGCCCGCCGAGTACCGGCGCATCATCGCCCAAAACATCGCCCAGGCGCAATACCTGGCCGCCCAGGTTGCCGCCACGCCCGAGCTGGAGCTGCTGGCCCCCGCGCCGCTGAACATCGTGTGCTACCGCTACCGGCCCGAAGGGCTGGGCGAAGCGGCGCTTAACTCCCTGAACAAAGACCTCCTCATGGCCCTGCACGAGCAGGGGCTGGCCGCGCCCACCTACACACTACTGCAGGGCCGCTACGCCATCCGGGTGGCGCACACCAACCACCGCAGCACCCGTGCAGACTTCGATGCGCTGGTGGCCGATACCCTGCGCCTGGGCCGTGCGCTACGCGTAGCGTACGCCTAACGCAGGCGTAACGCCCCTCTGGCGGCGGGCTGCGTACCTTCTAGCCATGCTCCCGCCCCCCGCCGACTGCCTGGCCACGCTGCCGCCGTCCTTGCAGCCCTACCAGGCCCTCATCGCCCCTACGCTTGCCCCCTGCGTTGTACTTACGCTTGCCAAAAGCCGCAAAAAGACCGCCGGGCCCGAGGGCCGCATTGGGGGGCTGCCCACCTGGCCCGTGGCCAAGCCTTACCCCACGGGCAGTAACGGCACCCCGCTGGTGCTGTTCGCCCAGCTCAACTTCCAGGAACTGCCCCCGGTGCTCGAGGGCTTCCCGCGCCAAGGGCTCTTGCAGGTCTTCTTGCACCCCAGCGATACCCTGTACGGGCAAAACCACGAAGACGACTTCGACCAGGCCAACTGGCGCCTAGTGTACCACCCCGAGGTGCCCACCGAGGTGCTGACCGACTACGGCTTCCTCACCGATTACCTCCCGGGCAGCGACGTGGTACTGCCCCACAACCCCAAAACCGTCTTTGGCTTCGACTACCAGCCCGGCTGGTGCCCCCTGGGCGTAGACGACGGCCGCTTCAACGCGTACCTGCCCGCCCTCAGCTACGAAGCCAATGACGCGCTGTGGGACGACTACGCCGCCTGGGCCACCAGCCGCGGGACCCTCTTGGGCGGCCACCCGGCCTTCTACAACCAGGGCGACCCGCGCGAGACAGACCCCTTTCCGCCTGACAGTTGGTACGCCCAGCCCGCCGCCGAGCGCCCGCCGTACCTCGATACCCGTATCAGCGAGCCGCTCCAACTGCTACAAGCTGACTCGTACAAGGCCGAAATCCTCTGGGGCGATGCCGGCACGGCCCACTGGTTCATAGAGCCGAGCGACTTGGCCGCCCTGCGCTTCGACCGGGTGCGATTTACCTGGAGCTGCGGCTAGCCGACGGGCCACGTACAAGCTGCCAGTAGCGCCGGGCCTCGGGCACGGTGTACCAAACCACCCCTGCGTACACCAACCCCAGTACACCCACCCCCACCCCCAAGACCAGCCAGGCGGGTGCCTGTACCGCAGCCCATAGCAGGTGCAGCCCCAGCCCCGCAGCGGCCAGCGCGGCCATCACTGGCAGAAACGCCCGCCAGGCCGTGAAGTACACCCCCGCCGACAGGCCCACCGCCGCGGGCGCCTGCACCGTTACCTGCAGCGCCCAGATGCCCACCAGCTGTAGGCTGATGCCCGCCGCAATACCCACCACCCCCCAATGGCTACCCACCCATACGCACAGAAGCGCCGTTAGGGCGTACCCCAGCGTCCAGCGGAACATCAGGCCCACGCGGCCCAGCGCCAGAAGCACCGAGCCCAGGGGCAGTAGGGTGGCCCGTAGCAGGCCCGTCACCGAGAGCAGTTGTAGTAAAACGCCCGCGGGCGCCCACCCCGGGCCCAGTAGCACCGCCACCAGCCAGGGCGCCACTAGCGCCAGCGTGCCGTAGACGGGCAAAAACAGGAGCAAACTCACGCGCACCGAGGCCAGGTAGGCGCGGCGCAGGGCCTCGGGGTCGTCGCGCAGTTCGCTCAAGAGAGGTAGGCCCACCCGCTGCACGATGGGGGTGTACAGGGCCAGGGGGCGGGCAATCAAGGACTTGGCGCTATCGATATAGCCCAGGGCCGTGGCACTGAGCAGGCGGCTGGTAAGCAGGGTATCGGCAGCGGCGCCGGTGGCGCTCAGGAGGCTCGTGCCCATCTGCAGGGCCCCGAAGCGGAGCAGTACACGGGCCTCGGCCCCATCCCACGACCTACCGGGGCGGTAGAGCGGCCAGCCGTAGTACACGTAGGCCCCCACCTGAAACGCTGCCTTGGCCGCAATGCTGTACGCGAACGAGAGCACCCCGTAGCCCAGCAGCGCCAGCACAACGTTCACCACCCCGCTCACCACCGCACTGCCGGCTTCGACCGCAGCCAGGGTTTTGAACTTCTGGGCCCGCGCCAAGAGCGTGCGGTAGTGGGTGCCCGGCCCCAAGAGCACCAGCGCCAGCGCCGATGCCCAAAGAAGTGGCGGCAGATCGGGCATGCGGTAGAAGCCCGCCACCCATGGGCTGGCGAGTGCAACGCCCCCGCCAATGACTAGCCCCCCTAGCACCGAAAGCCAGAACAGGGTGTCGAGCAGCCGCTGCGCAACCTGGGTGCGTACAAAGAGCGCGTTCGCCACCCCGAAATCCACGAACAGCACCCCAAGCTGCACCAGGAACTGCGCCACCGCCGCCACGCCAAAGGCCGTGGGGCCCAGCAGCCGCGCCAAAAATGCCAGCTGCCCCACCTGCACCGCAATGGCCACCAGCGAGGAGGCCGTCGTCCACTTGGCCCCGTACAGGGCCCGTTGGGCCAGGGGGCGGGCAGGGGGCGGGGGCATCGGCAGTAGAGCGGGCCTACCGGCCAAACCGGCGGCGCGGCCAAAAGTACGACAGCCGTACCCGGGTGCTGCCTACCCCACCTGCACCGGTGCGGTGGGGCGCGGGCGCTTACCCATCCGGCCCAGGTGGGTATCGGCAAAGCCGGTACTGTACTTGAGCCCGTACCCAAAGGCACGGTCGAAAGCCGCATGGCCCAAAAGCACCAGACCCGCTGCCGCCAACGGCCAGAGCGGCAGCAATAGCCCCGCAGCGAGCAGCACTACGGCAACCGTTTTGCTGTGCGCCAGGTTGTAGGCCCCGGCACCTAGACGCGGGCCCCACATGTAGCCCAGCATGGCGGCATCGGGCAGGAAGAAGGCTGCCCAAAACGTCCAATACGGTACCGGTAGTAGTGCGTAGGTCACAGCGGCCGCGCCAAAAGTGGCCACGTCTTCGAGCAGGAGTTGTAGCTGAATGCGCATGGTGAAAAGGTTTACGACAAACCTACCGGGGGCCTGGCTCAGGGATACTTCACCTAGGTGAAGAACGGTCGGTCAGCCCTTGCCTGCCCGAATTCGGCTAAGGCTCTGGGGGGCTATCCCCAGGTAGGCCGCCAACTCTTTGAGCGCCACCCGCTGGAGCAGATCGCCCCGGTGCTGGGCCAGGTAGTGGTAGTACTCGGTGGCCGAAAACCGAATGCGGTTGTGGGTGTTGCGCTCCACTTCCTGGAGCCCTCGGGCCAAAATTTCGGCCAACAGGGCCGTCCACGTGGGCTGAGCATCGGTAGCACCAACAAAAGCGTCGCGCCCAAGCCGTCGTACCACCAAGGGCTCTAGCGCAATGAGCGAGCCCGAGCAGGGCGCTTGCTGCTGGTAGGCGCCCACATCGGCCACAAACATGCCCTCCTGGAAAAAACAGGTTATCTGCTCTTCGCCCGAGGGCAGGTGTAGCACGTGTTTGGCCAGGCCCTGCTCAAGGTAGTAGAGGTACGGGGCTGCTTCGCCAACGGCAAAGACGGCGGCGCGTGCTGGCAGGGTGTGGGTGCCAAACGCCGCCACGAACTGCTCAAGCTCTACCGTGCGCAGGGGCACACCGAGCGCACGTACGGCCTGCTGCAGCGGCACATTCGGGGCTGTGGGGGGTGTCATTGGCCGGGTGGGGGTTACACCGAGGCGGCCAGCAACTCGCGCAGCAGGGCCGGGCCGCGGTACACCAACGCGGTGTATACCTGCACCAGGCTGGCGCCCGCCTGGCGCATCCGTGCCACGCCTGCGGTGTCAGACACCCCGCCCACGCCTATGACGGGTAGGCCGCTGGCGGCTAGCTGCCGTACGGCACTCAGGCTCAGGTCGTTCTGCAACAGAAAAGGCCCGCTCAGGCCACCGGGCGCCAACGCTGCAAGCTTGGCCTGGGGGGTAGCCAGCGTCGGGCTTAAAGCTGCCAACCCTTCGGGTGTTGCGCCCCAGGTATTGGTGGCCACAAAGCCGCTCAGGGCCAGGGTCTGGGCAACACTCACCACATCGGCCAGGGCATCGGGGCCCAGTTCGGGGGCCAGTTTCAGGAGGAGGGGCAGGGGTGTTCGGCGGGCCTGGTTGAGGTTCTGCACGGCATCGAGGATGCGCAGCAGGCTGTCTTTGCCTTGCAGCTCGCGCAGGCCGGGGGTATTGGGCGAGCTCACGTTGAGTACGGCGTAGTCGGCCACATCCTGCAGCCGGTCGAAGGCCAATCGGTAGTCGATGTAGGCCTCGTGGAGGGGGGTGCTGGCATTCTTCCCCACATTGATGCCTACCACCAAGCCCGGGGGCCTGCGGGCCAGCCGTTGGGCGACGCGGGCCGCGCCGTCGTTGTTGAAGCCCATGCGGTTGAGCAGCGCCCGGTCGGCCGGCAGCCGAAAGAGCCGGGGGCGAGGGTTGCCGGGCTGCGGGCGTGGCGTAACGGTGCCCACCTCGACGAAGCCGAAGCCCAGCCGGTGCCAGAGGGGCAGCAGCTCGGCGTTTTTGTCCATCCCTGCGGCCAGGCCAATGGGGTTCCGAAAGCGCAGGCCGAACACCTCGGTGGGCTGCTCCACCTGGCGGGCAGGTGGGCCGGGCACTAGCGGGGCCAAGGCCCCAGCCACCCGGAACGTGAGCCGGTGGGCCGTCTCGGCATCCAGCCGGAAGAGTAGCGGGCGCCAGAGGGTGGTATAGAGGTCGGCCATGGGCACAAAAGTCCTAAATCCTGCACCCAAATCCGCTCCTGGCATGCACCACGGCGGCACAGGACGCGTTACTTTAAATGCCCATGCGTGTCCCCGCGTTTCTGTTTGCCCTGTGCTGCCTGCTGGCGGCCCCCCGATGGGCCAAGGCCGATTTCCTGCTCATCCCCATGGATGCGCGCCAGAACGACCACCTGAAGGCCTACGGTATTGCCTACTGGGTGGTGGCGCAGGAGGTCGAAGTCGAGTGGCTGCTCAACTACCGCGGTGGGGCGTTCCTTGTCAAGCGCGTACCGGCCATCGAAAACGAGTGCCTGCTGCGGGGCGTGAGCTTCGAGGTGCTTTCTGACGGCCAGTGGGCGGGGCTGCTGGCCCAGCTCACCTCCGAGAGCTCGAACACCGACGCCGTAAAGCTCGAAAAAGCCCCCACCATTGCCGTGTACAGCCCCAAGTCGGCCCAGCCCTGGGACGACGCCGTGACCCTGGTACTCACCTACGCCGAGATCCCCTACGAGGTCATCTACGACGGCGAGGTGCTCGACGGCAAACTGCAAGACTTCGACTGGCTGCACCTGCACCACGAAGACTTTACCGGCCAGTACGGCAAGTTTTACTCCTCCTTCGCCGGGCAGCCCTGGTACCGCGAGCAGGTCGCCGAAAACGAGGCCCTGGCCCGCCAGTACGGCTACGGCAAGGTGAGCCAGCTCAAGCTAGCCGTCGCCAAGAAGATCAAAGACTTTACCGGGGGCGGTGGCTTCCTGTTTGCCATGTGCAGCGCCACCGATAGCTACGACATCGCCCTGGCCGCCGAGGGTACCGATATCTGCGACTACATGTACGACGGCGATGGCCAAGACCCCGACAACCAAAGCCGACTCGACTACGCGCGCACCTTCGCCTTCGAGAACTTTTACCTTGAGCGCGACCCCGAGGTGTACGAGTACTCCGACATCGACGTGACCAACAACCGCCCCGTGCGCGGCGAAGACAACGACTTCTTCACGCTCTTCGAATTCTCGGCCAAGTGGGACCCCGTGCCCACCATGCTCTGCCAGAACCACACCCAGGTCGTGAAAGGCTTCATGGGCCAGACCACCGCCTTCAAGAAAACCCGCCTCAAAAGCGCCGTACTCATCATGGGCGAGCTGGCCAGCGCCGGCGAGGCCCGCTACATCCACGGCAACTACGGCCGCGGCATGTGGACCTTCTACGGCGGGCACGACCCCGAAGACTACCAGCACTACGTAAACGAACCCCCCACCGACCTGGCGCTGCACAAAAACAGCCCCGGCTACCGCCTCATCCTCAACAACATCCTCTTCCCTGCCACGAAGAAGAAAAAGCAGAAGACGTAGGGGGGGCGTTACGGTTTAGTTTTAGGGTGTGGACTTTGATTGGGACGAAGGAAACCTGCACAAGTCGCTCGCAAAACACACCATTACCTGCGACGAAGCCGAGTCGGTTTTTTTACCCGCAAGCCGCGACAGAACTCTAATCGTGGAGGTCACACGAGAAGCGGAAAATGAACGCCGTTGGGCAATTCTGGGATACAGCCATACGAAACAGCTGTTACGAATAGTTTTTACCTTCAGAGGCAAGAAGATCAGGGTCATCAGTGCACGTAGTGCCAGCCGAACTGAACGACAGAGCTATGAAAACGCTTTCAAAAAAGCCAAAAGCCCCAAAACGGATGGCGCCTAGCCCTGAATTGCCTCAGTATAACCTCGTCAAAAATGACCTTGAGGCCGACCGGAACGCTCAGCCCGACTGGGCAAAAGCCGTAACTGGAAAGGAGTTTTTTGACAACCTACCTGTATAGTCGTGTAGGCATTCCAGACTTTAGACCTGAATCTGTGGTCTAGTCTATCCTTTGTTTACTAAGCCTACATCTCCAGCAATAACCGTACGGGGTCTTCCAAAAAGTCTTTGACCTTCACCAGAAACGAGACCGAGTCTTTGCCGTCAATCACGCGGTGGTCGTAGCTCAGGGCTACGTACATCATGGGCCGGATGACCACCTGGCCGTTCAGGGCCACGGGGCGCTCCTGCGTTTTGTGCATGCCCAGGATGGCGCTCTGGGGCGGGTTGAGGATGGGCGTAGACATCAGGCTGCCAAACACCCCGCCATTGGTGATGCTAAAGGTGCCACCCTGCAGGTCGTCTAGGCTGATTTTGCCGTCGCGCGCCTTGGTGGCCAGCGCCGCGATATCGCGCTCAATCTGGTAGAGGGGTTTGGCGTGGGCGTCGCGCACCACGGGCACCATTAGGCCGCGTTCGGTCGAGACGGCAATGCCCATGTCTACGTAGGTGTAGCTGATCAGCTCGTCGCCATCAATCTGCGCGCCCACGTGCGGGAAGAACTTCAGGGCCTCGCAGCAAGCTTTTACGAAAAAGCCCATAAAGCCCAGGCCAATGCCGTGGCGCTTCTCGAAAGCCTCTTTGTACTGCTTACGGATGGCCAGTATGTTGGTCATGTCCACCTCATTGAAGGTGGTGAGCATGGCCGTTTCGTTTTTCACGCTCACCAGGCGGGTGGCAATGGTCTGGCGCAGGCGGGTCATGCGCTCGCGGCTGGCGGTGCGCTCACCACCGTACACCACGGCGGGGGGTGGTGTGGCTGGGGCCGTGGGGGCGCCGTTGGCGGCAGGCTGGGGGGTAGCGGCGGGCTGCTTGAGGGCCTCTTGCACATCGCCCTTCGTGATGCGGCCATCTTTTCCGCTACCGGCAATGGTGCTGGGGGTGATGCCGCTTTCGTTGATGAGCTTCTGGGCGCTGGGGCTGGGCAGGCCTTTGGCGTAGCTATCGTTACCCTGGGCAGCGGGCTCGGCGACGGTGATTTTCTCGACCACCGGATGTTCTTTGGCAACAGGGGCCGGCGCGGCACCCGCTTTGGTCTCGTCGATAACGGCGGCGACCGCACCAACGGCCACGGTCTGGCCCGCGGGGGCCTTGATCGCGATCTGGCCCGCGGCCTCGGCGTAGAGCACGAGCATGGCTTTGTCCGACTCGATCTCGGCGAGCTCCTGGTCCTTCTTCACGATGTCGCCGTCTTTGACGAACCAGGTGGCGATGGTCACTTCGGTGATGCTCTCGCCGGGGGAGGGTACTTTCAGATCGATCATAGCCCTGTGAAGTTGGCGGTGGCGCGGTAGAAAGGCAACACTACAGCCTTAAAGGTTCGTGAAGCCTACGCCAGGGCGTAGTTTGCGCGCAATGGAAGCGCAGCCCGTTGCCTTTACTGCCGTACTGGAAATGTACCCCATGAACTATGGCGACAGAAACCCGGTGCTGTGGGTGTTCGCCCGGCTGCCCTTCCGGCCCCAGGAGCAGTGGGGGGTGGGCGGGGCCATGGTACACGTGCTGGCCACCGTGGATGGCATTGCGCACAAGGGGCTGGCCGTGGCGCTGGGGGGCGGCGTGTACGCCCTGGGCACCAACCAGGCATTGCGCGACCGCCTGGGCAAGGGGGTAGGCGACAGTGTAACCATTACTCTGGCCCCCAACCCCAACCCGCAGGCCCTGGAGCTACCCCCGCTCCTGGCCGATCTCCTGGGGGCGCTGCCCGACCTGGCAGCCACCTTCGAGACCTTGACCCTGACCCAGCGCAAGGAGATTGCCCGCCTCATCGGCGAGGCCAAACGCCCCGAAACCGCCGAGCAGTGGCTCGTAGCCACCGTCGAGTTGCTCGAAGCCTGGCCCGCGACTCAAAACGGCACCCTCGCCCCGCCCGACCTTGCCCACGCGATCGGCCAAGTGCCCGATGCCCAGCGGTACTTCGCGCAGATGGTGCCCAGCCACCGGCGCGAAATCGTGTTCAAGGTGCTCTTCGGGCCGCCCAGCAAACGCACCCAGCGCGTGGCCCGTATGACCGAGCACCTGGCCCTGCGCTGGCACCAAACCCAGACGAACCGGTAAGCACTTGTTTCGTGCCTGCTATGCCACCCCTACCCCGCCCCACCCGCGTCTTTGGGGCCCTGGCCTTGGGTTGGATGGCCCTCATCCTGTGGCTGAGTACCCGTACCGGGGGCCAGTTGCGGGGGTGGCTCACCTGGCTGCCGCCCTACATCACTGACCTGAGCCCCGGGCACATTGCGCTCTTCGGGGTATTGGCCCTTTGGGTGGGCCTGGCGCTGCTGCCGCTCCGCTTAAGCCGCCCCTACCTCTGGGCGTGGGTTCTGGTGGCGGCCTTTGGTGCGCTCGACGAATGGGTGCAGCACGGCGTACCGGGCCGCAGCCTGAGCTTGGCCGACTGGCTCTTCGATGCCAGTGGGGCCGCCCTGGCGCTCTACCTCCTCTACCGGTACCGCAGGGCGAAGGCTACTTCCCGCCCGAAGCCTTTGTAACCTCGGCCAGGTTGTTCTTGGCCAGCAGGAACTCGGGCTCCAGTTTCAGGGCTGCCTCAAAGCTTTGCTTCGCTTGGTCCAGCGACTTCTGGTCGCGCTGCAGTACGCCCAAGATGTTCAGCGCTGCGGCCTTGACCTTGATGTTCTGGCCCTGCTGCTGGTTTACTGGCACAAACACCACTTCTTCTTCGGCCTTGGGGTGGCGAATGAGGGTGTTGAGCGAAGCCGTGCACTCGCCCAGCCGCGCCAGTTGGTACTGCAGCACGGCCACCTGGTAGAGGTGGTACAGGCTCTGGGTGCGCAGGTAGAGGTCTTCGTAGTTGGCCAGGGCTTCTTTGATCAGGCCCAGGTTTTGGCGGCAAATGGCGCTGAGTTCGAGCAGGCGGCTGTCGGTGGTGCGCACTAGCAGCACCTCTTCGGCAATGCGCAGGGCCTGGCCGTAGGCGCGGCTCTGAAAGTAGAGCGCGGCCAACGAGTCTTTCAGGTCAAGGTTGCCGCGCTGGGCCGCGATCTCGTCGTAGAGTACCGCCACGGCTACGTTCACATCGCCGTAGCGCCGTGCCAGGCTGTACTTTTCGGCGTTTTGGCTGCTTTTAAAGGCTTTGGTAAGGCCTTGGGTGGTATCGACTTGCGCGCTGAGCGCCGTAGCCATACCCACTGCCAGAAAAACTGATACGAGACGACGTGACATAGCGGTTTAGGGTAACACCTAGGGATTGATGGCCGCAAAGCTACAAGGCCCGTGCCAACTGCCTAGCCCCCAAACACTTCAAGGGCCAGGTCTTGGGCGGCTTCGAGCTTCTTCGCGTCAATACTCAGCTTGGCCCCTTTGCTTTTAAAGAAGGCCACCAGGTTCTCGGTGGCGACGTTGCCCACCAGGGTGTCTTCGGCGAAGGGGCAGCCTCCAAAGCCGCGCAGGGCCCCATCGAAGCGGTGGCAGCCGGCCTCGTAGGCGGCCTCTACCTTTTCGCGCCAGGCATCGGGGCGGGCGTGCAGGTGGGCCCCAAACTCGATGGCCGGGTAGGCGGGTACCAGGGTCCGGAAGGCGGCGGCCACGGCCTCGGGGCTGGCAATGCCCACGGTATCGGCCAGCGAGAGGATGCGTACGCCCAGCCGGTCGAGCTTGGACGTCCACTGCTCCAACAGCTCGGGGTGGTAGGGCTCGCCGTAGGGGTTACCAAAGCCCATGCTCAGGTACACCACCAATTGCTTCTCATGCTTTTTGCACAGGAAGAGTATCTCGCGGATGTCGTCGAGCGCCTGGTTCTGGCTGCGGTTGGTGTTGCGCTGCTGGAAAGTCTCGGAAAGCGAAAACGGGAAGCCCAGGTACTCGACCTCCTCGTACTCGAGCGCCTTTTCGGCGCCCTTCTTGTTGGCCACAATGGCCAAGAGGCTGGTGCGGCTGTGGGCCTCGGCCAGGTCGAGCCCCTCGATCACCTCGGGGGTATCGGCCAGTTGGGGGATGGCTTTGGGCGAAACGAACGACCCGAAGTCGAGGGTATCGAAGCCCACCTGCAACAGCAGGTTGATGTAGCGCGTTTTAAGGTCGGTGGGGATGGGGCGCTCAATGCCCTGCATCGCATCGCGCGGACACTCGACGAGTTTTACCGCGCGGCTCACGGCTTTGGGGGCGTGGTTGGGTTGGTCGGCTGCCATCTAGGGGCGAAAGTACACGAAAACCGCGGCTGGGTGGGTTGTCATGCCCTGGGCCATGCCACTAGACCCGTTGCAGGGTTGCAAATACAAACGGCTGGGGGGCGCCCCAGGGTGTGGTGTGGGCCTCGTGGGCCAGCTCCAGGCAGGTAAACTGCGGGGCAAACGCGGCGGCCAGCTCAGCGGCGCTGTACCGGCGTACGGCTAGGCCGCTGCACCGCTCGGGCCCATCGTCGGCGAAGGTGCCCACCAGCAAGTAACCACCGGGTGCCAGGGCGGCGTGGGCGGCGGCTACGTAGCGGCCACTGGCCTCGGGGTCTGTTAGAAAATGAAAGGTGGCACGGTCGTACCACAGCTGGTAGGGTTGGGGTGCGGCAAAGGCCGTCACGTCGGCTTCTACCCAGCGCACCGCCCCTGCGGCAGGGCCCAGCAGGGCTTGAGCGCGTGCCAGGGCCGTGGCCGAGAGGTCGAGCACCGTAAGGTCGGTGTACCCCAAGGCGAGGAGCGCCCGGGTGAAGGGGGCCTCGCCGGCGCCCACCTCGAGCACAGGGGCGGTGAAGGGCAGGCCCAGCTCGGCCACCCGCTGGAGGGCAAAACTGGGTGCGGGTTGGGTCCAGCTAAGCTCCTCGGCGGCTTTCGAGGCGTAGATGCGGTTCCAGTGGTCGGCGTCCATAGAAGCGAATGGGCTAGGTGTGCAGTAGGGCGTGTAGTGTTGGCCCCAAGGCTTCGATGAGGCCGATGGGCGTTACGGCTTCGGGGCCCAGGTGCTGGGTGAGGCGGTCGGCGGTGGCGCCGTGCTGGTACACCCCCAGGCAGGCAGCGGTGTGGGGGGCATAGCCTTGGGCGACCCACGCGGCAATCACCCCAGCCAGTACGTCGCCCATGCCGCCCGTGGCCAGGCCCGGTCCGCCTACAGGGGCTATGGCGGGCAGGTAACCCGGGCTGGTTATTAGGGTGTGCATCCCTTTCAGGACCACGGTGCTGGGGCAATGGGCCTGCCAGGCGCTGGCAGTCTCCAGCCGCTGGGCCTGCACCTGGGCTGTGGTGGTGCCCACCAGGCGCGCCATCTCGCCGGGGTGGGGCGTCAGGATTGCCGTGCGGGGCACGCGGGACAGCAGGTGTGGGTGTGCGGCCAGCAGGTTCAGGGCGTCGGCATCGAGTAGCAGTGTGGGTGGCTCGGCTAGCGCCGGTAGGTGGGCCAACAGTCCCTCGAGCAGCGCCAGCGTAGCGGGTGTGGCCCCCAACCCCGGCCCCACGACCACCACTTGCTTGCCAAGTAGGGCCTCTTGAAGGCGAGGCAGGGCCTCGGGGCCCAGGTGGTCATCGCCCTCAACCGTATACGCAATGCTCATGGCCTCGAGCAGGGCGTGGTGGAACGCCGGCTGCACCGCCTTGGGGATGTAGGCGCTTACCAGCCCCGCACCCGCCGCAACGGCCGCTGCCGCTGCCAGTGCCGGGGCCCCGGCCATACCGGCCTGCCCA
>JANRLA010000011.1:0-7239 GCA_033763015.1 Bacteroidia bacterium
GCCCAAAGGCCCCAACCAGCCCCAGGGCCACCCGCCAGGCCTGGCTGGTGGCTGTCTGGCTGTAGGCTTCGGCCGCCAAGAGCGCTACCAGTGGGCTGATGGCAATGAGGTACCGCAGGTTCCCCCCGGTGCTCGGGCCCAGTTTGGGGTCCTGCAGGTTAAAGAGGCAATGCAGCAAAAAGTACAGCACCGCTGGCAGTAAAATGGGCCAAGCCTTGGCCAGCGAAACAGCCTTCCGGGCCGCGAGCCCCACCCAGGCCACAAACCCGGTAAGGGCAAAGGCCCCGAAAATGGTTAGGCTAAGCAGAAAGTAATGGTTGAAGCCCTGGCGCGGCCAGGCGTCCTGCGTTTTGGCGCTATCGCCCAAGAGCTGGTGCACCAGGAAAAGCGCGTCGCCCGTCGCCAGCCACCCCCAAACGTGGTGTAGCAGCGGGGGCAGGGCCAGCACCACCGCAGACCCCCACTGGCGCCGATACAACAGCCAGAGCCCGTACAGGCCCATGATGGGGATGGCCTCCTGGCGCAGTAGCAGCGCGTAGCCCGCCGCCAGTGCCGCCCATAGGTAGCGGCCCTTCAGGTGTTGCCACACAGCCAGGGCAAAAAGCAGCGCGCTGGGCAGCTCGGCGTAGTTGCGAAAGGCCAGCATGACCCAAAACGGCTGGGTGGCCAGCAGCAGTGCGGGTAAGAGGCTGCTCTTCAGCCCGTAAGCCTTACCTGCCTGCCCGGTTACCCAAACCGTAAGGCCTGCTACAGCGGCGTTAAAGAGCAGCACAAATTTTGGGCCCAGGAGGGCCGGCAGGGCGTACAGCAGCTTGTAGCCCACCTTGTTCCAGTTGTACAGAATGCGATTGGGGTCGTACCAAAATGCCCTCATATCTATGTAGTGGGCGGCCTCGTCCTGCTGGTAAAAGCCTGTGTGCGTTAGGCCCAAGAGCGCGTACACCACCCCCGCGCATACAGCCAAGAGTACCAGTACCTGATCGTCGGTTACCCCTCCGGCAAGCCGTGTGGGGGTGGCGGGGGTAGGGTTCAGGGGTGTAGCGCGTGCCATGCGCCACGAACTTAGTCGAAGAACCGGTACCGCACGCCCCAGGTAAGCGCGGCAGGCCATTCGGGGTAGTAGGGTGTGGTGAGGTACCCCAGAAACTGGCTGGCCAGAAACAGGTTGTTCACAAACTGCCAGCGGAAAAACACCTGGGCGTCAGTCGAAACCTGGCTCTCGACGTAGGCATCGAGCCGTAGGTACGCCGGTTGCCGGTAGCGCAAGTTGGGGTAGAACGTCTGGTTACCGGCATCGAAACTCAAGGGCTCAAAGGCCGTGAAGTACCGGCCGGAGACCCCCATCCGGAACCGGGCCCAGGCCTCGCGAAACGGTTTACCGTAGTAATAGACATCGAACGTGCCGTAGAGCCGTGGCTGGGCCGCCTGGTGGCGCGCAAGCACCGAGTCGGGGTGGTCAGGGGTCACCTGCGCCGTTAACGAACCTTCGGCGTACCACCGCCCCCAGCGCCCCCTGGCCCCTAGTTCTACCCCGTACCACTGCAAGGGGGTCGTGTTGGCGCTTTGGTAACCTTGCCCGTCGATGCCCCACACCACGGGCTGCACCTGTGCGCTGGTAAAACCCGTGAGCGAGATTCGGTTGGGCTCGTAGGGCACGCCCCCCCGGGTGCTGGGCCCACCGGTAAGCACCACGCCTACCCGCAAGAGGCCAATCTGTTCGTTGCCCAGGGCACGGGGCTCTCGTAGGGCCGAAGTCCAAAGGGCCTGAAACACACTGGGGTTGCGGTTGTGCAGCAGTAACTCCATTTCAATGGCCCAGGGTACGTAGGCGCCCGCAAGGGTGAAGGGCTGTGAAACCCACTTGGCAAAGCGCCGCACGGGCACGCTATCGGGCAGCGCGTACCGGATCTGCTGGCTGCGGTAGCTGCCTCGGGCATGCAACCGCTGCTCGCTGGCAAACCGGTTGCTGAAGGTGAACTCCGTGCGGATGTCGAGCCTGAGGCCTTGTTGGGCGCTGGTGTCGCGCAGCGCCAAGAGCCCCCCTACGGTAGTCCGCTGCTGGTCGAGCACCTGGCCTGCGGCAAGCTCCTGGTAGTAGGTGCTTCGCTCCAGGGATATGTCGCCCACCGCCAGGGCCTGAGCGCCGAATATGCGTACCGCCCCCTGCAGCCCGGCTTTCAGGTGGGTTTGTCGCACCAGGTATACGTCCTGGGTAACGGTATCGCTGGTAAACACCTGGCCGTAGGGCCGCTGGTAAAGCGTATCCTGCAGCGTACTGCTTCCTTGAACCGTAATGCTTGTGGGGTCGAAGTACTCGCGCAGATAGTCCTGATAGCCCGCTTCGGCCACCAGGGTTAGGTTTCGTAGTGAATCGCCCAGTAGCCGGTACCTACCCAAGCCCAGTAGGTGGCGCACCTTGCGTCGGTAGCTGGCCGAGGTGAGAACCGAGGGCGCCAATAGCCCCTCGTAGAGCTCGCCTAATTCATCGGTAAGTGGGTCGAACTGCACCCCGCCGCTTAGCTGGTCGCTCATCTGATTGAACGAGGCACTACCCAGCAGTACCAGGCGCTTGGCGTAATTCTGGTGCGTGAGGGTAAGGTTGATGTGCGTATGGTCGGTACGCATACGGGTGTACTGGCCATCGCTTGTACGGCGGGTGTAGCCGAAGGCCACGTTCCAATAGGGGGTAATGTTTTGGGTGACGGTGGCCGAAAAGAACTGGCTTCGCTGGGCTGCCTGCTGGAAAAACCCCTCCACGTAGGGCGTTCGGGTATCGAAGTGGACGAGCTGGTGGTGGGGGTCGGGGATGTACACCTCGTCTTGGCCCGAGAGTGGGTTACGGTACACCCGGCTGGGCAGGTGGTAACTCGGTAGCCCGTACCGGAAGTTCAGGTACGGCTTACCCACTTGGCCCAGGGTTTGGCGCCAGCCTGGCAGCGTGTCGGCACCGTCCCACACGTGTACGGCGGTAAGGGGCAGGTCGGTGGTGTCGTCGTGCCAGGTGGCCTGCCAGAGGGCATCGGCGTAGCGACGGGCCAGGCGACGGGTAACCTGCCGCTGGCTGTCGCGCTGGGTAGTATCGCCGGGGCCAAAATTCTGGAAGCCCCCCTGGCTACCGGGCTGTACCTGGGCCGTAAGCGCCTGGCTAGCCAGCACCAGTAGCGCCACCAGCCCAGCTAGGCCGAGGCGCCGGGGCCGCAACTGGCCACCACCAAGGCTTCGAGCAGAGCGGTTAGCTTGGGCTCTGCGGCTTGGGCCACCTCGACGATGCGTTCGAGGCTCACGGGGTGCAGGTTGTCGGGGTCGCATTCGTCGGTGATGACCGAAACGGCAAACGTACGCAAGCCCATGTGGGCGGCCACCAGCACTTCGGGCACGGTGCTCATGCCCACGGCGTCGGCACCCAGGGTGCGCAGAAACCGGTACTCGGCGCGGGTTTCAAGGTTAGGCCCTGGCACGGCAGCGTACACCCCGGTTGCCAACGGGGTGCCCTGCTGCTGGGCGATGGCATGGGCGGTCTGCTGAAGGTCGGGGTCGTAGGGGCGGCTCATGTCCGGGAAGCGCGGGCCCAGATCGTCCAGATTCGCGCCACGGAGCGGGTTTTCGGGCAGCAGGTTGATGTGGTCGTCGATGACCATGAGCCCCCCCAGGCGCAAGGCAGGGTTAATACCCCCGGCAGCGTTCGAAATAAACAGCGTATGGATGCCTAGCAGCTTTAGTATGCGGATAGGGTACGTAATCTGCTGCTGGCTATACCCCTCGTAGTAATGAAACCGGCCCTGCATGGCCACTACCTGCACACCCCCAAGGTGCCCAAAAATCAGACGGCCAAAGTGGCTCTCAACCGTACTGATGGGGAAATGGGGGATGAAGTTGTAGCCCAACACTTGCACCGGCGCAATCCGGTCGGCCAGCCTACCCATACCCGTACCCAATACAATACCCGCTACCGGCTGCAGTGCAACCTGCTTGCGGATGTACCCGACGGTTTCGCTAAAGTTGGGTAGATCGCTGCTGAGCATGCACGGGCGTGCCTTGAGCCAATTGCGGGAGGTGCTGTGCCAGTTGGGCCTGTAGCTCTGCTTCGCCCTCCCAAAACTGCAAGGCTACTTCAAGGTAGTAGAACGGAAACTGACCAAACTGTACATCGAACCAGGGCATGCTGCGCAGCCGGATGTAATCCTTTTCGGTGGCGATGAGTAGGGGTGGTTGGCGCAGGTACTTCACCTTCGCTAAGCGCCGGAAGCTGCGCACAATCCGCTGAATTTCGGCCTGGCTGAACACATGGTGGTCCCTGAACCCGTAGCAGCGGTACAACTGGGCCCCCAGGCGACGTAGTTCGTTAAAAAACACCTCATTGTTCCCCAACCCCGAGAACGCATATACCATGCGCTGATCAAGGCAATCTAAAGGCAGGGTTTCGTCAGAGGAAAACGAGCGAAGCCGTAGTGGCTCTAGGCGCCCAAAGGCACTGGGCAGTTTGAGCTTGTGCTGCCAACGGGGGATGTGCGTGCGCTGGGTAAGCTTATTGACCACCGCAAGGTGTGCCCGCTTGAGGCTCGATTCGGGCTCACGCAAGAGCCCCGCGGGCAGCAGCCGGTCGTTCCAGGGGGGGCGGGTGGCATCGAGCATCACGATGTCCAGGTCACGGGCGATGCGGCGGTGCTGAAAGGCATCGTCCAGCAGCAGGCAGTCGGGCCGATCGGTCTCGAGCAGTTTCTGAACCCCAACGGCACGGTTTTCACACACCACTACGGGCAGACCCGGGAACTTCCGTGCCACCTGCAGGGCCTCGTCGCCTACTTGTGTTGAGGTATGCTCACTGGGGTCTACCCTAAGGTACCCACGCGTCTTGCGGCCATAGCCGCGGCTCAGGTAGGCGGGGCGTAACCCGTTCTGCACCAAGTAGCCCAGCAGGTACTCGGCCATGGGTGTCTTGCCTGTACCCCCGACCGATAGGTTGCCAATGGCAAATACCGGCAGATTGGGGCGATAAACTGAAAAAATTTGCCTGTCGTACGCGAGATTACGTAACCAAATAACAAAACGATACACCAGCGAGAACGGCCACAGGAGAAGAGCTATACTGCGGTGAATCACTTTGTAGACAGTGTGAGATGGAAAAAGAAGTTTCTGAAACTATACCAAGTGCCTCGAAGCTACCAGTTTCTGCTCTACGGGTACAAATAGAACCAACTGCCACCCAAAAGCAAATCTGATACCACACAACTATGGCCAGACGGTACCGCTTCGTGTTCGCAACTGGGTGTTGGCTTGCGTTGGCCCTGTGCAGTGCGCTACCCAGGGGGTTTGCGCAGGCGCTCGAACCCGATTCTGCGACCCTCGCCCGGCGGCAGCGGTGGGTAACCTGGGGCACGGTAGGGGCGGTCAGCGCTAGTTACACGGCCTTGTCCGTGGCCTGGTACAGCGACCAAGAGCGCACCCGGTTCCGATGGTTCAATGACGGTGGCGAGTGGCAGCAAATCGACAAAGTGGGCCACGCCTGGGGGGCCTACCAGCAAAGCCGCCTCTTGATGGAGCTCTTGCGCTGGTCGGGGGCCTCGCCCCAGCAGGTACGTTGGGTGGGAGGCCTAAGCGGATTTGTACTCCAGGCGCCGATCGAAATTTTGGACGGATTTGCCGCTGACTACGGCGCCTCGGGGTGGGACCTGCTGGCCAATGCCACGGGCTCGGCCCTAGCCATCGCCAACGATGTGCTCTGGCAGGAACAACGCATTCAGCTCAAATTCAGTTACCTGCCCACCGACTACCCCGCCCAGCGCCCCGACCTCCTGGGCAATGGCTTGGATGAACTGCTAAAAGACTACAACGGGCAGACCTACTGGCTAACCGTCCCCCTCTCGTTTCGTACTACCCGCTGGGCACACACCCGGCCCCTCGACTGGTTGGGGCTAGCCGTTGGGTACGGTGGCCGAGGTATGGTAGGTGGTTACGGCACCGACCCACCGGCGGTGATCAGTGCCCGCGAGGTGCGCGAATTCTACCTGGGGCTAGACCTTGACCTGACCCGCATCCGGACGCGCAGCCGGGTCTTGCGCACCGTTTTTACAGCCCTAAATGCAATCCGGCTGCCCCTGCCTGCGCTGCGCTACCGCGAGGGCGACTGGCGTTTCCTCCCCCTGGCATTCTAGCTGTGGCGATGCTCCGCTTTGTGCGGCAGCTGCCGCTCGCACTTGCCGATTGGTTCTTCCCGCGCCTGTGCGCCGGGTGCGAACGGCCTCTTACCCTAGACGAGCGCCAGCTATGCCCTACCTGCCTTGCCGACCTTGCCAGAACGGGTTACGCCAATCAGCCCACGGCCAATGAGCTTTACCGCCGTGTGGCCGCCCTGGCACCTGTTACCCAGGCCGCCGCTGGGTTTCACTTTGAGGCCGAAAGCCGCCTACAACACATTGTACATACGCTCAAGTACAGCTACCGGCCTGCCTTGGGCGTGTACTTGGGGGCGCTCCTGGCCCACGAGTTGGGGCCTGGCCTCGCCCAGGGTGCCCAGGCGTTGGTGCCTGTACCACTGTACCCGCGGCGGTTGGCCCAGCGCGGCTACAACCAGGCCGAGCGACTGGCCAGCGGCATGGCCCAGGTGTGGCGGCTGCCCGTGCTACCCCACGCGGCGAGGCGCCTGCGGCCCACAGGTACCCAAACGGGCCTCAGCCGCAGTGCCCGCTTCGAGAACATGGAGGGCGCCTTTGCCGCAGCGCTCCCACCCGGACTGCACACCCTGGTTGTGGTAGACGATGTAGCGACGACTGGGGCCACGCTCCTGGCCGTGCTACTGGCATTGGAACGCGCCGGGGCAACCGACCTCCGGGTGGTTACCCTGGGCGTGGCGACGTAGCCCAACGGATAGGTACCCCCCGCTCAAAGGCCACCACGAGGCCCAACGCCCCCAGCACCACCCCTACGTAGCCCCCCAGCCCCAGCGCAGCTACCCCCCAGGGCCGCCCCACGACCACCGGCGCTACCAACCCCCCGTAAAGCAGCAGCCGACCAATGCGGTAGGGGACAGGCATGTGGTACTGCCCCACCCCGTAGCACAGCCAAAACATAACCCCGTAGCACGCCAGGTGCGCCCACGCCGCCGCGTAGTAGCCATACCAGGGTATGCCCAGGTAGTTGATGGCCAGCGTAATGGCGGTGCCCACCAGCGTAAAGCCGAGCCCCCACCCCACCTGGCCGCGCAGCTTAAACCAAATACTTGCCGAGATGTAGAGGCCCAGA
>JANRLA010000012.1:0-9853 GCA_033763015.1 Bacteroidia bacterium
CCGCAACCCCGTGCACCTGGACGAGGCCTATGCGTCTCAGTCTTTCTTCAAGCAGCGCATTGCGCACGGCATGATTGGGGCCTCGCTCGTGAGCGCCGTGCTGGGGAATCAGCTGCCCGGCGAAGGCTCTATCTACCTGGGCTCTGAGCTACGGTTCAAGGCGCCGGTCTACATCGACGAAACGGTAACCGCTCAGGTGACGGTAAAGGAGCTCAAGGAAGACAAAAAGATCGTGCTCCTCGATGCCGTGGTGCTCAAAGAAGACGGTAGCGTAGCCGTAGAGGGCTCTGCGAGCATCAAGTTGTTCTCGTAGCCCTGACGCGCGCGTACAAAAAAGGCCCCCTACACCGTAGGGGGCCTTTTTTGGTTGCCGTGGTAGGGGGCTAGCGTACCACCAGGCGGGTTGTTTTTACTTCCTCGCCTGCCCGAACCGTAAGCATGTATGAACCGGCGGAAAGGCTGGTGAGGATTACCGTTTCATCGAAGGTGGCCACTTGGCCCAGGCTTCGCTGAATGCGTGTTCGCCCACTGAGGTCTGAAATCTGGAACGAAACGGCGCTTGGGCGCTTCAGGGTACCGCGCACCCGCGCCTGGGTGGTCGCAGGGTTGGGGAACACGTCTACGGCTTCGATGGTCAGGTTGGGGCCCTCGTTCGAGGTTACGGTAGGTAGTGGCGCACTGAACACACCCCGACCGTGGGTGTAGGCAAACAGCGTGTTGGTTGCTGTACGAATGCGCAGCATATCGGTACGGACAGTCGGGAAGCCGGGCGTGGTAGACCAACTGGGGCTGGCGGTGTTGATGTTATCGGTTACGTAGATGCCTGCTTCAGTGGCTAGAATTACCTGGCTTAGGGTTGGGTCCAGCGGGTTGTAGACGGCCCACCGAACGGGGATGTTGGGCAGATTGCCTTCACGGTTTTGCCAGGTAGTGCCACCGTCGCGGCTCTCAAACACAGATATCGTGTTGTACTGGGTGAAGGTTACCAGGATATGGTTTTCGGTAGGCCCAAAGTTGATGGACGAAATGCGGCGACCAGTTGTCCCGCCACCGAGAGTCCCAGGGATAGGGAAGTTCGAGCCCGTGAGGTCTTGGATATTGCCTGCGGTAATGGTTGTACCTGATTGAACGCTGTTAAGGCGATACAACCGGCCTTGCCGGGTCCCGATCCAGACGACATCGAACGAAACACCGCTACTGGGCGATACCCGTATAGCACTGGGCCTGTCGACATTGGTAACTAGGTTCGAAACCGACAACAGTTGCGTAACGCCCGAAGCAGGGCCACCTGCTACAGGGATGCTGGTTCGGCGTATACCGCTCGCTGTTAAAGTGGGCGGATCGCCGGTGAATTGATAATCGACGCTGTAGAGTCGATTGCCCGGGAAATGGGCATCGGCCGGGTTTATGAAATCGCCACTGTCGAATTCCACCAAAGCATCGTAAGTATTTTGGCCGTTCGCCGTCGTTATTTAGTAGTTATTGAAAACATATGAAACTATTTGGCGGTTAGAATTAGGATCGGCAAAGCAGAAGGCACCATCGCCACCAAAGGTTTCGTTACCAGCCTGCAAACCGGTACCGGTCATAACCAATGTACCGTTGTCTTGGGCGCCAGCCAGGTAAAACTCGGTACCAGCACCACTAACGGCCCCTGCGTAAAACTGGGTTACGTTGTAATTTTTGTTTCTGGGGAAGACGGTAGCACTCGTAGTAGCCGAGTTGTATTGGTTGGTCCAAAACACCCCGCCATCGGTTCCGAAAATGGCCTCGTTGGCTCGGGTAGGATGGAATGCAATGGCGTGCTGATCGGCGTGTACGAACGATACGGCCAGTTGGTTTAGGTTTGGGTTGTTCGACCATTTGGATAGGTGCGTCCAAGAAGTACCCCCGTTCGTAGAGCGGTGGAGGTTAATCCCGCCCACTACCACGTCATTCGCATCCGAGGGGTTCACGGCCACGATCAAGTCGTACCAGGCCTGACCTCGGCTGAAATCAGATGACGGAATGCCCAGGTCAACGTCGTCAGGTTCGGATAGGTTGGTGAACGAGACCCCCTTGTTGATTGACTTTCCTATGGCTGAAATCTCATCGTCGTGGCACACGAGCGCGTAGACTGTATTGGCATCGCTGGGTGCAACGGCTACATCAATCCGAGTAATACCAGAACCTTCGAGCGCATATTGTGTATTGGCTGACCATGTTGTTCCATTGTCTGAATACAGAATTGCGCCCTCAACAACATTGGTGAGGCCGTTCGCCTCGTTGTAGTCTGTCAGCGTGCCTGCGTAAATCCGACCATCTGGACCAATTTCTAAGTCTGCAATGGCGTGCTGAAGGTTTGCCGGCAGCACCTGGGTAAACGATGTGCCGCCATTGGTACTGCGCCAGATACCCGACGGGAAATCGCTCAAAAAAATGTTGTTGGCAGCGCTACTGGTATGTACACCTACGTACAACACACCGGTTGGCACACCGCCTACCATTTCGTTGCGCACCACCATATCACCTACGAACAGCATGTTGGTCGTTGCCGATAGGCGGCTCCAGTTCTGCCCGCCGTCGGTGGTTTTCCAGATACCTGCGCCACGGGCTGCCCCGGTAAAGAAGCCCTCACCTGTCCCGGCATACATAATTTGGGTATTCACCGGATCGTAGGCAATGGCCGAAACAGACAGGTTCTCCCAGAAATCGCTTACAATCTGCCAGCTGCTGTTGGCATCGGTGATGTTGTTATTGTACCAGAGGCCACCTGTGACGCCGCCGGCCCAGACTTTGTTGCCAGCGGGGTCATTGGGGTCCCACAACAGGGCGCGTGTACGGCCGCCAATGTTCGTGGGCCCCCGCTCAGACCACACAAATGCCTGGGCAAACGCACTTTGGGTCGCGCTTTTGAGGCGAGCTTTCTCAAGGCTTTTCTGAAACGCAGCCTCTTCGAAGAGATACTCCACCGGCGCGTACCCCAGGTCGGGGTCGTAGGTATTCCAGAAGTTCTCGGCATTCGCCCGGTTGGGTGGCGTTTGGGGCAGTACCCCAACGGCGACCCGTGGCAATGCATACTCGGAAACACCCGGTAGTGAGCGGGCAGTAGATGCGTTTGATGGTTGCTGGTTACCTACCTGTACTAGATAGCCAAGCAGTGTGAGAGAACCGGCGGCAAATACCAGCCAAATGGCTTTGCCAGGGGAAGAAAAACGACTCATGTACTGGGGGTAAGGTGGTAACTTAATCTATGGGTTTGGAGGGGGCTACGTGTACCGCTACTACAAACTCGGTTTCGAGTAGGTTGGGTGTAGGGCCCTGGGTGAAGTATAGCCGAACACGCAGACTGGGCGATAGGTTGCCTCCGGTTGTTTCACCCTCTAGATCGCGTGTGCCCCCTGCCTTTCTGTATCCACGAAGGGTAACCGTCGCGCCAGGGGCTGCCACGAGCGTTTCAGGTTCTAGGGTTAGGGTAGCCACCTCGTCGGCTACACGAAGCACGTGCAGTGGACCGGATGTTTTGTTCGTTAGCTGTAGCGTATAGACCACATTGCCGCCACCGCCACCGGGTGCGCCGCCGACCTGAGCATAGCCCTCGGCCGAGCGTACCTCCCAGGGTGCGGTGGTCTTTTGGGCCCGCTGGGCGGTGCCACACCCCCAGAGGAGGATCATCGCCGCCACTGTTAAGATTCTGCAACGCATGGAGAAACGAAATACGTAAAAGTGTAGCGGTTTTGTATGACACCCGTGGGGTTGGGGCAACAAAAAGGGTGCCTAGCAGACGCCGGCACCCCTCAGGGGTTCGTTACCACGTTGAGTTTAGTTTAGTTTATCGAAGCAAGCAGTAGGGCGGGCTGGCTTACCCTTCCAGCATCCCGACTGCTTCTTTGAACCGGTGGCCACGTTCCTGGTAGTTGGTGAACAAATCGAAGCTGGCGCAGGCGGGCGAGAGGAGCACCGTATCGCCGCTGGCAGCGTGTTGGGTGGCCAGGCGTACGGCCTCGGCCATGTCGGTGGTGTGCAGTAGCGTCGGCACTTTGCCGGTAAACGCCTCGCGGATGGCCGAGACCTCGACCCCCAGCATGACGATGGCCTTTACCTTCTCCTGCACCAACGGTAGCAGCATCCCGTAGTCGTTGCCTTTGTCGTACCCCCCGACAATCCAGACCACTGGGGTTGCCATACTTTCGAGCGCATACCAGGCGGCATTTACGCTGGTAGCTTTCGAGTCGTTGACGTATTCAACGCCGCCGACGACCCGTACACGCTCCAGCCGGTGCTCGATGGTGTCAAAGTTTGCCAGGCTTTCACGCACCAGTTCGCTCCGGATGTCGAGCACCCGGCCCACAATGGCCGAAGCCATGGTGTTGTACTGGTTGTGTTTGCCGCGCAAGCGTTGCTGCTCGAGCTCCAACTGAAACGGCGGCTTCTTCTTCTTTCGGTCATTCGCCATACCAGTAGATTGATTAAGGGTTAGAAGGGTTAGATCGGTATCGACTACCAGCGTGCCGCCTTCCACCCAGGCCACGGCATCGGGTTGCCGGCTGAGTGAAAAGCCCAGCCGCTGGCAGGGGGCCGTAGCCTGGGCGAGGGCTTCGACCAGGAGCGGAGAATCGAGTGAATAGACCAGCACATCCTCGGCCCGCTGGCGTTGGATGAGCTTGAGCTTGGCCGCAGCGTACCGGTGCACATCGCCCTGGTAGCGGTCCAAATGGTTGTCGGTAATGTTGGTGATGACCCCTATGCGGGGGCGGAACTGCTCGACGTCGTCCAGCTGAAAGCTCGAAACCTCGAGCACCCACCAGGCGTGGTCGCCTTGGGCCAACTGGCCCGCAAAGCTGGGCCCAATGTTGCCGCCAAGCCCTACGTCGAGCCCCGCGTGGCTCAGCATCGCGTGGATGAGGCTCGTGGTGGTGGTCTTCCCGTTGGTACCGGTTACGGCGATAATCTGCCCCTGGGTGTAACCAAAGGCAAATTCGATTTCGGATACGAGGGGGATGCCTGCCTGGCGCACGGCCTGCACCACGGGCGCATGCTCGGGGATGCCCGGGCTTTTGATGACCAGCTCTGCGGCAAGAATGCGCGCTAGGGTATGGCTGCCGGTTTCGGTTTCGATGCCTGCGCGCTGTAGGGCGTCGAGCGCCTCGGGGCTCCCCGGGCCTTTCTCGCTGACAAACGGCTGCCAGCCTTGCTGCTGCGCGAGCACAGCAGCCCCGACTCCACTTTCGGCCGCACCGAGTACGGCCACCTTGCGCGCCATGGCGGTAGATTAAGCTTGCGTTAGAAACAGTGCCACCGCAGGGGCGTTACGCCTGCGCGTGGGCAAGAGATTAAGGCTGCGCTCCACTAGCGTTAGCGGAGCTTGAGGGTTGCAAAGGCCAACACGCCCAGTAGGATGGTCACGATCCAAAACCGGGTAACGATTTTGGCTTCGTGCATGCCACCCAACTCAAAGTGGTGGTGTAAAGGGGACATGCGGAATATCCGCCTCCCCTCGCCGTACTTCCGCTTGGTGTACTTGAAGTACCCGACTTGCAGAATCACCGAGAGCGATTCGATGAAGTAAACGCCGCAGATCAAGGGTAGCAACAGCTCCTTCTTGATCATCAGGGCCAGTACCCCTACTGCCCCCCCAAGCGCCAAACTCCCCGTATCGCCCATGAAGACCTGGGCCGGATGGGTGTTGTACCAGAGAAACCCGATACACGCCCCCACCAATGCTGCGCAAACTATGAAGATTTCGCCGCTTAGGGGTATAAACGTAACATTTAGGTAACTTGAAAAGGTATAATTGCCTGATACATAGGCGAAAATTCCTAAGGTCACGCCTACTATGGCCGTGGTCCCGGCCGCCAGGCCATCGAGGCCGTCGGTGATATTCACCCCGTTCGATACCGCCGTTACGATGAAGATGACCACCAGTAGGTACACCAGCTTGGCGGCCCAGCTCTCGGGGTCGTTACTCCAGAACACCAGGCTGCTGTAGTTGAACGAGGCGTTTTTGAGGAAGGGCACCGTGGTTTGGGTAACAAACCCCGGCCCACCCACCCCAAACACCAGGCGCGAGACCAGGGGCCGCTGCACCGGGTTGATGAACAGGGTATCGGTGCCATTGCCCGCGTGCTGCACGACGTAGGTGCTGTGGGGCACCAGCCGCTCGGCGTTCGAGATGGCATCGGGGGGCTGGCCGTCTACCAGCAGCAGCCGGTCGCCGTCCTTGAAGCCCAGGTCGGTCAGTGTGGTGTTTACCCGTAGCTCATTGGCCTGGTTGAGCAGGCCCTGGGTGCCCCTGAAGTCGGGGTGCCAGAGCATGACCCCGCCCACAATGAGGCCCAGGCCCACTTGCCCCGTGATCTTGAAGCGGCCCTTGAGTCCCCGCTTGTCCTTCAAAAAGACCTTGATGTAGTCGTCTATAAACCCAATGATGCCCATCCAGACCGTGGCCAAGAGCAGCAGCAGCACGTACACGTTGGTCAGGTTGGCCCAAAGCAGGCTTGGGATGACAATGGCCGCCACGATGATGAGCCCGCCCATGGTGGGGGTACCGGCCTTCTTTTTGTGCGTTTCAGGGCCGGCGCTGCGGATGGTCTCGCCGATGAGCCGACGCTTCAGGAGCCGGATGATGCGCCCGCCGAACACCAACGCGATGAGCAGCGAAAACACCACCGTGAGCACCGCCCGGAAGGTGAGGTACTGAAACACCCCCCCGCCGGGGAAGGGGTTCGTTTGCTCCAGCCAATTGAACAGGTGGTAGAACATGGGGGTAGGCGGTGGGTTAGGTCGTGGGGCGCTCGGCGAAGGCCTGTAGGAGTTCCTGCCGGTCGTCGAAGGGCAGGCGCTGGTTGCCGATGATCTGGTACGTTTCGTGCCCCTTGCCGGCCACGACAATTACATCGCCGGGGCGTGCCAGGGCACCGGCGGTGCGAATTGCCTCGCGCCGGTCGGCAATCGTCAGGCGTTTGTGGCGGTGGCTGATGGGGATGCCGCCGTCGATGGCATCGAGGATGGCCTGGGGGTCTTCGCTCCGGGGGTTGTCGCTCGTTAGGATCACGCGGTCGGCCAGGTGGGCAGCGATGGAGCCCATTTCGGGGCGCTTGGCCGCGTCGCGGTCGCCGCCGCAGCCAAAGACGACCAGGATTTCGCCCCCCGTGGTTACGGTTGCGCGTACCGTCCGCAGCAGGTTTTCGAGCGCGTCGGGGGTGTGGGCGTAGTCTACAATCCCCGTCACCCCGCCGGCGAGCGGGAACACCTCGAAACGCCCCTCGGCCCCTCGGATCTCGCTTAGGTGCACCAGCACCTCTTCCTTGCCTAAGCCCAAGAGCCGGGCCGCGCCGTACACGGCCATCAGGTTGGCGGCGTTGAAGGCCCCCGAGAGGCGGCACCACACCTCGGTGCCATCGATTTCGAGCAGCAGGCCCCCCAACTGCTGCTCCAGTAGCCGGGCTTTGTAGTCGGCGGGCGTTTTCAGCGCGTAGCTCGCGGTACGGGCCCGGGTGTTTTGCACCATCACCCGGCCGTTGCGGTCGTCTGCGTTGGTCAGGGCAAAGGCCGCGCTGGGCAGGCCATCGAAAAAGCTCTGCTTGGCAGCCAGGTAGTTGGCAAACGTGCCGTGGTAGTCGAGGTGGTCGTGCGTGATGTTGGTGAAAACCCCGCCCGAGAACCGAATGCCCGCAATGCGGTGCTGGTGCGCCGCGTGGCTGCTCACCTCCATGAAGGCGTGGCTGCACCCGGCCTGCACCATGGCATGAAAGAGCCGCTGCAGCTGCAGGGGGTCGGGGGTGGTATGGGTGGCCGGGAAGACCTGCCCCGCCACCCGGCTTTCGACCGTGCCAATGAGCCCCACGGGGAAGCCCAGGGCCGCAAAGAGCTGGTACAGCAGCGTGACGGTGGTCGTCTTGCCGTTGGTGCCCGTCACCCCCACCACGCTCAGGTGGTCGGTAGGGTTGCCAAAGTAATTGGCCGACAGGTGCCCCAGGGCCTGGGCCGCGCTGCGCACTTTCAGGTAGGTCACCCCGGGGCGCTGGTGCTCGGGCAGCACTTCGCAGACGACCGCAACAGCCCCTTGGGCCACGGCGGCCGGGATGTACTGGTGCCCGTCGGTGGCCGATCCCTTCAGGGCTACAAAGCAGTCGCCAGGCTGCACCTGCCGCGAGTCGAACTGCAGTTCGCGAATCGGCTGGCTCAGGTCGCCCACCACCTCGAGCAGGGGCACACGGTAGAGTAGGGTCTGAAGCGGGGTCATGCTAGTGGGTCAGTGTCAGTTCGATGGTTTGCCCCCGCCGGTAGGCGCCGCCTGCGGCCAGGCTCTGGCGGCGTACGCGGCCCACGCCGCGCAGCCGTACCGTAAGCCCGGCCCCCTCCAAGACCGCTACTGCGTCTTTGGCGCTCATGCCCACCACGGCAGGCACACGGCCCGACGGTTGCCGGAAGCTGGCCTCGCGCACTACCGCGCCCTGTTGCCAGGTGCGGGCATAGGGCGAGTCGGCGTCGCGCGGGGCGCTGATGCTCAGGCGGTTGTACACCGTGCGTGCATCTTCGGTGTGCACCACGCGCGAGATGGGGTAGAGAACCTTGCGCTCGGCCCGGGGGGCGGCCTTAACGGTGGCGCTCAGGTGGGTGTCGGTGGCGTAGAGCTGGTCGGCAATGGCGCGGAAGACCGGCGCGGCCACGTCGCCCCCGTAGTACGCCCCCTCGGTGGGGTCGTCAATGAGGATGAAGCACGTGTAGCGCGGGTTCTGGGCCGGGAAGTAGCCGCAGAAGCTGGCCCGGTAGCGGCGTTGGTAGCTGCCGTTTTCGAGCTTTTGGGCAGTACCCGTTTTGCCGACCATCGTGAAGTTGGGGCTGGCAATGCTTTTGGCCGTGCCGCGGGTGACCACCCCCTCGAGCAGCTCGCGGGCCAGGGCCAGCGAAGCCTGAGACGCAATGGCACGGTCGACCACCCTAGGCTCAAACCGCTCGACCACCTGCGAGCCCCGGCGCAGCTCTTTGACCAGCAGCGGGGCCATGCGTTTGCCACTGTTGGCCACAGCGTTGTAAAACGACACGATTTGCAGCGGCGTGAGCCGTACGTTGTACCCGATGCTGAGCCAGGGTAGGGTGGTGGCGTTCCAATGGGGGTCGTTGGGCCGGATGATGTCGGGGGTGGGTTCACCTTTCAGGTCAACCCCACTGGCCCCCAACACCCCCAGCCGCTGTAGGCGTGAAACAAATTCGTCGGGCCGCTTGCCGTAGTACCGGTCAATGAGCTTGGCAATGCCCACGTTACTCGATTTCTCAAAGGCCTGCTGCGCCGAAATGCGGCCCAGCGCGTGGGCGTCGCGCAGCGTGCGGTCGCTCACTTGCCAGGTGCCGTTGCCGGTTTGCACCGTGTCGTTGGGGTCGAACTGCCCGGCTTCGGCGGCTGCCAGCAAGGTGGCCAGCTTGAAGGTAGAGCCCGGCTCGAGCAGGGTGGCCACACCCGTATTGTACGTTTCGGGGTAGTTGGCCAGGGCCTTGATGTGCCCGGTTTCGACCTCCATCAAGATGGCAACGCCGCTTTTGGCCTTGTGCCGATCCACGGCCTGGGCCAGGGCTGTGCTCACTACGTCTTGCATGTACACGTTGAGCGTCGTTACGACATCCAGCCCGTCAATGGCCTCGATGCCCGCGTACTCGCTGAGCGGCACCTCAACCCCACCGGGGATACGCTGCACGAGCTGCCGCCCGCCGCGGCCCCTCAGGTGGTCGTTGTAGGCCGTCTCAATGCCCTTGAAGCCCGTCGTATCGTCGGCCACAAACCCCAGTGTGATGCGGGCCATCGTTCGGAAGGGGTAAAACCGCCGGTTGTTGACCTTCTCTACGATAACCCCACCCCGGTAGCGCCCCTGGTTCA
>JANRLA010000013.1:0-13195 GCA_033763015.1 Bacteroidia bacterium
CTGGGCCAGGTCTGGCTGGGCCGCCGCGGGCTGGTGGGGTACCAAACCGCTGCCAGCGACAGCCTGCCCGGCCTGCCACCAGGGGTGCTCACCACGGCCCTGATTACCCCCCTGCGTACCGGGCCCAGCCACCAGGCAACCGATCACTACTACGCGGCCCGGGCAGCCCTGCGGCTCGACCTTGCCGTGCTCCTGAAAGGCTGGCGCCGCATAGGGCTTTCTTAGACCGTTATTCTACAACGGTAAACTTGACCATGTTGGTGCGGCCACGGGCTTGCAGCGGGATGCTGGCCGTGCTCACCACCACGTCGCCTACGGCCACCAGGCCATTGGCCTTTAAGATGGCAACCGTGTCTTCTATCGTCTCGTGGGTGCCCACAAAGCGGTCGTAGTACAGGCAGCGCACGCCCCACACCAGGCTCAGCTGCGTGAGCAACGCCCGGTTGCTCGAAAAGATGAAGATCGAGGCCTCCGGCCGGTGGCGGCTGATCTGAAACGCCGTGTAACCTGAGTGCGTCATCGAGCAGATGGCCTTGGCACCGATGCCTCGGGCCAGTTTGGCGGCGGTTTTGCACACCGCATCGGCGTGAAAGGTGGGGCTCTCCCACGGAATCTTCACCTGCGGGTGGTAGATCTCGGGGCGGCTTTCGGCGCGGGCCAGGATGCGCTGCAGGGTCTCGATGACCCGTACCGGGTGCTTACCCACCGAGGTTTCGCCCGAGACCATCACCGCGTCCGCCCCGTCGAGCACGGCATTGGCCACGTCGGTAGCCTCGGCACGGGTGGGCCGCGGGTTTTCGATCATGCTTTCGAGCATCTGGGTGGCCACAATGACGGGTTTGCCGGCCTGGTTGCAGGCGTAGACAATCTGCTTTTGCCAGAAAGGCACGTCCTCGGTCGCGATTTCGACACCCAAGTCGCCGCGGGCCACCATCACGCCGTCGGTGGCGGCAATGATGGCATCGAGGTTGCGCAGGGCCTCGGGCTTCTCAATTTTGGCGATGATACGGGCCGTGGCCTGGGCGGCCTCGAGGCGTGCGCGCAGCTGGTGGATGTCGTCGGGGCTGCGCACGAACGAGAGGGCCACCCAGTCGGCGCCCTGGGCCAGGGCAAAGTCGAGGTCGCGTAGGTCTTTCTCGGTCAATGAGGGCACCGATACCTGGGTATCTGGCAGATTTACCCCCTTACGGCTGCCAATCGTGGTGCCGTTTTCCACCCGCAGGGTCACGCAGTGCTGGCCATCGGTGGCCACAACGCGCAGCTCTACCTTGCCGTCCTCAACCAGTACCAGCTCCCCGGGCTTTACGTCGCGGGCAAAGCTCTCGAGCTGCATCGGGATCCGGCCATCGGTCAGGGCTCGGATCTGGGTATCGAACACCACCTCCTGGCCCCGGGCAATGGGTACGGGCGCTTCTAGGTCGCCTACCCGGATCTTGGGGCCCTGCAAGTCGCAGAGGATGGCCACGTTCGTGCCCAGTGCCTGGTTTAGGGCACGTATGGCCGCAATGCGTGGGGCATGGCTGGCGTGGTCGCCGTGGCTCATGTTCAGCCGGCACACGTCTACCCCCGCTTCCAGCATCTGCTGCAAGACCTCTGGGGCATCGGTGGCCGGGCCCAGGGTGGCCACAATCTTGGTGCGGTTAAACGTAGCAGGCATAGGGGGGGTGAACTTGGCCCCCCAAGTTGGACAGGGCCGCTTGTACCTAGCGCCCACAGCCGCCAAACTTTTCTGCCAACCGACGCCTAACCCAACCGGACCGCTGTGGGCACCCCAAGGCCGGTTTGCGCTTGCGCTTGCCAGCCGGGTTTTTCTACTACCTTTGTGGCACTTTTTACCAACCGCGCAACTGCCATGTCTGAAATTGCCGAAAAGGTCACCTCGATCATCGTCGACAAACTGGGCGTAGACCCCAAAGAAGTCACCCTCGAGGCAAGCTTTGCCAACGACCTAGGCGCTGATTCGCTCGATACCGTCGAGTTAATCATGGAGCTGGAAAAGGAATTCAACCTGAGCATCCCTGACGAGGCAGCTGAGAAAATCACCACCGTAGGTGATGCCGTCCGCTACCTTGAAGCCAACGCTGGGAAGTAACCCCGCGCTGCTATGACTGAGCGACGTGTGGTCGTAACCGGGCTGGGGGCGCTCACGCCTCTGGGCCTTACCGTGCCTGCTTTCTGGGACAACCTGGTGGCAGGTGTCAGTGGGGCCGGGCCCATCACCCGGTTCGATTCGACCGAGTTCCGCACCAAGTTTGCGTGCGAACTCAAGGGATTCGACCCTCTGGCCCACTTCGACCGCAAAGAGGCCCGGAAAATGGACCCCTTTTCGCACTACGCCATCGTAGCTGCCGATGAAGCCATTGCCGACGCAGGGCTCGACTTTGCCAAGCTCGATACCACCCGGGTGGGGGTCATCATTGGTTCGGGCATCGGGGGGTTAAACACCTTCCAGGAAGAGGTCCTCAACTACGCCACCACCAAGCCGGTGCCGCGGTTCAACCCCTTCTTCATCCCCAAAATGCTCGTCGACATTGCCCCTGGCCATGTCTCGATGAAGTACGGGCTACGGGGGCCCAACCACTCGTGTGTTTCGGCCTGCGCCACGGCCTCCAATTGCATCATCGATGCCTTCTTGATGATCAAGTTTGGTATCTCGGAAGTCATCATTGCCGGGGGTGCCGAATCGGCCGTGAACGAGTCGGGTATCGGTGGCTTCAATGCCATGAAAGCGCTCTCTGAACGCAACGACGACCCCGCCACGGCGAGCCGCCCCTTCGACAAAGAACGTGATGGGTTTGTCTTGGGCGAAGGCGCCGGGGTACTGGTGCTCGAAGACTACGACCACGCCCTGCGGCGCGGCGCCAAGATTTACGCCGAACTCACCGGCATTGGCATGAGCGCCGATGCCTACCACGTGACCGCCCCCCACCCCGAAGGCGTGGGCGTGAAACTGGTCATGGAAAACGTGCTCAAATCGGCAGGCCTGGCCCCCGAAGACGTTGACTACATCAACATGCACGGCACTTCGACGCCCTTGGGCGACATCGCCGAAAGCAAAGCCATTGCCCAGGTGTTTGGGCAGTGGGCTAACTCGGGCCTCAAGGTGAGCAGCACCAAGAGCATGACCGGGCACCTGTTGGGCGCCGCTGGGGGCATCGAAGCCATTGCGTCTATCTTGGCCATGGTGCACGGGGTTATCCCGCCCACCATCAACCACTTTACCGACGACCCCGACTGTACCCTGGACTACACCTTTAACCAGGCCGTTCGGCAGCCGGTACGTGCCGCCATCAGCAATACGTTCGGCTTTGGTGGCCACAACACCTCGGTCCTCTTCCAGGCCCTGCCTGCGTCGTAACTTCACCACCAGCCTATGCGCTGGCCCAACCCGTTCCGTTTCAAAACTGGCGATCGTGCCAGTGCCATCAGTGCCTTTGTGCGTGAGGTAACGGGCCACCGGCCCAATAACCCTGCCCTGTACCGGCTGGCGTTCCAGCACATCAGCACGCTGCGCAACGGCCAGTTGGCCTCGCACGAGAGCAATGAGCGGCTCGAATTCCTGGGCGATGCCATCCTGGGCTCGGTCATTGCCGAGTATCTGTTCAAGAAATACCCCAACAAACCCGAGGGGTTCTTGACCGAGATGCGGTCGAAAATCGTGAACCGGGGCCAGCTCAACGAAATCGCCCTCAAGCTCGGCCTCGATAGCCTCTTGGTCTACGACCGGGGCGGCAACTGGCAAAACCGCAGCATCTTCGGCAACACGCTCGAGGCCTTTATCGGGGCCGTGTACCTGGACCAGGGCTACCGACGTACGCGCAGCTTCATCGTCGAGAAGCTGCTGTCCCACTTTGTCGATGTCCACCAACTGGCCGAGGTCGACTCGAACTACAAGAGTCGGCTCATGGAGTTCGTGCAGAAGAACAAACTGGCCCCCATCCGCTACGAACTGGTCGCCGAAGAAAACCTGGGCGCCGTGCGGCAGTTTACCGTGGCCGTGAAGATTGGCGACAAAATTCTGGGCTACGGAACCGACACCAAGAAGAAGTTCGCCGAGCAGAAAGCCTCAGGCGAGGCCCTGGTCCAACTCAACGTCATTGCCCCCAACGAGCTGGTCGTCTAGTTCTTCCGGGCCAGTGTGACGGTAAACTTGTCGTTCTGGTCTTTCACCACGTTCACCTCGGCAATCACATCTTCGTAGCCCTCGGCCACCGCAGCAAAGTAGTAGGTGCCGTTTTTCACCGCCGGGCTCATGGCAAATGCCCCACTGGCATCCGAGACCGCCCGGGCGACAATTACGTACTCGCCGTTTTGCTGCGTAAGCAGGCCCACCGTAACGCCCGCCAACAGCTTGCCAGTATCAGAGCTCTTGACCGTGCCGGTAACCGTAGCGCCGCTAGCCGCCGAACGGTCGGCGTACCACCGCTCTACACTCGGTAGGGTGTACTTCTGGGTACCCAATATCGTTTCGGCGCGGCCTGGCCGGGCCTGGGGCTTGAGGGCCTGCTGCGCCACAACCGTGCGGGCGCCGGTAGAGGGGTTGGCCACGGCCGTCATGGCATTGATGCGGCCCACCAGGCCAATGTTGGTCTTAACCCCCTTGGCCGATGCAATGCCAATTACCTGCCCCTCGGCATTGAACACCGGCCCGCCCGAGTTGCCCGGGTGGATCTGCGCGTCGGTCTTGACAAACCCCCAGTCGGCGTCAAACACGTAATCTATGCCCGAGTGGCGGCCCACGGTCAGGGTAAAGTGGTCTTTCAGCATCTCGGCTATCCCACCGCTGTTGTACTGCGCCGGGAAGCCCAGCACCATCAGGTCCTGCCCAATCGAGAGCTGGTCAGAGTTGCCCAGCGCCACTTTGGTAAACTTGGTGGTAACCGGCTTGCCGTTCAGGTCGCTCACAATTTTCAGAATTGCCCCATCAAAGGTGTTGCTCAACGTCACCACCTCGGCCAGGTAGAGCGTGTAGTCGTCGGGGTTGTCGGGGCTGTTGTACACCTGCACCACGGGGTAGGTGTAGCCTGCGTAGTAGATGTCGGTAATGCTGGGGTCGTTCTCCAGGTTGGGCTGGTAGGTCACCATCGTGGTGCCGGTCTCGCCAGTACTCTCGTCTTTGACGTCGAGGATCAGAAAGCCCTTCACGCACGTTTCGACCACGTGGCGGTTGGTGAAGATGTAGCCGTCGTCCGAGATCACGAAGCCCGACCCGCGGCTCAAAAAGCCCGAGCCCTTGGGTTGGCCTTTGGCCACCAGCTTCTGCTCCAGCACCGGGTCAAACATCAAGAGCTTGACCACGCCCTTGTAGTTGGCATTGAAAATCTTGGCTGCCTGCAGCTGGGCCTGTGCGGCACCTGCCACCAACAACCACCCGAATACCAGGCCCCAGGCGCGGCCCGTAGTCGAAGCAAAACCGAAGCGCATACCCATGACAGTGACAGTGCGTGTTAGTTAGTTGAACGAAAGGCTGGCAAGTACCGCGCTGTATTCGGCATACCCTTGGGCAAAGGCATCGGCGGGTGCGGTGTAGCTCACCACAATGAGCCGCCCGTCGGCAACAAACAGCCGATCTTCACCCTTGAAATTCACCCGCTCGCCCGTCGATACCACCTCCTGGAAGTGGTACGCCAGTTGGTACTGCGTAGGCTCGCCCGGCAGCTCGGTCAGACCCTCGCTCGCGTAGCCCGCGTAATGCCGCGTGTTGTAGGCCATTTGGTCCAAACCCACGTTGCTCGTGCTCTGGCCAGCATCGCGGGCCGAAATGCGCACATAGGGCGCATCCAGGCGTACCAGCCGCACGGTCGAAGAATCGGCCCCGCCCAGGCCCGCAAAACGGGCGTCGCTGGGGCCTTTACCCCCGGGGCCAGCTTGCCCCTCTACTTGCCAGTGGCCGCCGTAACGAAAGCTGAAACCGTTGCCGGTGTAGGTTTTCGTGGCGTGCGAAACCCAGTCGCCGATGTGCCAGCCCACCAGCAGTAGGGCCAGGGCAACGACCAGCACAGGGGTAAACCAGGGCTGCTTGGGGTGCAGGGTTTGGGTCATACGGGCACAGGTAAACTAGCCGATGTGGGTAAAGGAAGAAAACGAGGTACTAGGCCGTCTGCTGCTGGAAGGGGCTCTTGGCCAGGCTCTTTTGCAGCAAAAAGAACATCACCGCAAAGAGCACTACCACAAAGGCCACGGTGAAAATGAGCTCGTTCCACAGGTTGTGGCTCAGCCCGTGCAGGCGGTCGGCAAAGAAGTTGTACAGCCCATTGAGCACAATGGCAATACCAAAGCCCGTGAGCTGGTGGCGGTTGGCGTTCGTGGGCTCAAACTTGGCACGGCCCAGGAAGTAGCCGAGCAGGCCCCCAATCACCGCACTCACCAGGTAATACTCTATGATGCGGATGGGCACCACCCCTAGGTTAAAGGCATCCAGCCCGTTCAGGTACACCATATTGTACGCGCTGGCCGCCCCCAGGCTGGCCGCAATGCTGTACACCACGCCATCTACCGGCTCGTTGAATTCGTTGCTGTTGTACACCGTGTAGCGCACCACCAGGAACTTAACCAGCTCCTGCAGCACCCCGTACACCAGTATAGCCGTCAGCAGTTGGGCCAGCGGGCTGTAAAGCGACGTGGCGTGCGCGGCATCAAAAGCCCGGCTTACCTGCACGCTCACCCCATACGCCAGCGCCGCGCCGGCAATAAAGACCCCCACCAGGTAGTGGTGCGGCTCGCGCTCGTGCTTGTCTTGCAGGTAGAAAAAGTACAGCCACAGCAGCCCCGGCACCAGGCTGAACACCGCCGAAAACAGCAGGTGCCCCAGCGGGCTGTGCACTTCAAACACCTGGCCCTCGAGCAGTACACTGGTCAGGGTACCGAGTAGCACCAGAACGATAATCCCCCAGAAGCCGCGGTCTTTCAGCAGTTTGGTCATAGTAGAACAGTGGGTCCGCCCAAATCTACACAACCCGGCTCACTGGCAACTACCCGCTACCCAGTGGGGGCCAGAATACCGCAAATGGGTTACCCCGCAGCCGGTAAGTGCCTCAGGGCCAGCTGCCCACAGGCGCCGTCGATGTCTTTGCCCCGGCTGCGGCGCAGGGTAACGAGCACCCCGGCCTGGGCCAGCCGCCCCTCAAAGGCACGGGTGCGGGCCTCGCGGCTGGGCCGGTAGTCGGCCTCGGCTATCGGGTTGTATTCGATGAGGTTCACCTTGCAGGGGATGTGGCGGCTAAAGTCAATGAGCGCTTCCACATCCTCTGGCCCATCGTTCACCCCGTCTAGTAGTACGTACTCGTACGTAACGCGGGTGCCCGTCTTTTCGTAGAAGTACACCAGCGCAGGCACCAGCTCGCTCAGGGGGTTACTCAGGCTGATGGGCATAATCTGGGCCCTGAGGGCCTCGCGCGCGCTGTGCAGCGAGAGGGCAAACTCAGTCTTCAGGCCATCGTCGGCCAGGCGCACAATCTGCTTGGCAATGCCGCTGGTGCTCAAGGTCAGGCGCCGGGGGCTCATGCCCAGGCCCTCGGGCCGGGTCACTTTTTCGATGCTCAGCAGCACGTTGCGGTAGTTCAGCAGCGGCTCGCCCATGCCCATGTACACTACGTGGCTTAGAGGCTCGCCAAAAGCGGCCTGGGCTTCGGTGCGCAGGAGGGCCACCTGCTCGTAGATCTCGTAGGCCTCCAGGTTGCGCTGCAGCCTGAGGTAGCCCGTGGCGCAGAAGGTGCAGTCGAGCGAGCAGCCCACCTGGCTGCTGATGCAGGCCGTAACCCCGTGCGCCGAGGGGATGAGTACGCCCTCAATCAGCTTACCGTCCCAGAGCCTAAAGCCGTACTTGAGCGTGCCGTCGGCGCTTTGCAGCCGGTGGGCAATGGCCAGCTTGTGGTAGCTGAAGTCGGCCTCGAGCTGCGCCCTGAGGGCCTTGGGCAGGTTGGACATGTCCTCGATGCGCTCGGCGTTCTTCACCCAGAGCCAGTCGAAGAGTTGCTGCGCGCGGTAGCGGGGCTGGCCCAGGCCCTCCAGGTACTCGGCCCACTGCTCAACGCTTTGGGCGCGCAGGTCGCGCTTGGCGGGTCGGCTCAGCATGGGGCTACAACGCTCACGCCGCCACTTTGGTGTGCTACGCCCGTGTGTAGCGGATGAAGCTCACGCTGAAGGGCGTCTGGCCCAGTTCGCGCAGGGCCGTTACCATCTGCCCAATGTGGTAGGTGCAGTGGTCGGCTACGTGCAGCAACGCATCGGCGCGGATGCTGGTGCTGGGTTTTCCATCCAACGTGGCATAGTGTAGCTCGGTGGCCAGTGCGGCTTCGTCTTGGCCGATGAACGCTGGCCAACGGTCGGCTAGGTGCTGCCAGGTATCGAACAGGGCCTCCAGCGGCAACTCCGGGTCGTAGTCGGGCCAGGGGGTGCTGCGCGCGCCCTGCAGGCGTTGCTGCCAGAGCTGCTCGGCCAGTGCGGTGTGCCACACCAGCCGGTGCAGGGTGCCAAAGCTCCCGGCGATGGGGCGCTGCCAGACCTCGGGCGGTAGGGTTTCCAGGTGGCCCAGCACTTCGCCCACGCGCCAGGCGTGGTAGTGGTACAGCCGGTACAGGAGCGTTAGCATGGGCTTAGTCCCACTTCAGGCCTTCTTTCTTCACCAGGTAGATGTAGCCCACGAACAGGATGCCCACAAACACCAGCATCTCCACGAAGGCAAACAGGCCCAGCTGCTTGTACTGCACCGCCCAGGGGTACATAAACACCACCTCGATGTCGAAGATGATGAACAGCATGGCCACCAGGTAAAACTTGATGCTGAACCGGTCGCGGGCCGTGCCCACGGGGTCCATGCCGCTTTCGTAAGGCACCATTTTGGTCTCTTTCGGGCGGCTGGGGCCCAGGCCCTGCGTGAGCAGCGCCAGCGCCAAGGCCAGGCCCAGCCCCAGGGCCAAAATCACGAGAAAGGGCACGTAGGTGTACTCGGCAGGCATAGCGTAGGTCAGTTGGGCCAAAGAGGCAAGGCGAATCTACACACACTACCCATTCGGGCTACAGGCATCTAGGTACACCAGCACCTTGGTTTCGTACCAGGGCAGGGGCACCCAGTCGTAGAGGGGCACCACGGTGTGGGGGCGGCCTATCTGGGCCAGCTCGTTGCCCAGGTCGCCACCTTTTAGGTAGAGTACCCCGCCGGGCAGGGGCAGGCCCCCACGGCAGCGCAGCAGCGGCTTGGCCCACGACCAGAACTGCGGTAGCGCGGCCACAGCCCGCCCCACCACGTAGTCGTAGCGGGCACGGTGGTCTTCGGCGCGCTGCCAGACGGTCGTTAGGTTCTGTAGGCCCAGCGCCTGGGCGATTTCACCCACGGCCACCAGCTTCTTTTGGGTGCTATCAAGCAGCGTAAACTCGGCTTCCGGGAACGCCAGCGCCAGTGGCAGCCCCGGCAGCCCACCGCCAGCCCCCAGATCCAACACCCGCACCCCGGCCCCAAAGCCCATGTACCGGCCGATGAGCAGGCTGTGCAGGAGGTGCCGCTCTTCAAGGTGGGCAATGTCGGTGCGCGAAATGAGGTTGACCCGCGCGTTGGCCGCACGGTATAGCTCGGCGGCGCGGGTAAGCTGCCCCGCCTGGGCGTCTGATAGGAAGGGGAGGTACGCCTGCCAGTCCACCCGCTACAGGATATTACCCAACTGTTCTTTGATCTTCTCCAGCTCGTCTTTCATCGTCACCACCAGGGCCTGCAGGCCGCTGTGGTTGGCTTTGGCCCCCAGGGTGTTGATCTCGCGGCCCATCTCCTGGGCGATGAAGCCCAGCTTACGGCCCTGGCTCTCGGGTGCCGCCAGGGTGTCAAGAAACAGCGTGAGGTGGGCCGCAAGTCGCACCCGCTCTTCGGTAATGTCCAGGCGCTCCAGGTAGTACACCACTTCTTGGGCAAACCGGGGGTCGTCAGCCGCGAGGCCAAAACCACTGGCGGCCAGCTGCTGCTGCAATCGGGCCCGGGTTAGCTCGGCGCGCTGGGCATCGAGCGGGGTGGTCTCTTCCGCCAGGGCTTGAATAGCGCGGACGCGGGCCTCGAGGTCGGCCCCCAGGGTATTGCCCTCGTGGGTGCGGCTGGCCACCAGGGCGGCCAGGGCTTTCTCGGTCACGGCTTGTACCAGGGCCCACTCGGCGTCGCTCACGGTGGTTTCGGATTCCTGCACCACGCCGGGCAGGTTCAAGAGGGCCGTAAGACTGGGTGGGGTGTCGTGGGCCAGGCGCTGCTGTACACTGCGCAGTTGGTGGTAGTAGGCCTCCAGCAGTTCGGTATCGATGAGCGGGCCCAGCGCGGGCGCGTCGCCGCGGTGGGTCACGGCCACACTACAGCTCACTTTGCCGCGGCCCAGGCGGTCTTGCAACAGGCTTTTGAGGACCAGTTCCTGCTCAAAGTAGGCCCGCGGCAGGCGGAAGTTCACCTCAAAGCCCTTGCTGTTCAGGCTCTTAATCTCTACCCGAACATGCAGGCCCTCGGCCGTACCCTCGGCGGCCCCAAAGCCGGTCATCGATTGCGTCATCGGGCGCGAAGGTACGGGGGCGTACTTTCACCCCGTGGGTACGCTGGGCCACATCGTGTTGATGCTCGCGCTGGCCGCAGGCGTGGGGCTTGATGCCCTGTGGGCCTACCGCCAAAACCTGCTACCCGACCCCAAGGCACGCAAACCGTTCATCGAGCGGCGCTTGGCGCTAAAGCTCACGGTGGTAGGGGTGCTATTCTTCATCGGTACGGTCGCAGCGCTGGGCGGGATGTGGCCTCTCTTAAATCTGGCCCGGCTCGGCGGCATTGGCATCCTCGTCTGGTGGTGGGGCTTAGCCCCCTACGTGGTGCACCGTCCGCTGCTCCTGGCCGGCGTACGCCGTAAGCTCAACCAGCTGCCCCTGCCCCTCCAGCAGCGCAAGCCCACCCGACACGAGTTTGCCCTGCTGCGCCGCCAGTGGCAGGCCCAGCCCAAAGCCTTCAACTACACCTTACTACTCCTCCAGCGCTGGCACAACGACCGCCAGGCCCTGCGCGAAGACTTCCCCAGCCTCAACCGCGCATTTCTTACCCCCCTGGTAGGCTACTACTTGCCCGTGCTCTGCGCGGGCTGCCTGCACCTTACACGCCTGAAAAAAATGAAGTGCGCGCGCTGTGGCTCGAACGAGCTGTTTCTAGACGTGCTGCACCCCGGCATCACCTACAGCCCCAAAGGCAACCAGCACTACGTGGCCGACCGCGCCAAGGGGAGGTTTGCGCTCAACCTGGCACACCCACGCGCCTGGCAGTACGGCCACGTGCAGCCCACGTTCGTTGACTTCGACTTCGGCCAGATGCCCGACCCCGACCACCTGCTCAGCCGGGCCCTCACCACCTTCCCCCGCCTGCACGACCACCCCGACCAGGTGCGCTGGTCAATTGCCCGCCCCGAGGCACTGGCCCCTAACGGCCAGCGCCTGTTGGCCGACCTGCTGCGCCGCAGCAGACCCCAAAACCACTAGTTTTGCGCCACTCGTACCGTTAACCGCCTTGTTGCCCGCCGTATGCCGACGACCTCCGACATCTTGAACAGTGCCCGCAGTGCCATGAAAAAAGCCCTCGAGCACCTCGAAGCCGAACTGGGTAAAATCCGCGCCGGTAAGGCCACCCCTGGCATGCTCGACCACGTCAAAATCGACTACTACGGCACCCCTACCCCCATCGGTCAGGCCGCCACGGTCAGCGTCGCCGACGCCCGCACCCTCACCGTTCAGCCCTACGAGAGCAAGCACATCCCGGCCATCGAGAAGGCCATCCGCGACGCCAACCTGGGCATTACCCCCCAGAACGACGGCATCCTCATCCGCCTCACGCTGCCCACCCTCACCGAAGACCGGCGCAAACAGCTGGTAAAAAACACGAAAGAGACCGCAGAAGAGGCCCGCGTCGCCATCCGCAACCTGCGCCGCGACCACAACGACCAGCTTAAAAAACTACTCAAAGACGGCGAGGCCGAAGACGCCGTGAAGGCCGCCGAAGCCACGGTCCAGAAAATCACCGACGAGCACATCGCGCTCGTCGAAAAACTGCTCGAAGCCAAAGAGCAGGAAATTATGACTGTGTAGCCACCGGCTCGGCCAGCCGCTTAAGCACGCCCACGGCCTCGTCGCCACGCGTGTAGGGCACAAACACATGGTCATGGTGGAAGGCCGACACCACGTTGGCGCAAATGCCCACCTCGGCCAGTGCGTGGGCCACCGCGGCGGTCATGCCCACGGCAAACAAGGAGGAATACACCTCAAGCGTAATCCAGGCAAACACCCCGTCGTAGGGCAGGTGCAGCGCCTGGGCTTGCACCAGGGGTAGCACCAGTGAGATGCCCTCGGCCTCACGGAAGAGCGCAATGGGCACCACATCGGTTGGCAGTACCCGCACGTGGCAGAAGACATAGGCCCCTTCGTGCAGTACCGGTGAGAGCGACGCCAACAGACGTTGCAGATTTGCTTCGGGGGCGTGTGCGTGCATGCGCCGTAAAGGTAATTGTTAACACCGCCCCCCGCTAAGGCTCTTAACCTCTTTTGAGTGAACGCCCCTTGCCAAATCGGGCGGCCCCCTGTGCCCAGTGGGCACCTTGGCCCTGTTTTTGTGTATACAAAACCAGACACTCCCCCCATGGCCAAGACCAAGCCCCACATCCTGATCATTGACGATGAGCGCGCCATCCGCAACACCCTGCGCGACATCCTGGAGTTCGAAGACTACCAGGTAGATGAAGCCGTCGACGGCGAAGAGGGACTGGCCAAGCTGCGCGAGGTGACCTACGACGTGGTGCTCTGCGACGTCAAGATGCCCAAGAAAGACGGCCTCGAGGTCCTCGCCGAAAGCGCCGAACACCGCGCAGACACCCAGTTCATCATGATCTCGGGCCACGCCAACATCGATACCGCCGTCGAGGCCACCCGCCGGGGCGCCTACGACTTCATCGAAAAACCGCCCGACCTCAACCGACTGCTCGTCTCCATCCGCAACGCGATGGACAAAAGCACACTGGTGCAAGAAACCCGGGTGCTCAAACGCAAAGTGACCGGCGTGCGCGAAATCATCGGCACCAGCCCGGCCATCCAGCACATCAAGCAAACCATCGACCGCGTGGCCACCACCGATGCCCGGGTGCTCGTTACGGGCAGCAACGGCACGGGTAAAGAGCTCGTCGCGCGCTGGATCCACGAAAAGAGCGCC
>JANRLA010000014.1:0-3165 GCA_033763015.1 Bacteroidia bacterium
GAAATCCGCTCAACAGTCCAGAAGATGTTGTACAGGCAAATGGCGGTGAAAATGATCACCAGGGAGAGAAAGAAACCGCGATTCTTCATGCAGGACGCACGCTAACTGATTGGTCTGACGGGACTGCGCACGGTGGGTTGAACACCGGTCGCGAAAAATGGCTACAAATGTAGGTGGTTTTTAGCGCCCCACGCGCAAGCCCCACAACACTTGCACGTGCACTTGCCGCCCGATGGGCGCTAACTTGCCCTGCCTAACCGCCTGCCGCCCATGGCCTACTGGCTCATCAAACAAGAACCTGAAGCCTACAGCTTTGCCGACCTTCTGCGCGAAGGGCACACCACCTGGGAGGGCGTGCGCAACTACCAGGCCCGCAACAACCTGCAGGCCATGCAAATCGGCGACCTGTGCCTGTTCTACCACTCGGTCGAAGAAAAGCGGGTGGTGGGTGTGGCCCGCGTAACCCGCACCGCCTTTGCCGACCCCACCGCCCCCGCCGATGAGCAGGGCACCTGGGTCGCTGTCGAAGTAGCGCCTGTCGTGGCATTGGCCCAGCCCGTTACCCTGGCCACCGTCAAAGCGACGCCCGCCCTGGCAGGCATGGTGCTGGCTAAGAACAGCCGCCTGAGCGTACAGCCGGTCGCAGAAGCCGAGTTCAAGACGATACTCCACCTGGCCCAAACCGAGCTACCCTAGCCACCGTGGCCGAACGTCTACTCTTCGATGGCACCCGCCTGAGCCTCACGCTCGAACGCCTGGCCTGGCAGGTGATCGAAAACCGGTTGGGCACCCAGAACCTGTGCCTCATCGGGCTACAGCCCCGGGGGGTGTACCTGGCCCGCCGCATCCACAACCTGCTGCAGGAGCTGCTGCCCGATGCCCAGATCCCCTACGGCGAACTGGACGCAACGTTTTACCGAGACGACTTCCGACGCGGCAAAGGGCCCCTGGTACCCAATGCCACGCGCATCGATTTTCTACTCGAAAACCGAACGGTACTCCTCGTCGACGATGTACTCTACACCGGCCGTACCATCCGCGCGGCGCTCGACGCCCTGTTGGCCTTTGGTCGCCCCGAGGCCGTGCAGCTTTTGGTGCTCATTGACCGGCGCTGGAAACGCGAGCTGCCCATTCAAGCCACCTACGTGGGCCTCGAGGTCGATACCCCGAGCGACGAGCGTGTGCTGGTGAGCTGGAGCGAAACCGGCGCGCCCGATGGCGTACGCATCGTGGCCCACCCCACCCCAACCCCACCCGCCACCTAAGTTTGCACCCACAGCACATGGCCGGGCACTCAGCACTATCGGTGAGGCACCTGTTGGGCATTGCCGAACTGCAGCCCGACGACTTTGCGCTGATCTTCAGCACGGCCGACGAGTTCTACGACGTGCTGCACCGGCCCATCAAAAAGGTGCCTTCGCTCCGTGAGCTGACCCTGGCCACGGTATTCTTCGAAAATTCTACCCGCACCAAGCTCTCGTTCGAGCTGGCCGCCAAGCGCCTTTCGGCCGACGTAGTGAGCTTCAGCGCCTCGGCCAGTAGTGTGGCCAAGGGCGAAACGCTGCTCGATACGGTGCAGAACATCCTGGCCATGCAGGTGGATATGGTGGTGCTGCGCCACCCCAACCCGGGCGCGCCGCATTTCTTAGCCCGGCACATCGCGGCCCAGGTGGTCAATGCCGGCGATGGCCGCCACGAGCACCCCACCCAGGCGCTGCTCGATGCGTTTTCGCTGCGCCAGAAGTTCGGCGAGCTACAGGGCCTCCGGGTGGCCATTGTCGGCGATATTCTGCACAGCCGCGTGGCGCGCTCGAACATCCTGGCCCTTACCGCGCTGGGTGCCGAGGTACAGCTCTGCGGGCCGCCCACGCTCATCCCCCCCCACATCGAAGCGGCCCTGGGGATTACGGTAAGCCACCACCTAAGCCCCACCCTGGCCTGGGCCGATGCCGCTATCTTCTTGCGTGTGCAGCACGAGCGGCAGGAGGCCCAGTACTTCCCTTCGCAGCGCGAATACGCCTACCTCTACGGCCTTACGCTCGAGCGGCTTGAGGCCCTGGGCAAGCCCCTCACCATCCTGCACCCGGGGCCTATCAACCGGGGGGTAGAGCTTACCTCAGATGTTGCCGACCACCCGCAGGCCATCATCCTCGACCAGGTTACCAATGGCGTTGCCATCCGCATGGCGGTGCTGTACCTGCTGGCCGGGCAGCGGGGGTAATACCTGCACCACGGGGCTAGTACTAGTACTGGCCGCCTTTTTCGACCAGAAACCGAACTACACTGTGGTGTTCGTTGGCGTAGGCGTAGTTGAGCGGCGTACGGCCTTCGTCGTCAATGACGTTGATGAAGGCGCCGTTGTCGACCAACAGCTTGCAGATGGCCAGGTTGCCATCGGAGGCCGCGATGTGGAGCGGGGTCATGCCGCCGGGCAGGTCCCACGAGCCTTGCAGTTTGTCGTCTACACTGGCGCCGGCTTTGAGCAGCAACGCTACGGTACGGGGGTCGCCGTAGAGTACGGCCGCGTGCAAGGGCGTCAGATCGGTTTCGTCTTTCGACTCAACCGAGGCCCCGGCCTTGAGCAGCAGCACGACAAAGTCGAACTGGCCGTTGCCACAGGCCAGGTGCAGGGGTGTTTCTTTTTTGATGGCCTTGGCGTTGGGGTAGGCCCGGTTTTCGAGCAGAATCTGCCCCACGAGCGTAAAGCCCCGCAGGGCCGCTTCGTGCAGGGGGGTGTAGCCTACTACGGTGTCGGCGTAGTCGGGGTCGGCGCCGTATTCCAAGAGCAGGCGCACGACACCGGGGTTATTCTGGATGACGGCTTGGCCCAGGAGCGAACGGCCGCTGCTGTTGCGCATGTTGATGTCCATACCGTTGGCCAGAATGCGCTGGACCTCGGTATTGGCATCGGCGGTGTTCAGCAGCCTGACGTACACTTGCCAGGCAGGGCTTTCATTGCCCCGCAGGGCCTCGTCCGATTCTGACACCAACTCAGGGACACTCTGGCCCAGGGCAGCCGATGTGACCAACAACAGCCCGAGTAACGGACCAACGAAACCAAACAAACGGCGGGGATGTAGGGAGACCACAGGCAAAAGAGGCGTTGGTGCTACGGCTTGAAAGTTCGGACAGTTCACCCAGAAAACCTACCCACCCCGTGCCTAC
>JANRLA010000015.1:0-4012 GCA_033763015.1 Bacteroidia bacterium
CCGCTGACCAAAAACTTGATGTGGGCCCAACCTTGCGGTAGCAACCCACACCCCAAGGCCCGCCCGGAACGTGTACCTTGCCCACACCGTTTTCACTGCAACTACCTTTTCTCACCATGGCCTTTACCCTGCCCAACCTGCCTTACGCCCACGATGCCCTTGAGGTTGCCATCGACGCCAAGACGATGGAAATCCACCATGGCAAGCACCACAACGCCTACGTGACCAACCTGAATGGGGCCATTGAGAAAGAGCCCAGCCTGGCCGGTAAATCGCTCGAAGACCTGATCGCCAGCATTGGTAGCCTACCCGAGAGCGTGCGTGCCGCGGTACGCAACAACGGCGGTGGCCACTGGAACCACACCTTTTTCTGGGAAATCATGGGCCCCGCCAGCGGCAACCCCACCGGGCCCCTGGCCGATGCCATCACCCAAGCGTTTGGCAGCCTCGATGGGCTGAAAGAAAAACTCAACGCCGCTGGCACCACGCGCTTTGGCTCAGGTTGGGCCTGGCTCATTGTGAAAGACGGCGCACTGCACGTAACGAGCACCCCCAACCAGGATAACCCGCTCATGGACGTTGCCGACGTGAAAGGCACCCCCATCCTGGGCGTAGACGTGTGGGAGCACGCCTACTACCTGCGCTACCAAAACCGCCGGCCCGACTACCTAGCCGCCTGGTGGCAGGTAGTGAACTGGGGCGCCGTTGCCGACCGCTACGCCCAGGCCATCCGCTAACCGGCCCCACCCCTGCAACCGCGTACGCACCCACAGGCAGGTTTACCATGCCCGATACCGAACGCACCCTGCGCATCGTACCCGCCGACAGCCTGGGCCACGACACGGGCGGGGTGCCCGAGTACCGGGCGCGCACCAGCGACACCGAGCGGTTGTGGGCGTTCTTCCGGTACCTACAGACGCTCTACGCGCTACAGGGCATCGACTACGGCAACTCGTAGCTGACCCGTACCTGGCGCAAAGTGCCCCCCAAGTGCTAGCCTAGGATGCCTCACCGGCACCGCTGCACCTAAAACCAAAAACCCCCGTGCCGGGCGGCAACGGGGGTTCTGGGTGCGGGTGCGCGGGTGGTTTACCGCCGACCGTTAGTCGCCATCGGGCTCCAGGAAGCCGTCAATGCGGGCAATGAGGTCGTTGTAGTGGTTGCGCGTCGTTACGTCGGCCGTGCGGGTGAGGGCACCTTGCAGGGCACGCTTCGTGGTTTCGAGTTCGCCACGTACAGTGGGTTTCACATCGCTACGGGCTGGGTTAAAGGGCGTACCCCCGCCAAAGAAGATCAGCAGTTGGCCCAGGGGATTGCTTGAGGGGTCGTAGTCGAGCAGGTACCCCAGCCGTTCTACATAGGCCCGCTGAAGGCTGCGGCGGTAGCCATCGGGCTTGGCGCCGGTGTTGGCCTCCTTCCACATCCCTTGGCGCAGTTCACTGAAAAACTGCTCTAGGCTGTAGGCGTCGGCGCCGTAGAGGGTCTGCGCCTCGCTCAGGCGGTGCAGGCGCCCGGGGTCGAGCAGCCCATTCAGGATACCGGCCTGGGTGTTGCCCAACCAGTTGATCGACTCCGGCCGTTGGAACTTGTCGGTAATGGCCGACACCAGCAGCCAACTGGGGGTGGTAAAGAACTCGTCTTGCAGGTACTTGAGGGCGGCCTGCTGCTTGGCCTTGGGTACGGGGGCATACACCGCGCCGTTCTGGTCCCAGGTGCGGGGCGTTTCGTAGACCCCACCCACCGAAGCGCGCACGTGCCCGGCATAGCGATTCCACTGACCCACCACTTGCAGGAACAGCTCCTCCAGGTCGTCGTAATCTTCGCCTGGCGTGCGGGTCCAGTTCACCAGGTTGTTCACGATAACCTTAAGATTGGCCACGCCGTACTGGCTGGCTTTCACCGCATCGTCGCCCAGGGCTTCGGTCTGGTTGCGGGGGTCGATGGGCAGGCCGCCTTCCTGGCGCCCGTAATGGTACACGGGGTTATCGGCGCGTTCAAGCACCCACCGGTCGAGCTGCTTTTTCTCCTCTTCGGGGCTCAGGTTGGGGGCAAAGTAGCTGTAGCCCCACTTGGTCACCCATTTGTCGTACTCACCTACGCGCGGCATGTAGGCCACACCCGCGGGGTCTGAGGGCTGGCGCACGTAGTTGAAGCGGGCATAGTCCATGATACTGGGGCAGATGCCGTACTTCTGGGTGTAGGTCGGCGAGCGCAGCGAGTCTACCGGTACCGCCACGCTCGAGCCCATGTTATGGGGATAGCCCAGGGTGTGGCCCACCTCGTGCGCCGAAACAAACCGAACCAACTCGCCCATCAGGGCATCGTCGAAGGCGGGCTTGCGGGCATCGGGGTTGTAGGGGCTGGTCTGGACAAAGAACCAGTTGCGCAGCAGGTTCATTACGTTGTGGTACCAGCCGATGTCAGACTCGAGGATCTCGCCCGAGCGGGGGTCGAAGACGTGGGGCCCGTAGGCGTTTTGGATGTCGGAAGCGAAGTAGCGGATGACCGAGTAGCGGGCATCTTCGGGGCTCCACTCCGGGTCTTCTTCGGGGCTGGGGGGGTCTTTGGCGATGATGGCGTTTTTGAACCCGGCGGCCTCAAAGGCTACCTGCCAGTCTTCTACGCCCTGCTTGAGGTACTTGCGCCACTTTTCGGGTGTCGCGGGGTCGATGTAGTACACGATGGGCTTGATGGGCTCTACCAATTCGCCCCGGGCGTAGGCAGCGGGGTCTTTGGGCTCAAGCCGCCAGCGGTGGATGATGCGCCGGGTTTCGGCCCGCTGGGCGTCATCGTCGTACTCGGTTTGGGTCTGGCCAAAAAAGCCCACGCGGGCATCGGCCAGACGGGGCTTCATGGGCACGCGGGGCAGTAGCACCATCGAGTGGTTCATCTCAAGGGTAATAGCACCGTTAGCGCTGGTCGAGGGCGGCTCGGCAGCCCGATAGGTGAGCGTGTTGCGCGCCTCGACGTTGATGGGGTAGCTGCGAATGCCCGTAATGAACGTGCGTGTATTGTCGAGCGAGGTAACGCGGTACTGCTGGCGCACCCCGTTGGGCAGGCCGAGCAGGGGTACATCGGTGGTAAAGAGGGGAGTAACCTCGATGACCGTGCCGGTCGAGTCTTTGCTGATGGCCTGGATGTCGAAGGCCATAACAATGGGCTCAACGTTGCTGGCCTGCACCGCCCGGAAGATGGTGCTTGAGCTGTCGGCGATGTTGATGTAGGTCACGATGCGCAGCAGCAGCTTGTTTTCCTGCCGCACCCAGCGCACCACGTTTTCGTCGAGCTCTTCGCCGGCGTAGGTACCCGGTGTGGTCTGCACGCCCGTAAACCGGCTCACGAGCAGGAATTCGCGGCCCAGCAGGCTGTCGGGGATTTCGTAGAAGTACTTCGCGCCCACTTTGTGCACCACAAATGCGCCACTATCGGTCACGGCTTCGGCCGTGATGATGTCTTTGTAGGGCTTAAAGGGGCTCTTGGGCTTGGGGGTGGTGTCCTGCTTGGCAGGCGGAATGGCGGCCGGAGGTGGGGTCTTGCTCTCGTCCTTTCGGCGCTGGGCCATTGAGGGCAGAGCCATCAGCAGCACACCCGCGGCGAGTAGCAGCCGGTGGGTAACGTGTTTCATAGGGGGCTTGAGGGAAAAGTGTCGTTCACGCAACATACACGTTACCCCGCCGCCCGCTGCGCACCCGCGGCTCGCCTTTAACGATTCGTAGCACTTTGCTGTAACCTCTGGGTTACCATTTCTGCCTGCTTCTGCACAAAAGCGTCTGGGCCAGTACGTTTGGCACGCGGGCAGGTGGGCTTTCTAGGGCACTACCCTATCACCCTGCCGCGCGAACTTCAGGTGCGCTATGGACAACCGACTCTTCTCCCGCCGCAACTTCCTCAAGGCCGGCTTCCAACTGGGGGCTGGGGCCTCCCTCAGCCTGCTCTTGGCCGACCGCCTGGTGGCCAACCCCCTAGCGCGCGTGCTGGGGGTGCTAGACCCCCTTCGCACCGTCCGGGTGCG
>JANRLA010000016.1:0-8268 GCA_033763015.1 Bacteroidia bacterium
TGGCCCAGGCCGTGAGCGTGCCCGTCATTGCCTCGGGTGGGGCGGGCGCGCCCGAGCACTTCGCCCACGTGCTCGCCCCCGGGGGGGCCGAGGCCGCCCTGGCCGCCAGCCTCTTCCACTACGGCCAGCTTACCCTACCCGAACTGAAACTGTACCTTGCCGCCGCCGGTATACCGGTGCGCACCCCGCTGTGATTTCGCCCTCGCCGCCCGACCTATCCACCCTCGACTTCGCCAAAGGCGGTGGCCTGCTGCCCGCCGTGGTGCAAGACCCCACCACCCGCCAGGTGCTCATGCTAGGCTACCTGAGCCCCGAGGCCCTGGCCGAAACCCAGCGCAGTGGGCGCGTCACGTTCTTTTCGCGCAGCAAAAACCGGCTCTGGACCAAAGGCGAAACCAGCGGTAACTACCTCGAGCTCGTCAGCCTACACCCCGATTGCGACGGCGACACCCTGCTCATCTACGCCCGCCCCACCGGGCCCGTGTGCCACACCGGCGCCGATACCTGCTTTCAGGAGCCCAACCGGGCCGCCCTGCCCTTCCTCGAAACCCTCGAGGCCCTCATCCAGGCCCGTAAAACAGCCCCCAGCGGCAGCTCATACACCCAAAGCCTCTTCGAAAAAGGCACCCACAAAATCGCGCAGAAGGTCGGCGAAGAAGCCGTAGAGTTGGTCATTGAGGCCCTACGCCCGAACGACGACGCTTTTCTGGGCGAAGCCGCCGACCTGGTGTACCACTTCTTGGTGCTCCTGGCCGATCGGGGTGTTACTTTGGCCGACGTAGTCGCCGTTCTTGCGGCCCGGCACCGCCCCCCTATGCCCCCCTCTACCTCATGAGTTCACCCACCGGCCCCAAAAAGCCCAGTTGGGACACGCTGGAAGACGATCTGCTCCGGCTGCTGCTCAAAAACCCGACCGAGGTCTACACCCTCGATCAACTGCAAAGCCGCCTGGAACTCGAAACCGACGACCCGGCCCCACTGCACGACCTGGTACACCAGCTCCTCGAACGCGGCGACATCGAAGCCCCCAGCCGGGGCAAGTACCGCATCCACCTGGCGGCCTGGCAGTTTACTGCCCCCCTGCGCATGGACCGCGACCGCCGGTTCTGGGCCGTTATCCCCGAACTGAGCGAAGAAATACCCATCCAGACCCAGGGGTTTGTCCGCGCCTTCCACGGCGATACGGCGCTCCTCGAAATCGAACGGGTGCGCGGGGGCAAGCTCGCCGCAGTCATCGTCGAGATCGTGCAGCGGGTGCACCAGCAGTTTGTCGGCACCATCGAGATCCCACCGCAGGGCGGGGGCGTGGCCTACTTTATCCCGCAGCAGAGCTCCATCAAGCCCGATTTCACTATCCAGAAACGGGCGCTCATGGGCGCTACCCACGGCGATAAGGTGCTCGTCGAGCTTACACGCTGGGACGACAAGCGACCCGAGGGGCAAGTGGTGCAGGTGCTGGGCAGTGGCGGCTCGCACCAGGCCGAAATGCACGCCATCCTGCTGGAGTTTGGCCTCACGCCCGAGTTCCCGCCCCACGTGCAGCACGAAGCCGATGCCCTGCCCGAGCAGATCCCGGCCGAGGAAATTACCCGGCGGCGCGACCTGCGCACCACCACCACCTTTACCATCGACCCCGAAGACGCCAAAGACTTCGACGACGCCATTTCGTTTCGCCCCCTCGAGAACGGGCACTACGAAATCGGGGTACACATCGCCGACGTATCGCACTACCTGAAGCCCGATACAGCCCTCGATACCGAAGCCATCCGCCGGGCCACCTCGGTGTACCTGGTCGACCGTACCATCCCCATGCTGCCCGAGCGGCTCTCGAACCACCTGTGCTCGCTGGTACCCCTAGCCGATAGGCTGGTGTTTTCGGCCATTTTCGAACTCGACCTTGAGGGCCGGGTGCACGCCGAGTGGTTCGGCCGGTCGGTCATCCACTCCGACCACCGCTTTACCTACGAAGAGGCCCAGCAGCGTATCGAAAGCCGCCAGGGCAGCTTTGCCCAGGAATTGGGCATCCTGAACCAGATTGCCTACGCCCTGCGCGAAGAGCGCTTCGCCAAAGGCTCCATTGGCTTCGAGACCGATGAGGTGAAGTTTAAGCTCGACGCCGACTTCAAGCCCATCGCGGTCTACAAAAAGCAGCGCTTCGATGCCCACAAGCTCATCGAAGACTTCATGCTACTGGCCAACCGGCGGGTCGCACAGTTTGTGGCCGGCCAGAAGAAGACCCCGCCCAAGGTGCCCTTCGTATACCGCATCCACGACGTACCCAACCGCGAGAAGCTGGGCATCCTCAAAAACTTTGTGGCCACCTTGGGCTACACCATTCAGGTAGAAGACCGCGAGAAGGTGTCGCAGAACCTCAACCGCTTGGTGCTCGATGCCATGGGTAAGCCCGAGGAGCAGGTCATCCAGGTGATGGCCGTGCGCTCGATGCCCAAGGCCATCTACACCACCAAAAACGTGGGGCACTACGGCCTGGGCTTTGCCTTCTACTGCCACTTTACCAGCCCCATCCGGCGCTACCCCGACGTGCTGGCCCACCGCATCCTGGCCCGGGTACTCGAGGGGCAGCTCAATGCGGGCATGGAGCCCGAGCGCCTCGAAGAGCTCTGCATCCACTGCTCGGAGCGCGAAAAGAAGGCCGCCGAAGCCGAACGGGCCTCCATCCGCTACAAACAGATTGAATTCCTGCAGACCCTGCTGGGCCAAACCCTCACCGGCATGATCTCGGGCGTAACCGAGTGGGGTGTGTACGTAGAGCTCGACGAAAACAAGTGCGAAGGCATGGTGCCGGTGCGCGAGATGCGCAACGACCAGTTTTACTTCGACGAGCAGACCATGCGCCTCATCGGCCGCCGCACGGGGCTCAGCTACCGCATCGGCGACCGGGTGCGGGTAAAGGTGGCCCACACCAACCTGATGAAGCGCCAGGCCGACTTCGAACTGATTGAAAAACTGGGCGGCCCAGAGCCCAAACCGTAAGCCCCCACCCAGCCGTGCCGCAACCCACCGCCGCCAGCTCTCTCACCGACCTTGCCGCGCTGCACCACCTGCTCGAAGCGGGCGTGCGTGCCCTACCCTTCGCCCAGCAGGCCCCAGCGCGCCTGTACCAGCCCCTGGCCTACATCTTGGGGCTGCCGGGCAAACGGCTGCGCCCCACGCTGGTACTCTTGGGCTACGGCGCCTACTGCGACCGGCCGCTGAGCAGCTGCCTGCAGACCGCCCTGGCCGTAGAGCTGTTCCACAACTTCACGCTCCTGCACGACGACATCATGGACAATGCCCCCACCCGGCGGGGCCAGCCCACGGTGCACGAGCGCTGGGACGTAAACACGGCCATCCTCTCCGGCGACGCCCTGTTTGCCTACACCCACGGGCAAATCGCCGCCGAGTTCCCCGAAGTCGCCGCCCCCCTGCTGCAACTCTACACCCGCATCGCGCTTGAGGTTTGCGAGGGCCAGATGGAAGACATGGAGCTCGCCGCCCGGCCCCACGCCAGCGTGGGCGAGTACGTGGCCATGATCGAAAAGAAAACGGCCGCCCTCCTGGGGGGTGCCCTGCGGATGGGGGCCCTGGCCGCCGGCGCCCCGCCCGAAGCCCAGGCCCAGCTCGAGGCCTTTGGCCGTGCGGCAGGCATTGGCTTCCAGCTCCAGGACGACTACCTCGATGCCTTTGCCGACCCCGCCAAGTTTGGCAAGAAAGTGGGCGGCGACATCGTCGAAAACAAGAAAACCTACCTCTGGCTCCTGGCCTACGAACGCGCCTCGGCTACCCAGCAGGCCGAACTCGACCGTTGGGCCGCCTTTCAGGGCCCCGAGCACGAAAAGATTGCCGGTGTTTTGGCGCTCTACCACGCCTTGGGGGTAGATGAAGCCACCCGCGACTTTACCCAGGCCTGGTTCCAGGAGGCCGAGGCCCGCCTAGAGCCGCTCGTGGCCAACCCCCGCGTGGCCGACATCCGCGCCTTCATGGACCGGCTGCGGGTACGCGAATTCTAATCGTTAGTTTAGAGGAAGTGGCTCCTAGTAAACGCTCCTGGCCGCGCCTACAGGGCATTTCTCCCCTGTTGCAAGTCTATGATATGCCCACTTCCGTCGACTTCTACACACGCGTCATGGGCTTTGTCGTCACTCAACACTCGCCTGGCGAGGGCACCTTATTCGATTGGTGCTCCCTAGAGCGAGACGGCATCTCCCTGATGCTCAATACCCGCTACGAGAGCGATTCCCGGCCCTCTGCACCCGACCCTAGCAGCTACGACACCCACGGCGATACGTGCATCTTTCTAGGCTGCAAAGACCTCGATACGGCCTACCAGACCATCGCCCAACAAGGCTGGCCAGTAGATCCGCCAACAACTGCGCCCTACGGGATGCGCCAACTCAATGTGCGCGACCCCGATGGGTATGGCCTTTGCCTGCAATGGGCGACCGACGGGTCGTGGGGATAGCACGGCTGGGATGTTAGTTTTACCCTGATGGAGCTCTTAGACAGCATCCGCGACGCGCCGGTCGCTTACTTCTTCTTGCTCATCACCCTCGCGACGACGCTCTACGAGTTCTACGCCGATGCCTCGCTCCGCGAGCGCTTTTTACTAGCGCCCTACCAGGTGTGGCACGACCGCGAGTGGTACCGGCTCTTCACCTGCACCCTCGTCCACGCCGACATTGCCCACCTGGCTTTCAACGGCATCACGCTTTACTACTTCGGGCCCGCGCTAGAGGACATCTTCCGCATCCGGTTCGGCGACGCCTTGGGCAGTGTGGCGTTTGGCGGGCTCTACGTATTGGCTATGCTGGGCGCCCACCTGCCCGATACCCTACGCCACCGCCACAACCCCACCTACCGGGCCCTGGGGGCTTCGGGGGCCATTTCGGCGGTACTCTTTAGCTACATTCTGTACCAGCCCGATGCCCGGCTGCTAGTCTTTTTCGTCATCCCGCTCACGGCCTGGCTGTTTGCCATCCTCTACGTGGGTATCAGCCTGTACGCAGACCGCTTCAGCCGTGGCGATGGCATCGCGCACGGGGCGCACCTGTGGGGCGCACTCTCCGGCTGGGTGCTCACGGCCCTGATCGATCCCTGGGCCTACGTGCGGTTCGTCGATTACCTCAGTACGCGGCTCGGATGAACTGGGCCCGCCCACTGCTGCTGGTTCTGGCGCTTGCCGGGTGCGCGAAACCCCGCTTCCAAGTGCCCACCGACTACCAGGCCAAGCGCGACAGCATCCCCGTGGCTCTCTGGCGCCATGTGCGCTACCAGTACACCGACTCGGCGCGCCTGAAGGCCGTTCTTGCCGCCCCCTACGTCGTTGAGCACTACAACCGCACGAGCAACGAAAAGGTACAGCACCTCGACAGCGGCTTCGTACTGGTCTTCTACGCCGCCAACGGCGACACCGAGAGCGTCATCACCGCCGACCGCGGGCAGCTCTTTGCCTCGGGCCGTGCCCTGGCCGAAGGCAACGTCGTGGTACGTAGCGCAAAGGGCGAGCGCCTGCAAACCGAGCAACTCACCTGGCTGCGCGAGGCCGACAAAATCACGACCGACAAGCCCGTGGCCATTACCACCCTCACCGAGGTGCTCTACGGCGTAGGCCTCGAATCGAACACCCGCTTCACCGACTACACCATCTACAAGCTCAACGGCACGGTACAGCTCACCGAAACGCCCGTTGCCCCCGCCCCGCCGGGGGGTTAACTTTACTGCCGTGTTCTTGGCCCGTTACTCGCACTTTGTCTACCTGGTGATGGCTGGGGTGCTGCTCTTGGCGCTCGTATTCGAGTCGCGGCGCGGCGACAGAACCAACCTTGTGGTGCTGGGTGTGGCCTTGGCCATTGCGGTGGCCATGTTCGAAATCCGACGTCGGCAGCGCAAAGCAGCCGCGCGTACCCCCGAGGGCAACGATACGCCCACACCCCCAACTCAACCCGGGGCCTAGTGGAACTGGGGGTGCTTTCGTATGGGCTGGGCATGCTCTACTACGCCATTGTGGCGGGGCTTGAGCGCGCCTACTTCCGGGTCAACCGGCTTGAGGTAACCCTGCGCGTATCGCAGAAAAGCCGCCTGGCAACCATCGCACAGGTATTGCTGGGCCAACCGACCCGCTTCTTCCTGGCCGCGCGCTTTGGTAAACTGTTGGGCCTGGCGGCCATGGCCTTTGGGGCCTGGCTGCTGGTACAGCAAACCTACACCGTGGGCCCCAAACCCCTGCGCTACCTATTGGTGGGCACGGGGCTCTTGGCACTGCTCATTTTGGTGGGCGAGATACTGGTGCGGTGGGGCTACCAGTCGTACCCCAACCGGCTCTTTAAGCTTACCGGGGCCACGGTGCTGCCCCTGTACTGGCTGGTGTGGCCGCTACGGCAATACGCCGCCTGGGTCGAGCGCCGGGCCGAGGTGCCGGTAAACCCCCTCTCGGGCGAAGCGCACCTCTTGCCCTACCCTCCGCTGGCCACCGGGCGGCTACGGCGCGAAGACTTTCTGGAGAACGAACTGCTTGAAAACACCGAGCTCGACACCGAGGTTTTCAGCAAAGCCCTGCAGCTCAACATCGTGCGGGTGCGCGAGTTCATGGTGCCCCGCACCGAAATCATTGCCCGCCCGGCGACCACCACGTTTGCCGAACTGGTACAAGCCTTCATCGAAACCGGGGTCTCGCGGATCGTCATCTACGGCCAGAGCCTCGACGAAATCGCGGGCTTTGTGCACACCCTCGACATGCTGGGCGGCGAGAAGCCGCTCACCCAACTGCTGCAGCCCGTACTCTTCGTACCCGAAAGCATGTCGGCCTCTGCCCTGCTGGGCGAAATTGACCGCCAACACCGCCCCCTGGCCATTGTACTCGACGAGTTTGGCGGTACCGCCGGCCTGGTTACCCTCGAAGATGTGGTCGAAGTCGTCTTCGGTGAGATCGAGGACGAGTTTGATGCCCCCGATACCGAAGGGCTGACCGAAAAACAGCTCAGCCCCGGCGTCTTCCACTTTGCCGGGCGGCTGGAGGTAGACTACCTCAACCGAAAGTACCAGCTCAACCTGCCCAGCAGCGCCTTTAGCACGCTGGCAGGGCTGGTGCTGCACCTGGCCGAGCGCATCCCGGCCACGGGCGAAGTCTTCCGCTGTGGGCCCTTCCAACTCACGGTGCTCCAGGCCTCAAAACGCAAAATTGAGCTCATCAAGCTCGAAAAGCGCCGTACCGGTGCCTAGTTGACACATACCCGCCGCGCCGTCGTAACTTTACCGTTCGTTTAGACTCCTATTCATCTGTTCTGCACTGCCAAGTCAACTGAACCTCGACTAGCCAGGCCTTCCCAGGCCGCAGGTCGCCAGTAGTGCACCTTCCGTCGCAGGACATCCAAACTGTACCGTTAGCACGCAACCGTATGTCGGAACAATCGTTCTATACCCGCGAAGGGCTACAAAAACTCAAAGACGAGCTCCACGACCTCAAAACCCGGGGCCGGGGAGAGATCGCCCGCCAAATCCAGGAAGCCCGCGAAAAGGGCGACCTCTCTGAAAACGCCGAGTACGACGCCGCCAAAGAGGCGCAGGGCATGCTTGAACTCAAAATCCAGAAGCTCGAAACGGCCATCGTCAACGCACGGGTGCTCGACGAGAGCGAGTTCGACAGCTCGAAAATCTTCCTCATGTCGCGGGTCAAGCTGCGCAACCTGGCCAACAAACAGGAGGTGACCTACACCCTGGTGAGCCCCAACGAAAGCGACCTGAAGGCCGGCAAAATCTCCATCGACTCTCCCATTGGCAAGGGTCTGGTGGGCCGCGCCAAAAACGACGAGGTCGAGATCGCCGTACCCGCCGGCACCCTCAAGTTCAAAATCCTCGACATCAGCCGGTAGTTACCGGGTACCCCCCCCCCAGGGCTTGGGGGGTCGTTGCGTGGGGGTTAGTTTGCGTAACCAACACCCCCTAGCCCATGGCCACCCTCTTTACCCGCATCATTAGCGGCGAACTGCCCGCCCACAAGGTCGCCGAAACCAAAGACTTCCTGGCGTTTTTAGACATCCGGCCCCTGGCCGAAGGGCACACGCTCTGCATCCCGAAGAAGGAAGTAGACTGGCTCTACGACCTCGACGACGAGACGTACATCGGCCTGAACCTCTTCGCCAAATCGGTCGCCCGTACCCTGCACAAGGTCTTCCCCGGCAAGCGCATTGCCACCGCCGTGGTCGGTATCGAGGTACCCCACGCCCACATTCACCTGGTGCCCATTACGGCAATCGCCGACCTGAACTTTGC
>JANRLA010000017.1:0-22877 GCA_033763015.1 Bacteroidia bacterium
CCGAGTGGCATTCGGCTTGGGTTGCCGATAGCCGGGGGGTGGCGCTTGAGCGCCGCTCGGGCACTGGCACCGCTACCGCTGCCACCACCTGGACATCGGCGGCCAGTACGGTCGGCTACGGTACACCAGGGTACGCCAACAGCCAGCTCGACCCTGTGCTTGCCACAGGTGGTACGTTTCGGTTGCTGCGCAGGGCCTTCAGCCCCCGTGGCGATGGCCTGACCGATAAGCTGGAGCTCGAGCTGCACTACCCCGACTACGGCTGGCAAACCGAGTGGGCGATCTACACCCCCCAAGACCAAAAGATGCGCCGCTTTGCCCCGCTGCTGCTGCCAACCCACCCCGTGCTGCTGGTGTGGGACGGCCGCAGTAGCCGAGGCGACTACCTGCCGCCCGGTTTTTACATCCTGCTGCTCGAAGTACGCCACACCGACGGGCGGTACGACCGCCACCGCGCCGCGTGCGTTGTAGCCCCCAGCGGCTAGTGGCTGCCCACCAGCACGTTCACGCGGTTGGCGTGGTGGTTAAGCAGCAGCGCCAGTAGCACCGTAAAGCTGATGAGCGCCGAGCCCCCGTAGCTAAAAAACGGCAGCGGTATGCCCACCACAGGCGTGAGCCCTAGGGCCATGCCCACATTGATGGCCAAGTGAACGAAGAGTATGCAGGCCACGCTGTAGCCCAGTATGCGCCCGTAGCGCGTTCGGGTCTCTTCGGCCAGGTAGAGCAGCCGTGAGAGGAAGATGAAGTAAAGCCCCAAAAGTACCGTAGAGCCCAACCAGCCGTACTCCTCGCCGATGGTGCAGAAGATGAAATCGGTGTCCTGCATCGGTACGAAGTCAAACTTGGTCTGGGTACCCTGCAAAAACCCCTTACCGAAGAAGCCACCCGAGCCAATGGCTATTTTGCTCTGGATGACGTTGTAGCCCGTACCCTGGGGGTCGCGCGCGGGGTCGAAGAGCGATACGATGCGTTTCTGCTGGTGCGGCTTGAGTACCTCGCTCACAATAAAGTCTACACTCAACGAAAAGCCGCAGAACAGCCCCACCAGCACCAGGTGCGTCAGGGTATTGGTTCGCTTGTACACGAACCACCACGAGATGAGCCCCAGCGCCGCCAACGTGGCCAGGAGGTAGGGTGTGGGCACCAGCAGGGCTGCAACACCAATGACCAGCAGTAGCCCCCCGACCACCAGCACCAGCCCCGAAAGCCCCTCGCGGAAGAGCACCAGCAGAAACGCCGAAAACACCAGCACACTGCCCAGGTCGGGCTGCAACAGTATGAGGAGGGCCGGCAGGGCCAGCAGCGCCAATACCACCAGCCGGTCGGTTATCCGTTTGAGCGAAAAGTTGTACCGCGACCCGTAGCGGGCTATCGCCATAGCAACCCCCACCTTGGCAAACTCGGCGGGCTGGAGCTTGAACATGCCCACATCTATCCACCCTTGGGCCCCATTTACCGTGCGCCCCACCACCAACACCACCACCAGGAGTACACACGTGACGCCAAACACCCCGTAACTGAAAAACTCAAGCAAGCGGGTATCGAGCAGCAGGATGACCAGCCCTATGGCCCCCGCCAGTAGGATGAACAGAAACTGCTTGCCGTAGTTGTGCGACAGGCTGAACATACTCGGGCCGCCTTCGGGGCTCGAGGCGGCGTAGATGTTCATCCACCCAAAGAGCACAAAGGCTGCCCAGAGCCAAACCGTAAGCCAATCGATCTGAGAACGCCGCCGCACCGTACCTGTCGGGTTACTTTAGGGTACAAACTACGGCGCCTGACAACGAACTTGTGCCACGTGCAACTGCCCATTTACAAATACCACGGCGCGGGCAACGACTTCATTGTGGTGGATAGCCTAACGCAGGCGCCCCCCCCACTCACCGACGCAGCCGTTGGCGCACTCTGCGATCGGCACACGGGCGTAGGTGCCGATGGGCTGCTGGTCTTAGAGCCGCACCCCAGCTATGCCTTTGCCCTGCGCTACCACAACGCCGACGGCCGCCCGGGTTCGCTCTGTGGCAATGGGGCCCGGTGTGCGGTAGCCCTGGCGCACCGGTTGGGGCGGTTTGGGGCTAGCAACACGTTTACTGCCTACGATGGCCCCCACCGCGCCGTGGTACACAGCCCTACCGATATCGAGGTCGAGATGCACGCGCCCGCCAAGGTCACGCCCACACCCGAGGGGTATTTTCTAGATACGGGCTCACCCCACCTGGTCATCGAGGTAGGGGTTGGGTTAATGGGCTACCCGGTTGCCTCAGAGGGTGTCATTCTGCGCTACGATGCGCGTTTTGGGCCAGGGGGCGCCAACGTAAACTTTGTGCAACCGCTGGGCCCGGGTCGGTTTGCCATCCGCACCTACGAGCGTGGGGTAGAGGCCGAAACGCTGGCCTGTGGTACGGGCATTGCAGCGGCGGGCTGGGCCCAAGCCCAGAAACAGGGGCTGGTACCGCCGTGGGCGCTTACGTTCGATGCCCTGGGGGGCACGTTGGTCTTGCGCTACACGGGCAGCGAGCTCTGGCTGCGGGGGCCGGTTGCGGCGGTCTTTACAGCCCAGGTAGAAGTACAGGCCTAAGCCCTACATTTGCGTATTGCGCCGGGACCTCCGGTCTGCGTTCGTTCCTTAAACCTCACTGCTATGGCCTGTTCCACGGGCGGTTGTTCGACGGCTTGTAGCCGACTCGGGGCAACCGACTGGCTTGAAAATATGTTGCCTCCGGGCACCCCAGAAACCCAAAACATCTACGAAGTACGCTTCAAAACCACCCGCAAAGCCTTTTACCGCAATACCAACGGGCTCGAAATCCTGGCCGGCGATCGGGTCGTGGTAGAAGCCGAGCGTGGCTACGATGTCGGGCAGGTTACGCTGGGGGGCGAGTTGGCTCGGCTCCAACAACGCAAACGCAAGTTCCCAGAAGAGGAGATCTTAAAGATTTACCGTCTGGCAACCGACGAAGACCTGGCGCTGCTCGAAAAAAGCCGTAGCCGCGAAATGAGCGTCCTTACCCGGACCCGCCAGCTGGTCGGCGAACTCAAGATCAAGATGAAGGTGACCGACGTCGAGTTTCAGGGCGATGGTACCAAGGCGCTGTTCTACTACACCTCAGAGGCGCGTGTCGATTTTCGGCAGCTCATCAAACAGCTGGCCCAGGAGCTGCGCATCCGCATCGAGATGCGGCAGATCGGCATGCGGCAAGAGGCCGGCCTGGTGGGGGGCATTGGGGTGTGTGGCCGCGAACTGTGCTGCTCTACCTTCCTCACGAGCTTCAAATCGGTGGCCACCTCGGCGGCCCGGTACCAGAACATCTCGCTCAACCCATCCAAGATCACCGGGCTGTGCGGGCGGCTAAAGTGTTGCCTGAACTACGAGCTCGATACCTACCTCGATGCCCTGAAGGGCATCCCCAAACTTGAGCGCATCGAAACCCAGCTAGGTACCGCCTATTTGCAGAAGACCGACATCTTCAAACGTAAGCTGTGGTTCAGCTACAGCGGCGATGCCAACTGGGTGGCCCTCTCGGCCGAACAGGTGTTCGAAATACAGGCCCTGAACAAAAAGGGCAGCAAGCCCGAAAACCTAGTCTCGTTGCAGACCGAAGTGCCCGCTGCCCTTGACGCCGCCCCCGACTTTGTAGACGTCGTCGGCCAAAGCCAGCTCCACCAGCGGGCGCTACCCAACCCGGGCCGCAAGAAGAAAAAGCCCAAGGCCATCGTCAAACCGGCGGGGGGTGGCCAGCGGCTGAGCCCACCCGAGGGGGGCGAGCGAAAGCCCAGCGCCGATGGCGACGAGCGCCGTCGTCGGGGCCGTGGCCGTGGCGGAAAACCCCGCGGCCCCAAGCCCCCCAGCTAGGGCGCCGGTACAGGCACCTTCAGGCCTTCACGGGCCAGCAATGTGCGCTCGAATACCGTCTGCGCTTCTGCCAGTAATGGGGTAAGGTCGGTGTATCGCGCACTGTAATGGCCCAGTAGCAGGGTGCCCACTCCGGCAGCCTGCGCCAATTGGGCAGCTTCTAGTGCGGTGGTGTGCCGTGTATGCTCTGCGCGGCGTTTTAGGGCGTGCAGGAATGTCGCCTCGTGGTACAGTACATCCACCCCTGCCAGCCAGGGTGCCAGCTGGGGCAGGTAGCGGGTGTCGGTGCAGTAGGCGTAGGTATGCTGCGGTGGGGGTGGGCCCAGCACCTCGTTGGCTACGACCCTGCGGCCATCGGGCAGTGTTATGTCGTTGCCCAGTTTGAGCAAGCCAAAGTACTGGGGCTTCACCCCTACCAGGTCGGGGTGCTCGTTGAGCAGGGGGCGCTGGCGGGGCGTTTCGCAGAACTTGTAGCCCCAGCAGGCAATGCGGTGGTCGAGCGCGTGGGTGTAGACCGTGAGCCCGGCTACCGTGGTGAGGGGGGTATCGGGGGGGTGGCCGGGTGGCACCTCCAGTAGATCCAGTGGGTACGCCAGTTCGCTGCGGCTGGCTCCAAAGATGGCCCGCAGAAGCGCGGCCAAGCCCACGGGGCCTACCAGTACAAGGGTTCGGCTCCGGCCAAGAATGCTAAGGGTGGTAAGCAGGCCCGGCAGCCCAAAGATGTGGTCGCCGTGCAGGTGGCTGATGAAGACGGCGTCGAGCCTGCTCAGGCGTAGCTCCAGGCGCTGGGCTTGTACCAGTGTGCCTTCGCCACAGTCGAGCAGCACCAAGCGCTCGTCGTGATTGAGAACCTGCGCTGAGGGGTTGCGCCCGGCAACGGGAATGGCACTGCTGGTGCCGAGGATGGTTACCGAGAGCACGCCTCGGGGGCCGGGGCAGGGCTAGTCGTCAAAGTCGTCGTCGTCGCTACCGATGGGGCCCGAGTCGCCGTCGAGGTCATCGTCGTCATCCTCGTCGTCGTCGTCAAAGGCATCAAAATCGTCCGAATCGTCCTCAAGCTCGTCTTCGAGCTTGGCGAGCGTTTCGTCGTCGAGTTCTTCTTCCAGGTCGTCCGACTCCAGGTCGTCGTCGTCGTCATCGAACTCCTCATCGTCCAGGTCGTCGTCCGAATCCCCCAGGTCTTCGTCCAGGTCGTCATCGTCGCCCAGGCCAATCAAGTGGAGGGGCAGCGGCTGGGGCTGGGGCAGGGCGGGCACAACAGAGGTGGGCCATCCGCCGGGTAAGCCCTCGGTAAGCGGTAAGGTTTGGGGTAGGGGGAGCAGAGAAACTGTCATGGGAGAGACATGCTGCGTTTGCGCTCAAAGTAAGGAAGAAGCCGCGCTTGGGGCGCAAGCCTTTTGGCAAAAAACTTGCCCGTGGGCGCATGCTACTGGCGTGGAAGCCAGCCCGCTACCTTTGGCCATGCCTGTGCCTACCCCCCTGCACCAGCTCTACGCCGCCTTTAAGGCCAGTACCGGGGTGTGTACCGATAGCCGCACCCTGCAGCCCGGTCAGCTCTTTGTGGCGCTGAAAGGGCCCAGTTTTGATGGCAATTCGTTTGCCGAAACGGCTTTGGCGCGTGGGGCCAGTGCTGCGGTGGTAGACGACCCCCGCCTGGTCGGGCCGCCGACTGTGCTGTGGGTACCCGATGCCCTGGCGGCGCTCCAGGCCCTGGCCCGCCACCACCGTAGCCAGCTAGACCTGCCCGTGGTGGCCATTACCGGCAGCAACGGCAAGACCACCACCAAAGATCTGCTCCGGGCCCTGTTGGGGGTACGCTACTCGGTGTTTGTTACCCCCGGCAACCTGAACAACCACATCGGGGTGCCGCTGTGCCTGCTGCAACTGACCCCTGCCCATGCGCTTGCGGTACTGGAGCTGGGCGACAACCACCCCGGCGAGATTGCGCTTCTGTGCGACCTGGCCCAGCCCACCCACGGGCTCATTACCAACCTGGGCGAAGACCACCTGGAGGGCTACGGCACCATGGCCGTCAATGCCGCAACCAAACTGGAGCTCTTCGACTACCTGCAGGCCAGGGGTGGCACCTGCCTGCTCAATGCCGCCGACCCCTGGCTGGCCCCGTACCCCGCCCCTACGGCGCTGCGGTACAACACCCCCGAAAGCGGCTACGCTATCCAAGTGACCACGCTGGGGCTAAACGGCACAGAGGTGCAGATCGATTCGCCGGTAAGCGGGACCGAGACGTACGGCTCGCCGCTGCTGGGGGGTGGGGTGCAAGAGAACCTGCTGGCCGCCGTTGTTGTCGCCGAGCTCTTCGGTTTGGGGCCCGCCGACATCCGCGCGGGGTTGGCCCGGTACACACCACCGGCCAACCGGGGCGAACTCAAAACAGCCGGGCAGTTTACCGTCTGGCTGGATGCCTACAACGCCAACCCCAGCAGTAGGGCCAGTACCCTGGCCGATTTCTTTGCCGTAGCAGGCCCACCCAAGGCCGTGGTTTTGAGCGATATGCTGGAACTAGGCGCGGCCAGCGCCGAGGCCCACCAGCGCCTCGGGGCCCTCTTGGCGCAGTACCCCAAAGTGCCCACCGTACTCATTGGCCCCGAGATGGCCCAGGCCCACCGCACCCTGGGCTGGGGGCAGTGGTACCCAACCCGTGCCGCCGCCGAACCCAACCTGTTGGCCGACCTGGCCGGGGCCAAGCTGGTGCTCCTGAAGGGCTCGCGGGGTGGGGCGCTTGAGAAGCTACTGCCCCTCTTGGCGGCTAGCGAACGGGCGTAAGCTTCAGGCCCACAGCGTGTACTCCCGCGAGGGTATCCTCGCGCATGTACTGGGCGAGCCAGAACCGGTACGTGCCCGGCTGGGTAAACTGGGCCGAAGGGTTGAGGGTGGTACTGAAGCTGTAGGTACCGGCCCACGAGCGGCGGGCGCGCCAGCTGCCGGCACTATCGGAAAGCAGGAAGACGGGCAGCGAGGTGGTCGCATCGCCGCCGGGGGCCTCTACCCGGAATTTGATGTACAGGTTGCGGTACCGGTAGGCATCGGTCACCGACAGGCTAAGGTCAAGCCGGTAGCGTTGGCTGGTGTCGGTGATGGCGTGTTCGACGGAAACTGAGTCGGCAAAGCGCCAGCGATCGTCCTCAAACCGGTGGGTCGTTCCGGTAGAACAGCCGTAGGCCAACGCCCCGGCCAGCAGAAGGCTTACCCAGCCAGGAGTGGTTGCCATTGGGCAAAGGTAAGGAGCACGATACCCAACAGGGCCAGGGCCAGCCCCCAGCCGTTGGTGCGGCTCAGGCGCTCGCGGAAGAGCCACAGGCCCGCGCCGATGGCCAGCACGAGCTGCCCGATGTTGTTGAGCGGGAAAAACAGTGCCGCCGGCAGGTAGTTCAGGGCCTCGAGCAGGCACAGCAGTGCGGCGTAGTTGACCAGCCCCAAGAGCAGCCCCGCAACCGCCACCCGAGGGCCGAGCCGGTACCCCCCGCGCCGCAGCACCCAGACCAGCCAACCGGTTACCCCGGCTGTACCAAACACGAACGTTAGGAAGGTGGCCACCGGCACCTGGGCGCCGAAGTAGGCATCGAAGACCTTGAAGTTGGTGTCGATGACGCCGGTGCCAATGAAGAGTAGGGCCCCCAGCCGCCAATCGCGGGGGAGGGTCTGCCCCTGGGCACGGGCGTTGACCAGCACCGTGGCTATCAGGGTAGCACCTACGCCCAGCCACTGCACCGGAGCCAACGACTCATTGAACAGCACGATGGCTGCCAGCACCGGGATGACTACCGAGAGCTTGCTCAAGACCGTGGTGTAGGCGATGCCCGAGCGGTGGGTGAGGTGGCCGATGAGAAAGAAGAACGAGACGAAGAGCACCCCCTCGACCAGGCCCAGCACCCACCAGGGGCTACTGTACGTGGCGGCCTCGAAGACCGGGGCCCCCAGCAGCACCCCCAGCGCAAAACAGACGGCGTAATTCAAGACCACCACCGGCAACAGTGGCAGCCCCAGTTGCCCCACCCGCCGGAAGACCACAAAAATGAAGGCGTTGAGCAGGATGCTGCCCAGAAGCCAGAGCATAGACCGGGAAGCGTGTGGTTGAGGGCCGGAAGTTACGCGGGGTTGTGGTACAGTACCAGCCGGTCTGTCGGCCAGGTGTGGCCGCCGCTGGGCGCCAGCCCAGCGGGCAGCGCGGGGGCGTAGACGGGCGCTGGGGGCGAGGGTAGGGGCGTGTGGCGGACGAGCAGCGCCAGGTCGTCCCACAGACCTGCCTCCAGGAACTGGCGGTGGGTGGCAGGGCCGCCCTCGACGAGCAGTGAGCCGATCTTCTGGTGGGTGTAGAGCCAGGTGAGCAGGGGCCCGAGTGACCAGTCGGGTGGGGTGAGGTAGTGCAGGTGGGGGGCGGCGGTGGCCTGTGGCCGGTCGGTGAGCACCCAGGTGGGGGCCAGGCCGTCTGTTAACACCTGTAGGTGGCCTGGCAGCCGCCCCTGCCGGTCGATGACCAGCCGAAGGGGGTGTGTGCCGGGGTAGTGGCGCAGGGTGAGGGCGGGGTCGTCGGCCAGGGCGGTGGTGGCCCCCACGAGCACGGCTGCGTGGGTGGCCCTCAGGCGGTGGCCGTAGCGCAGGGCCTCGGGGCCCGAGAGGTGCAGACGGGCGGTGCGGCTGCCCACCACACCCGCTGGCGTTTGGGCCCACTTGAGCGTGATGTGGGGCCGCTGGTGGAGGATGCCGGTGCGGAAGGGGCGGATGAGGGCCTGGTAGGGTGTGGGGTCGTCGGCGAGGAGGACGGTAACCCCGGCGGCCTGCAAGCGGGCAATGCCCTGCCCCTGTACGCGGGGGTTGGGGTCTGGGCAGCCGACCACGACCCGGCGGATGCCACGGGCGAGGATGAGGTCGGCGCAGGGGGGGGTCTTGCCGTGGTGGCTGCAGGGCTCTAGGCTGACGTAGAGGGTGCCCTGGGCGAGCACCGGGCTGCGCTCGGGCAGTTGGGCCAGGCAGTGTACCTCGGCGTGGGGGCCGCCGTAGCGCTGGTGCCAGCCCTCGGCCAGGATTTGCCCTTCGTGTGCGAAAAGGGCACCGACCTGCGGGTTGGGCGCTGTGGCCGTGCCCCCGCGCTGGGCGAGGTCTAGGGTGCGGCGCAGGAACTCGGCGTCGGTCAGGTGCACGGGGGCGAAGGTAGGCGGGGCGGCTATAAACGGGCTCACCCCGCAGCGGACGTGGAAACCACGTGCTGCAGGGTGTGGGAAGACCGCCCCCCGCTGTGACCAAAGGCGGGGCTTGCCCGGCAGGGCCGGTACCGTTTGCCAACAACGGCGGCCGGATGCGGGACTTGGCGCGGACTTGGGGACACTGGCGTTTGGCCAGTTGCCCGCAGCGGGGCCTACGGGTGGCGGGCGCGCTGGCGGCAGACCATCTGACAGGTAACTAAGGATAGCCTGCCGGGCTGTGCCGGGCTTCTGTTGCTTGGCCGAGCTTGCCGCCCGCCGGGCGGCTTAGGGATTGCTGTCTGAGTCTGTTTGTTCTGTTACCTGCTCTGGGGGTACGACGGGAGCGCTCGGGTTACCAGCCCTGCCCCGAAGGAGCGCCTGTGCCGGGACGCCCTGGCTCACGTAGTCCAGGTCAACCGCTCACGACCTCACGCCCGACTGGAGAAAACGCGGTGCTCATTCGTCTACTGGCAGCAAGATGGGCGCTGCGCAGGCGGGTTTGGCACTGTGTGCACGGGGGTTTGTGCACGCTGGGGAATAGTGGTCTTCTCACCACCCCTGACCCCTCCTCAGGGAGGAGGGGCAACGCGGCGGGGGTGTAGTACCGCCGACGACCTCACGCCCGACTGGAGGACGTTAATTAGTGTCCCGACTGCGTCGGGTGGGCGGTGCTCATTCGTCTACTGCGCGCAAGATGGGCGGCAGTAGTGCAGGTTTGGCACTGTGTGCACAGCGGGTTGTGCACCCTGGGGAATAGTGGGGTTGTTGCCTCGCTTTTTTCGCCTCACCCCAAGCCCCTCTCCCATGGAGAGGGGCTTGGCTGGGCCGGTTAGTAACCGCCCCCTTACCCCGCCCCCGATAGAATCGGGATCTGCGACTTGAAAAGGCGGGGAGCCTGGGCTGCTTTGGGTTTCCCAGGGCGCATGTGGGCCTTGGGCATCCGCTCGCTCATGGCCGCGGGGCCGCGTGGGCGGTGCTCGCGCTGGAGATTTGCCGGGGCGGCGTCGCGGGCTGGCCGCGCCGCAGGCCTAGCGGCCATTACGCCCCCGCAAATGCTATGCGCTGCGCTCCGCCACTGGAATCTCCGGGCCCGGGTGGGCCCGTGGGCCCTACGCGCTTGCGCCCCCGCCGGGGGCTTGGCGGTGTAGGGCCGGTAAGTACCGCCGACGACCTCATACCCCACTGGAGGACGTTTACGCGTGACCCGACTGCGTCGGGTGGGCGGTGCTCATTCGTCTACTGGAGGCACGATGGCGCGGGCAGGGTTTGGGCCTATGCGCGTAGGCGATGGCCATTCCACCGGATTGAGTCTTTAGGTACGGGCACAAAGCCTGTCTGACCCAGGTAACCGCTCATGGTACACTGAAAGTCTGTAGTTTCAGGGACACACATTCTCGAAATGGCTACACGTGTGTTTCAGGTACTACTAGGGGCTGTACTTACTGGCTTAATGCAGCTAGGTGTGGCGCAGACGACCCAACCCCTGGAGGAAATTACTGCAGCGGAACTCGTTCGGCGGATGGAGAACGGAAAACCCACCGCAGGCGAAATCCTGATTGAAGGAATTCGCTTGGACAGTGTGGGCGAAATCCGATTGACGGTGCATACCCAATACCCGATTCGCTTTCGAAACTGTCAGCTAGGGGACATAATCTTCAATCAATCGCAGTTTGATTCTATTATTCGCATTGAACATTCAACAATAAAATCTGTCTATTTTCGAAAGTGTATAGCCAATGATGGCATACACATCAATCAAGTAAGCGGGAATACTGTAACTATTCGCCTTACGTACATCCGCAATGGTCTTGTAATACAAGACTCTTCCGTTGACCTAGTATGTAATCATACACGGCTGAATGTTGATACAACCAGTTACAACGATGACCGATTTTCCTTCATTTCTAGTCATGAGAAAGCAGCACTCGTAATTCAAAACAATGAGGGTTTTCTGTCATTTTATAAGGATACTTGTGATGGGCATTTGGATGGGTCTCTTGTAGCATTATCTGGTGTTATTGCATCTTCAACGGAGTTTGAAGAATGCAATCTGCCAACTGTGCAAATAGAGTATTGTGCATTAGGTGCATTTAGGCTTTTTGACAGCAAGCTAAATGGGGGCCTTTTCTGGGCGAATAATAATGTCCCTACTGAAAATATTTTCATCATGGACTACGAGCTATACGTAGATAACAAAATATTTGTTTTAACACATAAGGATGGCGTTTTGTTTCATTCTAGTGTAGAGAAGCCGGGCATTGAAATAAACCCCAATGGGTTGGCACTTTTGGTCTCTTCCCTCAAGGGCATGCAGCAGGCGTACCTCTCAAACGGCGACCTACAGAGTGCAAACGCTGCATTTGTTGACATCAAAAAATTGCAGACCGATAAGTTGGCGTACGACTACGCCAAAGCGCCCACGCTACACGTGTATTTCTCCCTTCAAATGAACCGCTTTTTGGGTTTTTTCTGCGACTACGGCACCAACCCTGCCAAGGCGCTGGTGTACGCCTTCTACGTCGTACTCCTGTTTGCTGGGGTGTATGCGCTCTTCCCTTCGGTACCCGACAACCTGATGCGCCGCCGCTGGCTGCCCTACTACCAAAACCTGCTACGCTACCTGACGGAAACCACCCGGCTACCCGATTTGCAGGGCGAGCGTATCGCCGGACGGTTGGCGGGCCTTGAGCAGTTCCGCACCGCCCTTGCTGCGCACACCGACGATATGCCACGCCTCTTGCGGTGGCTGGGCATGCGCCTGTACCGGTGGGCCAGCCTCTCGTACCGGTTCCGGCGGTGGCTGTACCAGAAAGCCGACGTTTTGCCCGTTACCTGGCAGCACCTCACGCGGCTGCAGCGCCTGAGTGTAAGCTTTAGGCTAAGCGCTTACACGTTTCTATTTCTGTTCTGGGGGCTATGCATGCGGCTTATCAATGCGTTGGCGCTCTCGCTCAATGCATTCGTCACGCTGGGCTATGGCGAAATCCAGGCGCGGGGCGTATCGCGCTACCTGGCCGTGGTAGAGGGTGTCTGTGGCTGGCTGCTGCTGAGCATCTTCTCGGTGAGCCTCATCAGCCAACTGTTGCAGTAGGTGGCTACTTCCGCGCTTTTTCGGTTTGGCGCTGGATGAGCAGGTCGATGAGGAAGTAGACGGCCAGGACGACGGCGGCCCAGAGGCCGGTGGGCATCGAGCTGAGGGTCCAGCCCAGGCGGGTGGCCAGGTCGGTGCTGCCGCGCTCGAGGACCTCCCACACGGTGGCGCCGCCGGCGGCGATGCCCAGGTAGCCCACGGCGCTGGCCAGGGCCACCAGCACGGCCGTGACGGGGATGATGGGGCTGCGGCGGCGGCGCTCGGCCCGGCGGATCTTGCGCACCTTGCTCAAGACGGCGGCGCCAAACTGGGTGGGCAGCTGCTCTTCGTCGGCGGTGGTGGGGTCGTTGAGCAGCTCGAAGAGGTCGCGGTACTGCTGCAGGCTGGTCTGGCAGGTGTGGCAGCTTTTGAGGTGCTCGCGGACGCTGAGGTCGTGTACGAGGCCGCCTTCGGCCAGGTGCTGGAGTTCGTCTTCGGTGAGGTGGAGGTCGTGCTGGAGGATCTTATCGTCGTACCCGAACTCGAGTTTCTGGAGTTTGGCGATTTCGTCGAGCAGGTGGGGGTCGTCGCGCAGCAGGGCCTCGAGCTCGGGGTCGGTGCGTTCGGCGTCGAGCAGGGGGTTGGGCTCACCGCCGGTTTCGGGTGGCCGTTCGTGCGGGCCCTGGGGGTGCAGGCGCTCGGTATTGGGGTCGTTGGGGTCGGTCGGGCTCATCGGTAGATTTCTTCTTGGGTGTGGTGCTTGAGCAGGCGCTCGCGCAGTTTGGCACGGGCGCGGAAGAGGTAGCTTTTGACGGTGCCTTCGGGGAGCTGCAGGATGTCGCCGATTTCCTTGTAGCTGAGGTCTTGGTGGTGGTAGAGGGTGAGGATGGTGCGGAAGACTTCGGGCAGGTGGTCTATCTCGCGTTGCAAGAGGCCTGCCAATTGGGTGCGCTGGAGCTCTTGGTCGGGCTGGGCGACGGCTGCGGCGAGGGGGCTGGCCAGTGCGGCGGCGGTTTCTTCGCCGCTGCGGCGGTCGTCGCCCTCGCCCCCGCCGAGGTCTTCGTAGAGGACAACGGGGGCCTTTTTACGTTTGAGGAAGTTGAGCGACTGGTGGTAGGCGATGCGGCCAATCCAGGTGCTGAGCTTGCTCTCGAAGCGGAAGGTGCCCAGGTTGCGGTACACCTTGACGAAGATGTCTTGGCAGAGCTCTTCGCGGGCCTGCTCGTCTTTGACGAGCTTAAAGACGATGTGCCCCACTAGGCGCTGGTAGGTGGCCACCAGTTTGCTAAAAGCGGCTTCGTCGCCGGCTATGCAACGGGCGACGAGTGCGCGCTCGGCGGCGGTGGTATCGGGGCTGCTGGGTTCGGTCACGGCTTTGGTAGGCAGACAAGGTACACCGGCGCAGGGTTGCAGGTGCCACTCTTGGGGTGCAACCTACAGGTGCACGCGCGTGTCTGCTACTGGAAATGCAGGCCCGGTACGGCTGTACCTTAGGGGTAAACGCCACGCGACTATGGAACAAAAGCAACTTGCGCTCGATCTTGTACGGCAGCTGGGGCTGATTCTCACCCCGCTGGTCATCTTTTATGCCATCTACGGCATTGTACGCGAGTACTACAGCTACCAGACCCGCCGCCGGTTGATTGAGCAAGGCCTGACCGAAGGGCAGCTGCGCGAGCTCTTCGGAAAAGAGGGGCGCCCCAACGAGGGGGCCTTAAGCTCGCTCAAGTGGGGGCTGATGGTGCTGGCCCTGGGCCTGTCGCTGTTCGTGGCGCAACCCATTGTAACGAACCTGAGTGCCGGGGGGGTGGTCAGCGTAACGCTGGGGCTGATGTTCAGCTTTGGCGGGGCCGCCCTGGTGGCCTTTTACCTCATCACACGTACCAAATAGGTAGGGAATGGACCTTTTCGACCAACTCTTCGGCAGTGTTGCCCTGGTGGTGTGTTGGCTGATGGCCGTGCTACGCCCCAACTGGCTGGGGCAGAATAACCTGGGGGCCAAAAACGCTATCACCAAACGCTCGGCCTGGATGCGCCGTGAGGCCAGCCGTTTCGGCCGGTGGTTTTTGATCTGGACGGCCCTGCCCGCCGCCGGGCTGTCGTACCTATACGACCTGAGTCTAAAGGGCAGCTTTATATCGGTGTACGTGATGGTTGGCGTAGTAGCCACGTACCTGTACAGCCGCCGGCTGAAGCGCCAGTGGAACCTCTGGCAGCAGCTGGGCTACGACGGCCCGCCGAAGGTGGAAGAGCAGCGCGCCCAACTAACCCAAACTAGCGCATGAACCCCCACACCCTGATGCAGCTCTCGGCGCTGCTCATGTGCGCCGCCTGGGTGGTGGCCTGGGTAAAGCCCAATTGGCTGAGTACCAGCATGCTGGGGGTAAGCGAAAAGGGCACCGAACAGAGCCGCTGGATGCGGGGCAAGCTACGGGCACTGGCCCTGAAGGCCTACCGCTACACCGGTTGGCTGCCCATTGCCATCGTGAGCTGGCTACCGATGGACTGGTACGCCATTGGGCTCATCGCCTTTGGGGTGGTGCAGCTGCCGCTATTTGCGCTGTACAAGCGCCGCCTCAAGCGCCAGTGGACGCTCTGGCAGCAGCTGGGCTACGACGGTCCCCCCGATGTATCGGCCCAGGCCGCCCAACTGGCCCAACCCACCCAGCTACACTAAGGCGATGGATTGGCTCGTGTACGGCTACATGGCCCTTTGCGCACTGGTATGGGCAGCTATGGCAAGCGGCCGGTGGGAGCGCCTGGCCGGTGCCGACTACAGCCTGGCCGTGCGCACGACCAAGACCGATAAAAGCGCCTGGCTCAAGGCCCAGGTAGGCCGCCGCGCCAAACGGTGGTTCGTGTACACGCTGCCGGTGGTGGTGGTGGCCATGCCGTTTGTGAGCCCCTGGGTGGCACTCATGCTCCCACTGCTGCACTCGGTGGCCGTGGGTTGGGGGGTGCGGCTACAGTACCGGAAACTGGCCCGCGCCTGGGACCTGTGGCAGCAGCTGGGCTACGACGGCCCACCCAACCTAGAAGCCCAAGCCAAATCGTTGCAACACCCACCCCATGCCTGAGGAGATTCTGTGGCGGCTATTTGGCGGCATGGGTGCGGTGGGCATGGTGGCCATGTTCGTGCTTTCGTTTTTCCAGCGGCGGTGGCCGTTGGGCCTGGGCGAGCGCGGGGGCCTCTCGCGCCGCTCAAGCTGGATCCGCCGCCGCACCACGCGGTTTATGCTGCGCCTGGTACGCACCACGAGCCTGCCCCTGGCAGTAGCGGCGCTGTTACTGGGCTGGTGGGCCATCGCGCTGCTGTACGGCTACATGGGGGCCACGTACCTGCTGGTGCGCCGCCACCAACGCGCCGTGGGCCGCGAGTGGGACCTCTGGCAACAGCTGGGCTACGACGGCCCGCCCGACCTTGAGCAGCAGGCCCTGAGCCTGACACCACCCCCCACCCCCGAGCGCACATGAACTGGGCCTTCTTTACAACCGAGTGGTGGCTACTCATTGCGATGCTACTTTACTGGGCCATTGGCCTGGTGTACCCCAAGCTGTTTACGGGCTACCTGCACTCGGCGAAGCAGGGCCTCTCGAAAAAGAGCACCTGGGTGCGGAAGAAGACCGAGCGCTGGCTGCGGCGGGTCATCCTGCTATCGTTCCCCCTCTACGCGCTGCTGGCGTACTGGCTGCTGGGCAAGGCAATGGGTGTGGCCTGGTCGTTGCCACCGCTGCTGTACTGGCTGGCGGGCCGAGGCTACAGCAACTCGCTGAAGCGCAAATGGGAGCAGTGGCAACTGCTGGGCTACGACGGCCCCCCCGAACTAAACCAACAGGCCGAAAAACTGGCGGGTACCCTGCCTGCACCCACACATGAGCCTGAGTAACTACGAACTGGTGTACCTGGGCGTGGCTGGGGTGTTCTACCTGCTCACGTTCGTTTCGCCGAGGCTGATGCGGTTCATGGTACGCGACCCCAAGACGGCCCTAACGAAAGAAAGCCGGTGGGTGCGCGAGAAGACGCTGCGGTTTGTGCAGCGGGCGTTCCGGTACACGTTTCCGCTCGTTGCGGCGCTGATGTTTACGGCCTTCGACAAGTGGCTGGGGGGCCTCTATTGGTTAATACCAGGCCTGTACACCGCCCTGGGGGCCCTGTACAGCTGGCGCCTGAAGCGCCAGTGGCAGCAGTGGCAACTGCTTGGGTACGATGGCCCGCCGGAGCTGCAGGAGCAATCGGAGAAGCTGGCTGCTTCTTTACCCACAACCCACGTTCCTACAGATGAATAGCCCGCTGTACATCGTCCAGCTCATCCTGAGCGGCACGTTGGCGCTGCTGCCGGCCAGTTTTTGGCTCGCCAGCCGCCTCAAGCCCAACGACTACGTGGGCATCCGCACCGAAAAGAGTATGCGCAGCCGCTGGGTGTGGCAGCAGGCGCACCGGCTGGCGCTGCGGTGGTCGGTGTGGGCCACCGGGCCATCTATCGCACTGGTGTGGGTGCTGCCCTGGCTGCTGGGGGGCAACCGTGAATCTGGTCTGGGCGTGGCGGCAGGCACGGTGGTGGCCAGCGCGCTGGGCCAAGTGGGGGCCTCGTACCTGGCCGTGCGCCGCTACTACCGCCAATACCAGCTCTGGCGCCAACTGGGCTACAAGCAACCGCCAGAGCTAGATGAGCAGGCCGAGCACCTGGCCGCGGCCACGCCGCCCCTAACCGAACCCACCGCAGGCACCGAACGCTAGCTTTACACCACCGCTTCACCGCCATGCCGTACTTCCAAGACACCCGCCGGCGCTCGTACAGCTTTCTGTTCGCCATTGTGCTGCTGCTGCTGTACGAAGGTGCCGTGGCCCTGATGCGTGCCCTGGGCCGCGGGCAGATTGTAAACGGCGTGGACGCGTGGTTCGACTACGCCCTGGCCCAGGTGCCCCACGGCACTTGGATAGCCAGCCTGGTGGTCTTCTTGATTGGGGCCACGTTTGTGTACCTGGACCGCAAGAATGGGCTGGAGCTGAAGCGGGGGGTGTTCATCGGCATGTTTGTTGAGAGCTGCGTGTGGGCGCTGGGGTTGTTCCTGCTCATGCCGCGGTTCGTGTTCAAGCTGCTCAACCCCAACCTGAGCGCCGCCGCACCGGCCCTGCAGGCCACCGAGGGCCACGAGAGCAGCCTGGCGCTGTGGGAGCAGATCGGGCTGAGTTTTGGCGCGGGGTTCTACGAGGAGCTGTTCTTCCGCCTGCTGCTGGTGGGGGTGCTCATGGGCCTGGTGAAGCTCTTTAAGGGCGACCCCAAGCACCCCCTGCCGCAGTTTGTCATCGCCGTGGTGGCGGCGATGCTGTTTTCGGCGGTGCACTACCTGGGCCCGCTGGGAGATACGTTCACGTTCTACTCGTTTGCCTACCGCGCGCTTATGGGCCTGCTCTTCAGCGGGCTGCTACTGCTGCGGGGGTTTGGCATCACGGCCTGGACCCACGGCCTTTACGACGTGCTGGTGTACGTGACTAGGGCAGTGGGGGTGTAGTAGGGCCACCTGGCCCCTACCTTTGCCCTGTGCTGGAACACCCCACCTGGCGGCGTGTGTATAAGGGCCTGGCGCTGGCGCTGGTGCTCTACACGGTGGTTGTGGGCCTTACGAGGCCCGTGCCCGACATCGGCATTGGGCAGAGCGCGCGCAACCTGTTCTTCCACGTGCCCATGTGGTTTAGCATGTACCTGCTCATGGGCCTGTCGGTACTGTACAGCCTGCTGCACCTGCGCAGCGGCAGCGCCGAGACTGACCGCCGGGCCCGCGAAGCCGCGACCGTGGGCGTCGGCTACGGCCTCATGGGCCTTACTACCGGCATGATCTGGAGCCGCGTGACCTGGAACCAGGCCATACCCAGCACCGACCCCGCCGCCTGGTGGGGCTGGGACCCCAAGCAGACCGGCGCCCTCCTGGCCGTGCTGCTCTACCTGGCCTACTTCCTGCTGCGGGGCTCGGTGCCCCAGGCCCGCACGCGGGGCCGCCTAGCGGCGGTGTACAACGTCTTTGCCGCGGCCAGCCTGCTGCCACTCTCGCTCATCCTGCCGCGCATGCTGGGTGGCCTGCACCCCGGCGCCGAGGGCGAAACCGAGCTCTTCGGCAAAGGCCAAGTCTCGGATGCCTACCGCAGCGTGTTTTACCCCGCCATCGTGGCCTGGATGCTGCTGGGCCTGTGGGCCTTTGAGCTCAGGGTACGCACCAGCCGCCTGGCCGACCGGCTACTTGAACGCCTTGCCCCATGATGCCTTACCTGCTACAAGCCCAAGCCCCGCAGGGCTATCTTTTTGCCTCAGACCGCATCTACACCGTGCTCACCGTGGTGCTGCTGGTGCTGGGGGGGCTTATCGTGCTGCTGCTACTGACCAACCGGCGCGTGAGCCGACTAGAGAAAGCGCTGGCCGAGGCCGAGCGTCAGTCTACGGCCACCAACTCGAGCGTGTAGCGGATGGGCTGGCAGCTGCTGGGGTAGTCTGAGCCAAAGGCCTGGTCGGGCGGCAGCGTGGCGTCGCGCTGGCCCCCCACTTTCATACCGAGCACGGCGGTGGCAATGGCGCGGCCGGGTCGGCCAAAAATGAATTCGGCGTCGGTGCCCGAGAGGTTGAATTCGGCCGGTGGGCCGCCGTAACTCTGGCTGAACGGGAAGCCCTGGCTATCGAAGGCAATGAAGTGCACGGTAACGAAGCTGGTGGCCACGGCCTCGGCGCCGGTGCCCGTTACCAACTCGCGGGTGGTAACCGGGCCGCTGCCGCAGTCGTTGTTGGCGCAGCCAGCCACCGCCAGCCACCCCACAAGCCCCAGAACCCAGCGCATGGGTGCAAACTTACGCCACGCGCGTGGCCAAGCTAGGGCCTAGTTTGGCGAGGGCGGCCTTGACCTGCGCGATGTGGCTGCGGCTCTCGAACAGCTTATTGAAGGCCAGCACCACGCGCTGGTCGGCGTCGAGCAGGTAGGTGGTGCGCTGGCTCCAGCCCACCAGGGGCAGCTTGCCGGCGTACTGCTCGGTGACGGTGCCCTCGGTATCGCTCAGGAGCTCGAAGGGCAGGTTGTAGGCCGCGCGAAAGCGGTGGTGCGTGGCCAGGGTATCGCGCGAGATGCCCACCACGGGCACGTTGAGGTCGTGGAAGTGGGCAAACTCGTCGCGGAAGCCGCAGGCTTCGGCGGTGCACACGCCGGTGAAGTCTTTGGGGTAGAAGTAGAGCACCAGGGGCCGGCCCAGGGCATCGAGCCGCAGGTTGAAGGGGCGCCCGGCGGTGCTGGGCAGGGTAAAGTCGGGGGCTAGATCGCCGGTACGCAGGGCCATGGTGGGTGGTATAAGTATGAGGCGCTAACCCACCGCCGAGGCGTTTGGTTTCGGGGTGTGGGTTGCTTCTTCCGCTTGTTGCAATACTTTAGTGGTAGCTTTCCACACTATGCAAGCCTACCGGTACGACTACGAAAACCCTTCAGCACTTGAGGCGTTCGAACCACCACTGGTGTACGACCGCTACAAGGAACTGGGTCTGAAAACACGAGAAGTCGTACAACCCGTCTTTAAGACCCCAGACTTCTGCCTCTACAATGACGATTGCCTGAGGGTGATGAATTACCTGCCGGATGATTACGTCGATGTAATCTTTGCAGACCCGCCTTACATGCTATCAAATGATGGGTTTACTTGCCATGCTGGTCGTATGGTACCCGTGTATAAAGGCAGCTGGGACAAAAGCGGCGGGTTTGAAGAAGATTTGCGGTTTCATGAAGCTTGGTTGACAGAGGCCAAACGCATTCTTAAGCCAAATGGAACAATCTGGGTTTCGGGCACCTATCATTCCATTTACCAGTGCGGGTTTCTGATTCAGAAACTAGGTTTTCATGTTCTAAATGATATCGCATGGTTTAAGCCTAATGCAGCCCCAAACTTAAGCTGTCGCTTTTTCACTGCAAGTCACGAAACACTCATTTGGGCGCGTAAAGACAAGAAGGGAAAACACTTTTTCAATTACGATGCCATCAAAGAAGGGGCCTTCCCAGAGGATCAATTGAAAAAACCGGATACCCAAATGCGATCGGTTTGGTCAATTGCAACCCCCAAACCAGATGAAAAAGAGTTTGGCAAGCATCCCACCCAAAAACCCCTCGCACTATTGAAGCGTATCCTATTGGCTTCTAGCAAAGAAGGGGACATTATTCTTGACCCCTTCAATGGCGGCGGTACAACTGGGATAGCCTCAAAGATTTTGGGGAAGAGGAAGTATATAGGAATTGAAGTATCCAGGGAATATGTAGAGCTGACAAAGAAAAGATATCGCGGTATATAATGTCTAAAAAGCGCTCTGAAACTGGAAATATGCTGGAAAGTGTTGTTTTAAACACTTTCATCCAGAAAGGCTTTAAATCATATGCCTTTTCCCACTATGAAAAACGAAAAGAGAAAATCGAGGAGCATAGTATTCTATTAACAAATGCCCCTTTTGAAAACATTTACGGGCAAGTTAGTAGGACAGAATTTCTGGCGATTTCACCTGATTTTCAATCTGGTCCGATACGAATTGAATGCAAATGGCAACAGACCTCAGGGTCTGTCGACGAAAAGTTTCCATACCTGTACCTTAACGTAATTGAGGCAATGCCAGAGAAAACCATTGTCATACTTTACGGGGGTGGTGGATACCGACACGGTGCAATAGAGTGGCTAAAAAAGGCTGTCGTTGAGAGACTATACCAAGTTGATTGCCCTAAAACTATATTAGTCTTTAATATTGATGAATTTATTAAATGGGCAAACAATAATTTCAGATAACGATGGATGTTGAAGTAATCTATCTCGAAAGCATTGATCATCTGACTAGCAGGGCATCAGTTCGGCAATTCCTTCTAGAGAAATGGGCAAGTGAAGCGCCCGCCATTCGCTACAAATATTTTGTCGAAGAATTATTAAACGGCAAGTCAATTTATCTCGAAAGGCCAACCGGGTTAAACAAAGGATGCGACTTTCGAGTTGTACTTGAGGATGAGTTTCTTAACAATAGAACTAAAGCCCCGAAACATAGCGATATTTTCAATGAATTGAGCGCCAAAAAAGGAATATACACAAAGGAGGAGTTTGTTCGTGTCGTAGAACTATTGCACAAGGTTTACCGGGTAGAACCATGTAGAGAATTAGTATCGGGGTTTGCCTCTACTGTCAGTCAAAAAGAAGTTGGGATCCCTATTGATGGCTTGTTACTATTGTCTAAGTGGTTGTTCATAGAACAAGACCTGACATATTGGGGGCACTCTGGGCGAAAACTCCTGTTTGACTCTTTGAGCGCATTATTCTAGCCCCTACCCACACGCGGCTTGGCTCTGGCGGGTAGGCTTACAGCACCTGCTGCATGACACGGGCGCGGTGCTGGGTGCCCCAGTCGCTGAGCGCCTCCAGGACCGGGTGGAGTGTCTGGCTGTAGGCCGTTGGTTGGTACGAAACCTGAACCGGGAAGGTATCGTGTACTACCCGGGTGAGAAAGCCATTCTGTTCGAGCACCTTCAGCTCCTGCGAAAGAACCTTTGGCGCGATGGCCCCTACCGCCTTGCCTATCTCGCCAAAGCGCGTGTGGCCCTGGGCCAACGCCAACAGGATCGGGAGCTTCCATTTGCCACTGAGTACATACAAGGCATCCTGAATGGCTTGCTGGTGGCGGATGCACTCCGGCGAATTGGGGATGCCCTCCCCAAAGGTGCAGGTAGAACTCATGGTTACACAAAGGTAACTAGTTACCAAAGGGTAAGAAATTACCTGCGAATAGTGCCGCGGCAGAAATTTGTGCCAACAACTAACACCAACCTATCTATGACAGCACCCACCACCCACGTACCCGCACGCCGGTTGCGCCTAGCGTACTGGATTGTAACAGGGCTTTTTGGCCTAGTAATGGCACTTGCTGGCGTGGGGTACCTAACGAACCCACTGTAGCGCAGAACTTTGTTCGGTTGGGGTTACCCGACTGGTTCCGGGTTGAACTGGGTATTGCCAAACTGCTCGGTGCACTGGCACTGGTGGCACCGTTGGGTAGTAGCCCATGGGCCCAACGGCTGAAGGAGTGGGTCTACGTGGGCTTTGGTATCAACCTGGTTTCGGCGCCCATTGCCCACCTTGCGGTAGGCGACCCTGTGGCAGAATCGCTGATGCCTGTGATCTTCTTAGGCCTGCTGGTGCTCTCGTACCGGTTTTACCACCAGCTGCTGTCGGCACCAGCGGCCAAGTAGCCCCTAGGCGCGCGCGGCTTCGCTCCACTGGGTAACCCAGTCGGGCAGCGTGGGGGCGGTGCCGGTAAAGCCGCCCAGGACCAGCAGCTCCTCGGGGGTTACGGTGCCGCCGCTGGCCTTCAAGAACCGGGCGCCCACCACCCCTACGGCCACCAGCTCGCCACGGCGGACAAACCGCTGCTCGACAAAGAGCGTTGTGGCGTCGTGGCCCAAAAACCGGGTTTCAATGGCAAAGCGCTGAAAGAGCGTGAGGCTGCGGCGGTAGCGCATGCTGCACAGGGTGATGACCGGGTACCACCGTTTGCGGGTAAGGCCCGCCCATAGGCCCGTACGGCGCATGTAATCGACACGCCCGAGATCCATGAGCGAGAGGTAGATGCCGTTGTTCATGTGGCGCAGGACGTCGAGGTCGCCCGGTACGACGGTAAACGGTGTACGGCAGGTATCGAGCACCGCCAGGCGCGTGGCACGGCGCAGGACAACGACCCAAAGCAGGCGCAGCAGTTGGTTCACG
>JANRLA010000018.1:0-13450 GCA_033763015.1 Bacteroidia bacterium
GGCGCGACGTGTTCAAGTTCGGCGACCAGTTTGGCTTCGACTGGGGCAACCGCACCGCCACCGCCCGCTGGAACCACATCTTCAACGACCGCCTGTTCTCGAACCTCACCCTCATCTACTCCGACTTCGACTACAGCATCCAGTTCTCCGTCGATGACAACAGCGGCGCCAAAATCACCTCGGGCATCCGCGACCTGCAGGCCAAGTACGACCTCACCTACTTCATCTCGCCCGAGCTCAAAGCTTTCTTTGGCGCCAGCTACATCGACCACCGCTTCAAACCCGGTAGCCTGACCCCCACCGGCGAGGCCTCGTTCTTCAACGCCTTCGACCTGGCCCCCCAAGATGCCACCGAGGCCGCCGGGTACGTAGAGCTGGAGCAAACCCTGAGCCCCCGCCTGAGCCTGCGCTACGGCCTGCGCACCAGCTGGTTCGGCATTTTCGGGCCCGGCACCACTTACACCTACGACCCCGAAGAGTTCAACGACCCGCTCATTCAGACCCCCACGCCCATCGACTCGGTCAGCCACGCCCCCGGCGAGCTCATCCAGAGTTACCTAGGGTTCGAGCCCCGCGCCGCCCTGCGCTACACCCTCACGCCCACCAGCAGCCTGAAGGCCAGCTATGACCGCACCTACCAGTACCTGCACCTGGCCAGCAACGCCACAGCCTCGCTGCCTACCGACCTGTATATCCCCAGCAGCCAGTACGTGCGGCCCCAGATCGCCGACCAGTGGTCGCTGGGCTACTTCCGCAACTTCGAAGCCAACACCTACGAGACCTCGGTCGAGGTGTACTACAAGCGCATGTTCGGCCAACTCGACCTCAAAGACGGGGCCGACATCCTGCTCAACAGCCGGCTCGAAACCCAGCTGCGCCAAGGGTACGGCTGGAGCTACGGCGCCGAGTTTTTCGTCCAGAAAAACAAAGGCGACCTCACCGGCTGGGTGTCGTATACCCTGAGCTGGACCGAGCGCGAAATCGTCGGCATCAACCAGGGCCGCACCTTCTACGCCAAGAACGACCGCCGGCACAACGTATCGGTTGTCGGTACCTACGAGTTCTCGCCCCGCGTAACCCTGAGCGGCACCTGGGTGTACCTCACCGGCAATGCCGTTACGTTCCCCGAGGGTAAGTACGTGTTCAACGGCAACCCGGTCGCGGTGTATTCCGAGCGGAACGGCTACCGACTGCCCGATTACCACCGCATGGACGTGAGCCTCACGCTCCAGGGCCGCCGCAACGACGAGCGCAAGTTCAAGCGCGAGTGGAACTTCTCGATCTACAACCTCTACTGGCGTAAGAACGCCTTCTTCATCGACTTCCGTCAGAGCGAAGACGACCCCTCCATTACCGAAGTGAAGAAGGTATACCTCTTCGGCCTCATTCCCTCCATCACTTACAACCTGAGTTTCTAAGCGTCTAGCTACCCTTTGCCATGAAACCCAACGCATTCATTTGTAGCCTATTCGGCGCCCTGGCCCTGCTTACCGGCTGCGAGGTGCCTTTCGATACCGAGTTGCAGACCCTGCCCCCCGGCCTGGTCGTGGAGGGCCTGCTCGTAGACTCGGTGGCCCCTCAGTACGTGCGCCTGAGCCGCAGCCAGGCATTTACAGACAACAGCGCACCCCCAGTGGTAACCGGCGCTGCGGTAACGGTAGAAGACCTCACCGACGCGACGACCTACCCCTACACCGAAGCCGAGCCCGGCCTCTACCGCTCGGCGCCCTTTACCGGTATCGTTGGCCACGTCTATCGGCTTACCGTTGTACAGAATGGCGAGACGTTTACGGCTGTCGATACCCTAAAGCGCGTCATGGCGCTCGACAGCGTGACGTACGAGTTCGTCGAAGAGGGCCAGTTCGTAGACGAGGCCGCGTACTACCTGACCACCTACAGCACGGAGCTTGAAGGCCTGGGCGACTTCATCGAGTACCGGTTTTTCCGAAACGGCGCGCCGAACGACTACACCCTTGAGAACATCCGGGCCTTTCAAGATTTGCGGGTAGACGGTAACGCCATTGTAGCCGACTGGCAGGGCGTTTTCCCGTACGCGGTAGGCGATACATACGCCGTCGAAATCCGCTCCCTTTCCAGCAATGGCTACAATTACTTTACAGACCTGACCAACAGCGGCAACGCCGGTTCGCCCTTCGGTGGGCCGCCGTACACCCCCCGCACCAACCTCTCGGGGCCGAGCACGGTGTATGGGTTCTTTGTCTGCTCGGCCGTGAGCCGCTTAGAGGGCGTAATCGAATAGCAAGGCCCCAGGGCACCTATAGGGCCCGGTTGCGGTTGCAACTGGGCCCTTCGTTTGGGTGTCTAGCCCAGCCTACCTATGCCAATCGAAACCACACCGCTACGCCCCTCGCTGGGGTGGGCCTGGCGCTGGGCCTGGCGCGATGCGCGCCGCTACCGCTCGCGGCTGCTGCTGTTTTTGGCGGCCATCACGCTGGGGGTATCGGCCCTGGTGAGCATTCAGAGCCTGAGCGAGAGCTTCAGGGCCGCGGTGAGCGCCGAGAGCAAGACCTTGCTGGGGGCCGACCTGGTGCTGAGCGCCGACCAGCCACTCTCTGACAGCCTGCAGGCGCGGGTCGATTCGCTGAACGCCGTGGCCGTACGCGGCACCTCGTTCCAGAGCATGGCCCAGTTCAGCACCACCGGCGGTGCCCGGTTGGCCGAGATCCGCACCCTCGAGCCGGGCTACCCCTTCTACGGGGGCTTCGACGTAACGCCCAAGTCGGCAGCGCAGCTGCTCTACCAGGGCCCCTACGTGCTGGCCGAAGAAAGCCTGCTCGTACAGTTCGGGGCCGAGGTCGGCGACTCGGTACGCATCGGGGCCATGAACTTTGCCATCGCCGGGGCGCTGCACAAGCTGCCGGGGGGCTCCTCGGGCCTGGGCTTTGGCAGCCCCCGCATCTACCTCGACCAGAAGTACCTATCGGCAACCCGGCTCATTCGGTTTGGTAGCCGGGTTCGGTACTTTACCTACCTCAAGGTGCCCGCCGGCGTGGATGTCGAGGGCTGGGAGGACGAGCGCCGCGCGGCCCTGAACGCCGAACGCGTCGTCGCCACCACGGTAAAAGACCGGCAAGAGGGCCTGGGCAACCTGTTTGGCAACCTGTTCAGCTTCTTTAACCTCGTGGCCTTTATTGCCCTGCTCTTGGGTGGGGTCGGGGTGGCCAGTTCGGTGCAGGTGTACCTGCGCGAGCGGCGCAGCACCCTGGCGCTGCTGCGGTGCCTGGGGGCCAGCGGCCAAACGGCCACGGTGGTGTACCTCTTCCAGATTTTGCAGGTAGCACTGGTGGGTACTGCCCTGGGTGTGGCCCTGGGCATTGGCCTGCAATTGGCCTGGCCAACACTGCTCGAGGGCCTGCTGCCGGTACCGGTCAAGTTTATCATTGCCTGGCCCTCGGTGGCCCTGGGGGCAGGGGTGGGGCTGGGCCTCAGCCTCTTGTTCGCATTGCTACCGCTGGTACGCACCCGCCGGGTATCGCCACTGGTGGTGCTGCGGGCCGACTACGAGCCCCGCTTGCCGCGCGAACCCTGGACACCCCTGTTGCTGCTCGCCATTGGCCTGGCGGTGGTGGGCTTCGCCGCCCAACAGCTGCGCGGCTGGCAGCGCGGGCTGGTCTACACCATTGCCCTGGTCGTGGCCCTTGGGGTGCTGGCCGGGGTAGCCTGGGCGCTCATGCGCCTGGTGCGGGTGGCCGTGCCCCGAGGTGCGGGTTTCGCGCTCAAGCAAGGCCTGAGTGGGCTCTACCGGCCCCGCAACCAGACGCTGGTACTGGTCGTGACCCTGGGCCTGGGCACACTGCTCTTGGGCGTCTTGTTTTTTGTACAAGAAAACTTGCAACAGCAGGTCCGCTTCAACGCCCAGGCCCCCGACCGCCCCAACCTGGTTCTCTTCGACATCCAGACCAGCCAGGTAGCGGGTGTAGATAGCTTACTCAAGCGCCAGAACATCGCCCGGCAAGAGATGACGCCCGTGGTCACGGTGCGCATGGACGCCGTGCGCGGCCGCCCCTTCGCCGAACTCAAGGCCGACTCCACGCTCGACATCCCCTGGTGGGCCGGCGAGTACCGCGTGAGCTACCGCGATACCCTCATGGCCTCTGAGCGCGTGGTACGTGGCACCTGGCACGGCAAACCCGTCGCCGATACCCTGTACGTATCGGTGGCCACCCAACTGGCCGACATCTTCAAGCTCCAGGTCGGCGATGCCATAACCTTCAACGTGCAGGGCGTGCGCTTCGAGACCCGGGTCGGTAGTGTACGCACCATAGACTTCCTCTCGGGCAGTTCTAGCTTTCAGATCCTCTTCCCCGCAGGGGTGCTCGAAAAGGCGCCCCAGTTTTGGGTTGCGACCGCCCTAGCGCCTACGCCGGTGGCCTCGGCGACGCTGCAGCGCACCCTGGTCGAGACCTACCCCAACGTGAGTGTGGTCGACATCCGCGCCACACTCGTCGAGGCCCAGGAGCTCCTGGGCCAGATCGGGCTCATCATCCAGTTCCTGGCCACCTTTTCGTTGCTCACGGGGCTGGTGGTGCTCACCGGGGCACTGGTCAACAGCCGCGCCCAGCGCGTGAAAGAAAGCGTACTGCTGCGCACCCTGGGGGCCAGCACCCGCCAGCTGCTGCGCATCCAAGCCATCGAGTACCTGCTGTTGGGCACCCTGGCCGCTGTAAGTGGTTTGGTGCTGGCCTACCTGGCCAGCTGGCTCATGACCGAGCAGGTGTTCAAGACCACCTTTGCCCCTTCGCTCTGGGTGTGGGGGGTGGGCATTGCCACGGTGGCGGGCCTCACGCTACTTCTGGGCCTGGTGGGCAACTACCGGCTGGTGCGTGTGCCCCCACTGGCCATCCTGCGCGAGACCGCCGAGCAGTAGCCGCGCCTTCAAGGCTACGCGTTTATGCGTAGGTGTCTTGGTACGTTTCTTGCGGTGGCGGTGGTTGGGCACCTGTTTGGGTGACCTAGTCACGTATTGGCAAGCCTAACCTATCTTAATGCCCTGAAGTGTATTGCCCGTGAAACAGTTTTATGTACGCCCTAAGACAAGGGTTTGGCCCGTGCGGGTAGGTGGTTGGGTGGCCCTACTGGGTTTGCTACTCCTGAGCACTGCCGCAACGGCCCAGCTGGTAACCAACCAGAACGCCGACCTGGTGCTGGGCCAGGCCAATTTTACGGCTAACGGGTCTGGCAGCGGTAACGCAACCGATATGAACGGGCCCGCATTTGTCGAGGTCGACCTGACTACCGGCAAGGTCTTTGTCTCAGACTTTAACAACCACCGGGTGCTGCGCTACCCCAACCTGGCGGCGCTGCTCAATGATGCCCCTGCCGAGGCCGTGATTGGCCAGGCAAGTTTTGCGGGCAGTTCGGCCAACCGCGGCGGCTCGGTTGCCAACAACAGCCTGAACGGGCCCTTGGGCCTTGCGCTGGATGCGGCGGGCAACCTTTGGGTGGCCGATGCACTCAACAACCGGGTGCTGCGGTTCCCGAACGCCATCACGGTTGCTTCGGGCGCTGCAACCGCCGACAAAGTTCTGGGTCAGGCAAATTTTACGACTAACGGAGGTGCTGCCACCGATGACAACAGCTTCGATGGCCCCGTGGATGTTTTGCTGAATAGCACCGGCGATTTGTTTGTGGCCGACCAGCAAAACCGTAGGGTGCTCAGGTTCAACAGTGTAGCGGGCAAAGCCGATGGCGCTTCGGCCGACGTGGTGATTGGTCAGGTAGATTTTACCACCAACGACGGTAACCAGTCGGCCTCGGTGCTGGGCAACGTTTCGGGCCTGGCCCTCGATGGCAGCGGGAACCTGTACGTTGCCGATTCGGAGAACCACCGGGTGCTGCGCTTCCCTGCCGATTCAACGGTTACGAGCGGCAGAGCAGCTACGGCAGTGCTAGGGCAAACTAATTCAACCAATTCGGGTGCCGGGTCAGCTGCAAACCGTTTTGATACACCGCGCGAGGTGGCCATAGACCCGGTTTCGGGGCAGCTGGCAATCGTCGACCAAGCCAACGATCGGGTAGTCTTCTACAATACCCCTGGCAGTGCAGCTACGGGCGCCAACGCCGATGTGGTCATTGGGCAAGCCAACTTTACCGCCAACGCACCAGGGAATACCCAGAACGAGCTTCGTACCCCACGTGGGGCGGTGTACGATGCCGGCGGCCGCCTATTGGTCGCCGACCAGGGCAACCACCGCGTGCTACGCTTCAGCCCTGACCCCACGGTTTCGAGCGCCTCCCCCGCCGACGGTTGCATTGGCGCTACCATCACCCTCACTGGCACCCACCTGGTGCAGGCCAACAGCACCCTGAGCTTCCCCACCGCCGGCAACACGCCGTTCACGGTCATCGACTACCAGACCATTGAGGTGGTTGTCCCCGCAGGTGCCACCACCGGCAACATCACCTTTACCAGCCCCAGCGGCAACGGCACCCAGGCCTTCACGGTCAATACCCTCAACCCCACGTTTACCGCCCCCGCCGCAAGCGCCTGTGTGGGCGCTGCCACGGGGTTTACGGTGGTACCGGGGGGCGGTAGCACCCACACGTATGCCTGGAACGTAGCTGGCGTTACCGCCACAATTTCGGGCGGCACCACCGCCACCCCTACCATCACGTTTACCGGTGCGGGCGCGGCCACGGTACAGGTTACCGTCACGCGTACCGATGTCACGCCGAACTGCGTGGCCATCATCTCAACGCCGGTTACCGTAAATGCCCTGCCCACGGCGGGGCTTACCGCTGCCGGTGGCGTATCGGCACTTTGCAGCGGCACATCGCTCTTGTTTACCGCAACGGGCGGTGGCACCTACGCCTGGGCGAGCCTCAACCCCTCCGACCCCGGGGTTACGGCAACCATACCTGTACCCGGCACTGCCACGAAAAACATCGCGTTTGCCAACACAACCGCCACCCCACAGACCATCGACATCCGGGTTACGGTCACCAATGCCAACGGCTGTACCGATACCGAAACGCTCACCATTACGGTAAACCCACTGCCTACCGGCTCGCTTACACCGGTGGCGCCTTCGGTATGTACCGGCAGTAGCCAGCTCTTTACCGCGTCGGGCGGCACGAATTACATCTGGAGCGCGATCAACCCCAGCGACCCCGATGTATCGGCCTCGATACCCGGCGCCGGTACCAACACCAAGAACATCACCTTCACCAATACCGATGGCGTTTCCCGCACCATTGATATTCAGGTCATCATCGAAGGTCCTGGCGGGTGTACCGATACAGAGGTGCAAACCGTAACCGTACGGCCCACGCCTACCGTTACGCTGCTGCCCGCCACCCCTTCGGCCTGTACCGGCGCCTCGGTTGGTTTCACAGCTACTGGCGGCGTCAGCTACAGCTGGACGAGCCTTAACCCCAGCAGCCCCGACGTATCGGCGACCGTTCCGGGCGTAGCCACGGCACTCAATACCATCAGCTTTACCAATACCAGTAGCACCAGCCAAACCATCGACATCCAGGTTACGGCGACCGATGCCTTCGGGTGCACCAATACCGCTACACAAACCGTTACGGTCTTCGCCCAGCCGAATGTAGCAGTGGTGCCCAGTAGCCTGTTTATCTGCGGGGGCAATGCGTTTACCTTTAATGCCTCGGGTGCAAGCTCGTTTACCTGGAGCACCCAGAATGCCTCGGCGCTTGGCGTTACCGCGGTGATACCCGGTGGCCCCGGGGCCACGAAGAACATCACGTTCTTCAACACTACTGGCGTCACCCAGTCGATCGAAATCGTGACCACGGGCACGAACGGCCCTGGGTGTACCGACGTGCAGATTACCCCGGTTTCGGTAGGCCCCGACTTTACCGTTACCCTAAACCCCGCTTCGGGCACCATTTGCTCTGGCAGCACCATCAGTTTCACTTCCTCCTTAGGGGGTGTGTTGCCCGTACTCAGTTACAGCTGGAGCGTGCTAAACCCCAGCGACCCTGGGGTATCGGCAGGCTTTTTCACGCCCGGGTCGGCCAACTCGCTTGCCATCTTCAGCAACACCACCAACACTACCCAGACCATTGATGTTCTGGTGCAGGCCACAAGTACACTGGGCTGTGTGGCTACCGACGTAGCTACCGTTACGGTATACCCACGCGCCATAGCCAGCTACACTACCATCCCCACGAGCGTGTGCGGCAACCCGGGCGACGTTTACCCCGTCTCGATCAACCCCACCTCCATTGCAGGGGCCACGTATAGCCTGACGGTTGTGGGCGCGGTGGGGGCTAGTGCAACCATTACCCCGAGCGCTGGGCCCAACTACTCCGTTTCGTTCACCAATGCAAGTTCGGCGACGGGTACCGTTACCCTGCGGGCGACAATAAATACCCCCGATGGCTGTAGCACGAGCGCTGACCGAACGGTAACAGTGCTGCCCGAGCCCGATGCAACCTTCAGCTTTGCGCCAACCCTGGTGTGCGGGCCCAGTTCGAATTCCTACCAGCTCGCAGCCTCTGCCATACCCGGTGTCAACTATGTATTCGATACCCTGAATTCAACGGGCACCGCTACGGTAACGGGCATCTTCAGTTTTGCCCCCAACCTTAGGGTTTTCAGCTTTGCGGGGAGGGGTACAATCGATGTACGGGGCGTTGTTATAACGCCCAACGGCTGCCGCGATACCACCGTGGTTACGGTCGAGGTCAGGCCCAGCCCACAACCTTTTGTTGAGCTGCCGGTAGACGTGCAGTGTACCAATGCGCCGTTCCAGCCCATCGCGTACCTGAACTTCCCCGATTCGCTCACCGCGCCGTTGGCCTACACCTGGTCGGTGAGTGGCCCGGCAACGATCGATAACCCATCGCTGGCCTCACCGACGATAACCCCAACTGTTGCATTACCCGAAAACGACACCATCCGGGTATCGGTAACTGTTCAGCGTACCGATGTGCCGGGTTCGTGCCAGGCGACGTCGGCGACGCAGTCGGTCATCGTTGCGCGCATCGCGCCGGCCAGCCTGGTGGCCCAGCGCTTTGGCCTGCCCGATCAACCTGTGGCGGAGGGCGATACGATAGAAGTGGACAAAGGCGAGACGGTCACGATAACCAACCTGGGGGCCCTGAGCCAGAATTCGACCCGTCAACTGTCGACACTCCTGCCGACGACAGATGTATCGACGTTCAACAACGGTGCGGTCAACTCGCACCAGATTAGTGTGCAGGAGTCTGCCGATGGGTTTTACCAGCTCCTCTACGTAGAGTCGTTTGGGGGGGTCTGTAGCCAAACCCGTAGCTTCTGGATTCGGATATCGGCTTGTTCTAACCTGGGGCTCACCCTCACGGCCTCGGCCAACGACGACAACATCTGCCAGGGTCAGAGCACGTTTTTGCAGCTAGAGGGCACTACCCCCACAACGCGTGCAGCTTGGCAGCGCCGGACGGTGGTTGGCGGCGTACCGGGCCCGTGGGTGCAAGACAACAGTACGTTCGTCAACTCGCTGGTCTTCCCGGTGTCTGATACCATCCCGGTTGGCCAATACGAGTACCGGGCCGAGGTCGTGGCCGTAGGGGTATCGGTACTGGTGTGCCCGCCGGTGTATTCGCCCACCGTTGCTGTGACAGTTAGCCCTACACCCACCGTGATTCCGCTGCCGGCCTCCACGCAGGTGATTCGTACGGGTACGGTAACTGCCATTACGGTAGACGTGGCAAACTTCGTACTGCCCTCGCCGGTCGTAGAGTGGGAGCGATCACCGTTCCCGACCTTCCCGACCGGAACGGTGGTAACCGAAACCGGGGCCGTTAGCGTAAGCCCGACGGGACCCAACGCGTTTCGGGTTGACATCCCCGTGGGGCCCTATTCGGTAGCCGATGACCGCGATACGGTGCTCTACTTCCGCGCCCGGCTCACCAACGGCTGCGATGTCATCGTATCGAACCCCATTACTGTTACCTGGCGGGGCTTCCCAACCACCAGCATCCGCGCTAACCCACTAGCCACGTGCTCCGACGAAGACTTTCAGCTTTCGGCACAAGACGGCCCCAGCGTAACCTTTGCCCGCTGGCGTACGGTGCAGGGGGCCTTTTCCCTGAATACCGCCGACCCTACTGCAGCGTATACCCCGCAGCCTGCCGATTTCAACCAGAATGTGATTGTCGAACGGCGGGTAAGTAACCTGCCCGGCGATACCACGGCGGTACAGGATACCTTCTTTGTGTACAACGCCAGCTTTACCATAACCCCGGGCACGCTCACGCTCTGCCCCGGGACGTCGGCAGTCCTTACGGCAACCAACACGATTGCCGGGTTGCAGCCGTCGTCGGTATTCCGTTGGTCTATTTCGCCTGACCCCGGCGTGCCCCCAGCCGATCTCTTTTCATCGGCCATCGGTGCTACCGTTACCTTCAACCCTGCGGGCACCGTACCTCAGGACAACTACACCATAACAGTTATAATGGAGACCACTACACGTGGCATCACCTGTTCGACTGTGCAAACAATACCGGTGTCCATCGACATTGGCGACGACGTGTCGCCCGTCGCCAACCGTACCCTCATCTGCCGCGCCGATACGACCGGGTTGCAGGTAACTGGCCTCACCGCACCCCCAGTCTCGGTCCAGTGGTCGATAGACGCGTCTACAGCTGCCAACGGTACATTGGTTGGGCCAACCGATGGCCAAACGGCAGTGGTGCAAGTGAACCAAAACGCGGTGCTCGTGCGCATGCAAGTGGTCAATAGCGATGGCTGTACGCTTACTAAAACCCTTACCGTTTCGAGCTACCCGGAAGTACGGCCTACAATAATTCCGCAGGACGCCTGCCAGGGCGATACGACCATTTTCCTGGCCCTTTTCTCAGAAGCCCCTGCCCGTGGCTACTGGTTCAGGGGCACTGCAGCCGATGCGCAGACTGCTTTTCTTGCCGCTGGGGGTTTTCCGGCCACAAATCCGAATACTACCCTGCCTTGGGTCGTAAATACGTGGGCCGATGGCACGGTAGTGCTAGTACCGGGTGTTGGGACGGTTGCCGACCTAGCCGTTGGGCCCGACCAGGGGGCCTACCCGGCTACCTACGTGCACGTGACCCCCACGGGTTGTGTAACCTTCACCGAAGGTACCCTGACCATACGTGAGCGGTTGCTCTCAAGCTTCCAGTTTGCGGCCCAGACCTTCGCCCCTGCTGGCGGAACGCCACCACCACCCAACTACGGTACCGAGCCCATAGAGTTGGCCTTCTACAGCCGTACGGCCGTTTTTGCCAATTCGGCCATCGATCCAGTAGATCAAGCCAATGGTGTACCACTGTTCACGGCCTGGAACTTTGGCGACCCCGCCAGCGGCGACTTCAATAGCTCTACCGACGATACCACTTCGCACCGCTACAGCAGCAGTGGCACCTTCCCCGTCACGCTCTACGTAGAGAACAGCATTGGCTGTGCAGATATCCTGATTGTGCCCAATGCAGTAACGATCCTGGAGCCTGCCTACAACTTCCCCACGGCCTTTACGCCCAACGCCGACGGGGTGAACGATGTGTTCCGGCCCCTGCCCAACAGCATCGACAATGCCGATGAAATTGCGGCCGGACTTCTGCCCGCCGATAGCCTCGACCCCGTGGTGCGTAGCCTGCGCATCTTCGACCGGGTGGGCAACCTGGTGTACCAGTCGGGCACTGACCAGTTGCCCGATGGGCAGACAGTAGCCGGGTGGGACGGCACGAACGGCTTTGGCGAGGCCTACGATATCGGGGTGTATACCTACCAGGTGGTCATCGATGTCGTCCGCGATGGCCAGGTCCAGTCGCTAACCTACCAAGGCATTGTGCACCTCTTGAGGTGACGGCCAGGGCCCACTACCTGCACCCAATAAAAACGGCCCACCCAAGCGGTGGGCCGTTTTTTGGTTCCGGCGAAACTATGCGAGAGGTTACTTCGACTCCTGGGCCCGCTTTTCGGCGGCTTGCAGCGCGGCGTATAGGTTGACGATACCGCCCGTGCGGCAAAGGTCGGTCAGGGGCACGGTCGTGGCTTCTTCGCCGGGGGCGGCAACGGTACGCTCGGGGTAGCGCACGGCGCTGGCGAGGAGGATCTCTTTCACTTCCTTGGCCGAGAGAGTGGGGTAGTAGGCCATAACCACGGCCGCTACACCGCTCACCACGGGTGCGGCCATGCTGGTGCCGTCGTGGTTGGTGTACTTAGAGCCGGGTATGGTCGAGTAGATGTCGTCGCCGGGGGCCAGCAGATCGACCCGGGTTTTGCCGTAGTTACTGAAGTTGGCTACAAAGGGTTCGGGGTTGCCGAAGGAAGAAGCACCGACTTCGATCCAGGTTTCGGCCTGCCCACCGGCCAGGTAGTCGGCATTCGGGAAATTGGCCTCCTGGGTCAGATCTTTCGCATCGTTGCCGGCGGCGTGCACCAGCAGAACGCCTTTCTTTACGGCGTAGGCCACGGCTTCGTCTACCACTTGCTTTTCGGGCGAGAACGACTTGCCGAAGCTCATGTTGATGATGTGGGCCCCGTTGTCGGCGGCGTAGCGAATGGCGTTGGCAACGTCTTTGTCGCGCTCGTCGCCACCGGGTACGGCGCGTACCACCATGATGCGTACCGCGTCGGCCAGACCGTCGATGCCTTTGCCATTCTGCCGGCCGGCGGCGATGATGCCCGCCACGTGCGTCCCGTGGTCGGCGTCGGGGCCAATGACATCGGCGTTGCCGTAGGTACGCTCGGCGGTGTTGGCATAGTCGTCGCCGACGATGCTACGGATTTCGTAGTCGAGGTTGAGGTTGTAGTTGAGCTGTTCGGTAAAGTACTTCTCGATGTCGTTCATGTCCTGCTCGGTGATGCCGTAGGCGGCTACTTGCAGGTACAGGTTTTTGGCCTCGCCTACCGATGCGTCTGTGACGCCCTGCACGGCCTCGGGGGTCAGGGTCTCGGTCTGGAGGTGGGCTTTAAGCTGGGCCACGGCCGCTTTGTACACCGGGATGATACCTTCCCAGTTGGCCCAGGCACCCTGGGTTTCGGCCAGCTTCTCGGTGTAAGCTTGCCGCACCTTGCGGTAGTAGTCGAACTTGGCTTGGTCGTCGGCCGAGAGGCGGGTGGTGTCTTTGCCGGAGAAGTAGGCGAGGTATTTTTTGTACTCGCGGGTCATTTCGAGCTGGTCGAACGCCACATTTCTGCCATCGGCACCGCCAATGAAATTCCAGCCGTGTACATCGTCTACGTAGCCGTTGCCGTCGTCGTCTTTACCGTTGCCGACAACTTCTTTGGCGTTGGTCCAGCGTACGTCTTTCAGGTCTTCGTGGTCAATGTCGGTGCCCGAGTCGATGACCGCGACCACAACGGTGCGGCCGGGCTTTCGGTTTTTGAGCAGCTCTTGGTAGGCCCGGTGGCTGCTTACCCCGCGCAGGGCATCCTGGGTTTCGTCGCGGTGGTGCCAGTCAGTCGGTGGCGGTGTGGCGGGCGCTTGTGCAGCTACCCAGA
>JANRLA010000019.1:0-2729 GCA_033763015.1 Bacteroidia bacterium
CGATACCTTTTGCCACAGCCGGGTAGAAGATGCCTACCGGCCCGGGGTCTCGCCCCACGTGCGGTGCCAGCACCTGCAATGGGGCTGGGTATCGGCCGATGGTACGACCAGCTACTGCAGCGAATGCCTGCCCACTACCCCTACCCAGCGGGTGCTGCTGCCCAACTACCCCCCGGCGCTCCTGGCCTGGCACCTCGACCAGGGGCACCGCGTGGCGCTACCCCCGCCCCACAACCCTGCCTGCCAGCACCAGACGGCCCAGCGGCAGGGCCTGCGCATTACCTCGCCTACGGCGGGGGCCGAGTACTTTGTCGAGCGGGGCCAGCGCCAACGCCTAGCCCTGCGCGCCGAATGCCCGCCCGACGGCGAGCGTATCCACTGGTTTGTCGGGGGTCGGTTTGTGGGCGAGCGCCCGCCCAGCGAGGCCTTTTTCCTGGAGCCCGATACCGGCCGGGTGGTCATCACCGCAACCGACGCACGGGGCCGCACCGACAACCTCACGGTGTACGTCCGCCGCTACTAATTTCCCTCTAGTCGCCCAGCGGCAGGTTCAGGTAAGCCGTACGTGCCGTTTCGCTGGGGCCGGGCTCAAACCATAGGCGGCGCGTGGCCGCAAGGGCAGCGGCATCCCATGCGGGGTGGTACCCCTCGGTTACCTGGGCTCGTGTTACAAAGCCTTGGCGGTCAACGACAAACGTTATGGCGATGCGGCCCGGCCCAGCCACGGGGGGCGCTACCTCGTTGGGTACAATGAGGTACTCGGCCAGCTGGACGGTAAGCTCGTGGTGGGTACACCGGCGCGATAGCCGTCGCACCGCGTCGCGGAACGTAAACTGTAGGTGGGGTAGCTGTTTGCGGGCCGCTGCCAACGCCGTAGCGTCTACTTGCCCCCGGGCCAGGACCACCTCGGTGAGCTGGCCAAAGTGCGCCAGGCCCTCCAGCGTGGTTACGCGGGTCAGGCTCAGGTCCAGCTGCTCCAGGTTGGGCAGGTACAGGCGCCGCAGGCTGTCGGTGGTGAGGGTGGTGCGGGCGGCGGTGAGGCGTCGCAGCTGGGTGTAGGTGCTGTCGGCGAGCGGCCCTAGGCGCACGATCTGGTGGGGCAGCACCAGCTCGGTGACCCGAGGGTAGGCCCGTAGTTCGCTGAGGTCTACGGGCCCCTGGCGCAGTTGCCAGTCGAGGTAGCGGGTGGTATCGAGCGCTGGTGGGGGCGGCAGGCTATCGCGCCGGGCGGCTAGGGTATCGGGCTGCTGCTGGGCATGGGCACTTGCCCCCAGTACAGCCACCCAGGCACAAATTCCTATCCCTGTCCTAACCCAACTGCACCGGCGGCCCACAGCGCAAGTTTACCGCTTCTGCCGCCTATCCGCCTACCTTTGGCCCATGGCATCTGCAGCACCCCAAACCCCGTACCGCGCGCAACTCGAAGCGGCCCTGGCCCGCTTGGGCCTCACGAGCCCCGCCCCGGCCTATAGCACCGGCCTACACTGGGCCGAAACTGCCTACGGCACGCCGCACACCGTGCACTCGCCCACCGACGGCCAGCCCATCGCCACGGCCCAATTCGCCGATACGGCAGGCTTTGAAGCCGTTGTACACCAGGCCGATGCCGCCGCCCGCCAGTGGCGCGACTGGCCCGCCCCCCGCCGTGGCGAGGTCGTGCGCCAGATTGGCGAGCAGCTGCGCACGCACAAAGCCGACCTGGCCACGCTGGTCAGCTACGAGATGGGCAAAATCTACCAGGAGGGCCTGGGCGAGGTGCAGGAGATGATCGACATCTGCGACTTTGCCGCTGGCCTTTCGCGCCAGCTCTACGGCCTGACCTTCCCCTCCGAGCGGCCCCACCACCGGCTGCAAGAGCGCTGGCACCCCCTGGGCGTGGTCGGCGTCATCTCGGCCTTCAACTTCCCGGTTGCGGTCTGGAGCTGGAATGCCATGGTGGGCGCCGTGTGTGGCAACGCCACCCTCTGGAAGCCCTCTGAGAAAACCCCGCTCTGCGCCGTGGCCGTGCAGCACCTGCTGCGCCCCGTGCTCGAGGCCAACGGCGTGCCCGAGGGCACCTTTAGCTTCATCAACGGCGGGCGCGAGGTAGGCCAGGCCCTGGCCGCCGACCGCCGCGTGGCCCTGGTGTCGGCCACGGGCTCTACCCGCATGGGCCTGGCCGTAGGCGAAACCGTCGCGCGTCGTATGGGCAGGAGCCTACTCGAGCTCGGGGGCAACAATGCCGTTATTGTAACCGCCAACGCCCGCCTCGAGCTCGCCCTTCCGGCCATCGTCTTCGGGGCCGTGGGCACCACCGGCCAGCGTTGCACCAGCACCCGGCGGGTCATCGCCCACGCCTCGGTGTACGAGGCCCTGAAAGCCAAGCTGGTACAGGCCTACGGCCAACTGGCCCCGCGCATTGGCCACCCGCTCGACGGCCAGACGCTCATCGGCCCACTCATTGACGGTGCGGCCATTGAGATGATGGAGCGCCGCCTGGAGCAAATCCAAACCGAAGGCGGCACCGTGCTCATCCCCGGCGGGCGGCACACCGTAGCGGGCTGCGAAGGCGGCCACTACGTCCGCCCCGTGCTCGTCGAGGCCCCGGCCACCCTGCCCAGCATCCAGCACGAGACCTTTGCCCCCATCCTGTACCTACTCAGGTACACCACCTTCGACGAGGCGCTGGCCCTCCACAACGGTGTGCCCCAGGGCCTGAGCAGCAGCATTTTTACCGACAACGTGCAGGA